>JABDLY010000061.1 GCA_013001755.1 Sphingomonadaceae bacterium
GCCGTGGACCTCGGCGATCGCATCGGCCGCCATGAAGCCGACATTGTGGCGGTGCATCGCATGTTCCGCACCCGGATTGCCGAGACCTGTCCAGAGTTGCATTGGATCTCTCTAGCCCAGCAAAAAATAACCGTCATCCCGGACTTGGTCCGGGATCTCCATCGGCTCGGTAGAACCGTTTCGCATAGCGGAGGGAGATCCCGGCTTTCGCCGGGATGGCGGTGGTGCTTGAAAGCGCCATTCCCGCTTTCGCAGGAATGGCGCTGAACACAGTTCGAGCTTAGTCCTCGCCGCTTTCGTCGTCGCCGCTGCCCTGGGCAGTGGTCGGGACGTCGGCTGCACCAACTTCCTCTTCGCCTTCTTCGCCTTCGCCCTCTTCGCCTTCGCCTTCCTCGTCTTCGCTGTCGGCGCGCTTGAGCGCGGACGGCGCCACGACGCCGGCAATGGTGAAGTCGCGATCGTCGATCGCCGAGGTAACGCCTTCGGGCAGATCGATCTGCGAGATGTGTACCGAATCGCCGACTTCGAGCCCATCGAGTTCGATAACGATCTCGCTCGGGATATTGTCAGGCGGGCAGGTCAGCTCGAGCTCATGCCGCACGACGTTGAGAACGCCGCCGCGCTTGAGGCCGGGCGATTCTTCGTGATTGACGAAGCTGACCGGAATATCGAGCGTGATCGTCGCACCCGCGCCAATGCGGAGGAAATCGACATGGATCGGGCGATCCGAAACCGGGTGGAACTGCACGTCTTTCGGCAGTGTCTTCGATTTCGCACCGCCAAGATCGACTTCGACGAGGCTGTTCATGAAATGGCCCGTATGGAGCAGTTTCATGAGCTCGCGCTCTTCGACGTGAATAGGTTCGGGGTCTTTACTGTCGCCGTAGATCACGGCGGGCACTCGGCCTTCGCGGCGGATAGCGCGAGAGGCTCCCTTGCCTGCTCGCTCGCGCGCTTCAGCCGACAGCGTCAGCAGATCGCTCATCGCATGTCTCCAAATTCGCTAATGGTTCAAAACAAAACCGCCACGCCTCCAGGGGGCCATGGCGGAGAAGCGGGGGATATAGTGGGAGGGGAGCGGCTTGGCAAGCCGCGTGCTTACTGGATTCGCTGCGTCTCAATCCCCGCCTCGGCGAGAAATTGCTGGACCGAATCGCGGCCGACCAGATGCCCTGCTCCGACGGCGATGAACGCTGTTCCCGGCCGGTCGAGCCGCGCGGCGATCTGGCGCGCCCAATCGGCGTTGCGCCGCGTCAGCAGCGCCTCGCGAAGGATCTCGGAGATTTGCAGCTCATCGTCGAAGGTCGCGGCGATCGCCGCCTCGTCGCCATGGACCCAGGCTTCGAGCATGCCGTCGAACTCGGCGCGGATATCGGCGGGTGTGTCGATCACCGTCAACAGGAACTGCCGCTGCGCGTCCTCGGGAAGGTCGTCGAAATAACCAAGCTGCTGCGCCGGAGTCTCGAAGCCCGAGATCGGTTTGTCGGCAAGCTGGAAAGCGAGCTGGAGCTGGTCTTCGACGCCGTTGCTTGGATCGAGGCCGAGATCGTTGAGCGTCACGCCGACGAGCATCAGCGACGCCGCCCAGGTTTCGAGGCCATTGAGGAATGTCTCGGGAAAGGGTCCGCGCGCGATCATCGCCGCGAGCTGCTCGCGATGCTCGGCCGGGATACGTTCGGCAACCGGCGGCAGGTTGGGCGCGACGCCGAGCCGCATCAACAGCATCGCCGATTCGCTGGTTTCGCCCGACAGCACGGTTTCGATGATCAATTCGTCCGAAGCGGCGACGGCGGCGTCGATCCGCGCGTTGCGCCATTCAAAGCCGACGGGGAGAACATGGATCGTTCCGAACAGCCAGATCGTCGTATCTTCGTCGGCAACGCGCCATAATGCCGGAGCATCGCCGATCATCGTCGATGCCGTCGATGCCGGGCCTTGCGTCTGTGCGATCGGCGCGCAGGATTGGAGCAGAAGCGCCGAAAGCGCGATGATCGGTGCGAAGAGCTTTGTCATGACGATTCCCTAATCGGCTTCGCAGTGCGGTGAAAGCCGTATCGCGCGGGCGCTGTTTATTTTCGCGCGGCGCTGCGGGGCACGCATCCTGCGCGCTTCAGTGGACCCGCTCGGCCGATAACCCGCGTTCGGCGAGCATCGACTGGACCGATACCGATCCGGCAAGGTGGCAGGCGCCGACCGCAAAGAGCACATCGCCGGGCCGGTCGAGCCGATCGATGAGCCATTCTATCCAGTTGAGATTGCGCTGGCGAAGCAGGACTTCCTGCAATTCGGGCGGGAAATTCTGCTCATTGTCGCACTCGCTATCGAGCATGGCGACATCGCCCGACACCCAGGGATCGCGCACCGGATCGATTTCCTCTTCGCCTTCTTCGGGCAAGACAGCCGTCTCGACCAACGCCTCGAGAAATTCGCGCTGCCCGTCTTCGGAAATCGACCGTAGGAAACCGAGCTGGCCAAGGCTCGTCTCGACGCCGCTGATCGGCTTGTCGATGCCCGTAAAAATCTCGGTCAGTTGCTCTTCAACGCCTGAGAGTTCGCCCCCGGTCTCGGGATCTCCATAGATATCGCCTGACGACATGCCGATCAGCAGAAAGCCGACGGCCCAGGTTTCGAGCCCGTCGAGTTGTTCGAGCGCAATCGGCAGGCCCTTCACCATCAATTGCAGGCGATAGCGGTATTCGGGCGATATCCGCGACAGGATCGAAAGCGGCGCCTCGCGCTCCATCATGCCCGATATCAGGCTCGGCTTGGCGAGCACTTCTTCGTCGGAGGTTTCGAGGACCAGCTCGTCGACCTCGGCGATAATCGCGTCGAGATCGGGGCTGCGCCAGGCGAAATTGCTCGGCAGCACATGCGTCGTGCCGAACAGCCAGATACGCGTGTCGCTATCGGAAAGCAGCCAGATTGCGGGCTGCGGTGCGCCTTGTTCGAGCTGGGTGTCGGACGAGGCGGACGCGTGCGGCGGCGCTATATCGGCCATTGCCGGCGCGGCGGCGAGCGATGATAGCGCGATCAGGCCGGCAAGGATGTGGAAAGGACGCCAGAACACGCTCCCCTATTCCGGCGAAATGCAGCCCACGTCAACGCTGAACGCTGCTGGATTGCATCGATTTTCTTCGGTAGCGTCGCCGCAAAGGGAGAGCCGCCATGTCAGACGCGCAAGCGCCGACCGTCCACAAACGCACCTGCCATATCTGCGAAGCCAATTGCGGTGTGCTCGTCGAGGTCGAGGGGAGGGAGATACTCTCGATCCGCGGCAATCCCGATCATGTGCTGAGCCGCGGCCATATATGCCCCAAGGCGACGGCGCTCGCCGATCTGCAGAACGACCCCGACAGGCTGCGGCGTCCGGTGAAGAAAGTGGACGGAGAATGGCAGGAAATCGGCTGGGAACAGGCCTATTCGGAGATCGCTGCCAAGGTCGCGGCGCTGGCCGAGCATGGCAAGCGCATCGGCGTCTACAAGGGCAACCCGACCGCACATAATTACAGCATAACGACGCAGTTTCGCGATTTGCGCAAGGCGCTCGGCGAGACGACCGACTATTCGGCCTCGACGCTCGACCAGATCCCGCACCAGATCGTCCAGATGTGGATGTATGGCCATAATGCGCTGTTCCCGATCGCCGATATCGACCGGACGCGGACGATGCTGATCGTCGGCGGCAATCCGCTTGCCTCGAACGGCAGCGTTTGGACCGTGCCCGATGTGAAAAAGCGCATCGAGGCGTTGCAGGCGCGCGGCGGGCGGCTGATCACAATCGATCCGCGGCGCACCGAAACCGCGAAGATCGCCGACGAGCATCACTTCATCCGCCCGGGAACCGACCCGGCTTTCTTTATCGCGCTGCTGCTGTCGATGGACGAAGCGGGGCTGGTCGATCCCGGCCGTCTCGCGCCGATGCTCGACAGCGGCTGGGAGGGCGCCTGGGCGGCGCTCCGCGCGTTCGGCATTGCCGATCTCTCCGCTCATTGCAGGATAGAGGAGGCGGCGATCCGCGCGCTTGCCGCCGAACTGGCGGGCGAGGGGCCGGGTATCGTCTATGGCCGGATCGGCGTGTCTGTGCAGGATTTCGGGACGCTCAACCTGTGGCTGATCCAGCTTCTGAACATCGCGACGGGCAGCCTCGATGCCGAGGGCGGGATGATGTTTTCCAATCCGCCGGTCGATATCGTCGCCAATACCGGACGCGGCAGCTACGATCGCTTCCGCAGCCGGATCGGCGATCATCCCGAGGCGCTCGGCGAACTGCCGACGGCGACGCTCGGCGAGGAAATCGCGACGCCGGGCGAGGGGCAAATTCGCGCGCTCTTCACATTGGCGGGCAATCCGGTGCTCTCGGCGCCGGGCGGCGAAGCGCTCGATGCGGCGCTCGAAAGCCTAGAACTCATAGTCTCGATCGACATGTACGTCACCGCCACGACGCGCCATGCCGATTATATCCTGCCACCCTGCGGGCCGCTAGAAAAGGACCATTATCCGCTGTTCCTCGGCCCGATCGCGGTGCGCAATTTCGCCTGCTATTCGCAGCCGACATTGGAAATGGAGGAGGGCGCGAAATCCGATTGGGAGATCGTCGCCGAAATGGCTCGCGCCATCGCCTCGGCCAAGGGGCAGGAAAGGCGCAACATCCGGACGCCGCGCGAAGCGCTCGACGCGATGCTGGAAGCCGGGCCGCACGGGCTCGATCTGGCGACGGTCGAAGCCTCCGAGGACGGGATCGACCTTGGCGAACATGAACCGCGCTTCCCCGAACGGCTCCAGACGCCTGACAAGAAAATTCACTGCGCGCCTGAGCTTTGCCTCGAAGACCTGCACCGCTTCGCCGCCGGTCTCGCGGGCGAAACGCCCGATACGCTGCGGCTGATCGGCCGCCGCCATGTCCGCAACAACAACAGCTGGCTGCACAACAGCCGCCGGCTGCTCAAGGGCCCCGAACGCTGCACCGCGATGATCCACCCCGATGATGCCGCGCCGCGCGCGATAAGCGATGGCGATGTGGTGACGGTGGCAAGCCGCGTCGGCGCGATTCAGTTACCGGCCGAGATCAGCGAGGATGTCATGCCGGGCGTGATTTCGATTCCCCACGGCTTCGGCCATGGCCGCGATGGCGTGCAGCTGTCGGTAGCGGGCGAGAAACCGGGCGTGTCGATCAACGACCTCACCGACCCCGAGGCGCTCGATCCGGTATCGGGCAATGCCGTACTCAACGGCACGCCGGTGACGGTCGAGCCGATGCGCGAGGCGGTCGCGGCGGAGTAGTGTTACCGGGGCAAGGCAAAGGCGACCAGATGATCGCCGGTTCGCGTTCCGACACGCGAATGGCCCCCGGCGGCGATCACGACATATTGCCGGCCTTGCCATTCATAGCTCATCGGCGTCGCCTGGCCGCCCGCCGGCAGCCTGGCTTTCCAAAGTTCTTCGCCGGTCTCGACATCGAAGGCGCGGAGATAATCGTCCATTGCCGCGCCGATGAAGACCAAACCGCTCGCCGTGACGACCGGCCCGCCAAAATTCGGGGTGCCGAATCCGAGGGCTAGCCCGCCGGGTGCCAGGTCTTCGGTCGTGCCCAGCGGCCTGCGCCAGACGATATCGCCGCTCGCTAGATCGATGCCCGCCAATATCCCCCAGGGCGGCGCTGTGCAGGGCAGGCCGAGGGGCGAGACCATAAGTTCCCGCGTCATGCCATAAGGCACGCCTTCCATCGGCGCATATTCCGCCGCTTCGGAGATACTATCGGCTTCGGGCTCGTTTTCCGCATTGGGAATGAGATGCAGTGCGGCCGCAGCGTTGCTCATATTGATGACAAGCAAATTACGGGCGGGGTCGAAAGCCGCGCCGCCCCAATTGGCGCCGCCGCCGGAGAACGGATAAGCGAGCGTCCCTTCGGTGGTTGGCGGCGTAAACAGGCCATCATTGCGCAGCGCTCGAAATTGCGCGGCGCAGGCGAGCCTGTCCCAGAGCGTAATGCCAAAGGCAGACCATGCCGTGTGGCGGCTGGGCACAACGGGCGGAGTGTTTAAGGGGAAAGGTTGCGTCGGCGACAACAGCTCTCCCTCCACGCCGCCCTGCGGTACGGCGCGTTCTTCAATCGGCAAAAAGGGGGTGCCCGTGGCGCGGTCGAGCACGAAAACCAGCCCGGTCTTCGTAACCTGTACGACGACGTCATGCGCTTCGCCATCACGCCAGACTTGAACGAGGTTCGGTTGGGCCGGCAGATCATAATCCCAGACATCGTGGTGCACGGTCTGGAAATGCCATACGACCTCTCCCGTTTCGCCGTTCAGCGCGACGACCGAATTGGCGTAACGGTTATCTCCGCCGCGATGGCCGCCGAAATAATCGGGGCTGGCGCTCGATGTCGGCAGGAAGACGAGGCCGCGCTCCCGGTCGACCGACATGCTGGACCAGACATTGGCATGACCGACGCGATCGGCGGAATTGCCCGCCCATGTCGCGCGCGCGGGATCGTCGGGATCGCGCGGCACCGGATTGAAGCTCCAGGCTTCTTCTCCCGTGCGCGCGTCATAGGCGTGGACGGTTCCTTCGGGCGCTTCGGTGCGCAGATTGTCGCTGATCGACGTGCCGACTATAACGACATCGCCGACAATTACAGGGGCGGAGGTGATCTGCCATTCGCCCGGCCAGCGGAGCGACATATTCGGTTCCACGCGCACGGCCCCGCCATCGCCGAAATCGTCGCACGGCTCTCCGGTTCGCGCATCGAGCGCGATCAGCCGCGCATCGACGGTGCCCATGAAAATCCGCGCGGCGCAGCTTGCCTCTGGCCCTGCCGCACTATCTAGCCAGTGCGAGACACCGCGACAGGTGAACTGGTTGCCGGGCCGGCCATCGGTGGGGACTTCGGGATCATGCCGCCATTTTTCCTCGCCGCTGCCCGGATCGACGGCGATAACCTCGTTGAACTGCGTGCAGAAGAATAGCGAATCCTCGACAAGGATGGGCGTCGTCTGGAACGCGGTTCGCGAGAGCGCCTCCTCGCTCCGCCCTTCGAGCGTGCCGCTCCGATGCGTCCATGCGATTTCCAGATCATTGACATTCCCAGGTGTAATCTGATCGGCGGCGGCATAGCGGTTGCCGCCGGCATCGCCGCCATAGGCCGGCCAGCCCTGGCCGAGTTCCGCCGGTGCCTCGCTCACTGCAAGCGCGCGGCCTTCAATGGTCAGCGCGTCGTCCCAGCCGAGCACCCACCAGATCATCGAGCCGCCAAGGAAGCTTACGGCCAGCAACAGTTGGAGCAGGCCTAGAACGATGCGGAGGGGCGTAAAACGCATCACTGTATTATAGATGTAAAACACGTGGCTGCAAGCGGGCGCGGGTGGGAGTGTTTTGCTTGACCCTCACGGCCTGCTGGGCCAATCCGCACGGCGATTCCGCAACTGCGAAGGCACCGTGTTTTGGGCGATTCGTCACCCCTGAGTTTCCAGCGCCTGATCCTGCGCCTCCACGATTATTGGAGCGCGCAGGGC
>JABDLY010000127.1 GCA_013001755.1 Sphingomonadaceae bacterium
CTCGTTGACGGCACGTTCCAATCCGTCACGGCATTCCTCGTCGTTCCAGGCCAGCCGCATTCCCTTGCCGCCGCCGCCCGCCGACGCCTTCATCATCACCGGATAGCCGATTTCGGAGGAAATCTTCACCGCATGTTCGGTATCGTCGATCTCGCCGACATGGCCGGGAACGACACTGACGCCGGCCTTTTTGGCGAGCTTCTTCGATTCGATCTTGTCGCCCATCGCCGCGATGGCGCCCGGCGGCGGGCCGATAAAGGCGATATCGTGTTCGGCGCACGCCACGGCGAAGCTCTCGCGCTCGGATAGAAAACCATAGCCAGGGTGGATAGCCTCCGCGCCGGTATCCTTCGCCGCTTCGAGTATATTGTCGGCGAGCAAATAGCTTTCGGCAGCGGGCGAAGGCCCGATATGCACCGCCTCGTCCGCCATTTCGACATGCGGGCTGCGCGCATCGGCGTCGGAATAGACCGCAACGGTGGCGATTCCCATTTTCTGCGCGCTGCGGATAACCCGGCACGCAATCTCGCCGCGATTGGCAATCAGGATTTTGTTGAACATTATTCAGACCTCACTAATCGGCAGCTGCGAAGCGTCTGCCAACTGCACGGCAGATGCACCAATATCCGACGAACGACAGCATAAGAATGATGGAAACTAGCAAAAATTGCTGAGACTCTGAAAGCGAATTGGGAAAGAAGATCACCGATCCAAAGATCAGAAAAACAACGACAAAATAGCCAGCCGAAGCCAACCAAACCAGTATTCCCTTTCCGATGTCGAGCACCCAACTATCGGAGCGCCAAAATCGAAACACCATCCAAATCATTGCCGGTAGTGTCGAAAACAGCAGAGCGTAACCGGCGGCCGCCAACATCAGGCATGCTGTTGTCGGCGAGCAACTGTTTGGGACAACCAAATCATACAAACCCCATGCTGCCCAGAATACCATCCAGATTAGCGTGGCAGCATTCGCAAACCGACCGTCGCCTCCCAATTTATCGGAATTTTGAGGAGCGCTAACTGAAATTTATTGGTCCTCCACCATCAGATCGCGCAGCTCGCTTGTCCGCGCGCGCGTCATGCTCGTCCGGCAACCGTGATAGAGCAGCGGCTCGGCGCTGCCGCCGCGCATATGATAGCTGTAGACCGCGCAATGCTCGTCGCGCAGCGTGATCCAGGCGCGCTGGGCTGCGAGAAGCCGTTGCGCTCCGCTCGGACGGCCGTCGTTCATATCGTCGTGGTTCAAATAATTGCGCGCATATTCGATCGCCTGCTCCCAGACATCGTTGAGCTCGGCATCGGCGAGCTCATATTCCCAATGGGCGCAGGCATTCATCGGCTGCTGCGGCAAATTGCCCATATCGGCGCAGGTTTCGGCATTGGCCTCGAACTGCATGGCGAAGAGGAGAGCGACGATCATATTGCGCGAACTTTCGTCATTGCGAGGAGCGAAGCGACGAAGCAATCCAGAGCGGCTGGCGACATCGCTTGTGGCTCTGGATTGGTTGACCTGCGGTCGCCTTCGGCCCGCTGCGCTCGCAATGACGTAAAGGGAATCACTCCGCCGCCTCCATCGCTTCCGCCCGCATCGGTTCTTCGCCTTCCAGCGGCGCCAGCCCCAGCTTCTCGAACAACGCCGCATCGGCATCGTCGCCGCGATTGCCCGTTGTCAGCAGCTTGTCGCCGGTGAAGATGCTGTTCGCCCCGGCCATAAAGCACAACGCCTGCACCGCCTCGCTCATGCTCTCGCGCCCCGCCGACAGGCGCACCATCGATTTCGGCATCGTAATCCGCGCGACGGCGCAGGTCCGCACGAACTCCAGATCATCGATCTTTGCCTCGGGCACGTCGTGCAGGATATCGCCGAGCACCGTACCTTTGACCGGCACCAGCGCGTTGACCGGAACGCTCTCCGGGTGCCGCTCCAATGTCGCCAGCGCATGGACAAAGCCGACGCGATCCTCACGCGTCTCGCCCATGCCGACGATGCCGCCCGAACAGACGTTGATCCCGGCCTCGCGGACGTTCTCCAGCGTAGCGAGCCGCTCCTCGAAGCTGCGCGTCGTGATGATCTCTTCGTAACGCTCTGGCGAGGTATCGATATTGTGGTTGTAATAGTCGAGGCCGGCCTCGGCGAGCATATCGGCCTGTTTCGGCGTCAGCATGCCGAGCGTCATGCACGTCTCGAGCCCCATATCGCGTACGCCTTTCACGATCTCGACGATCGCGGGCATGTCGCGGTCCTTGGGGTTGCGCCAGGCCGCGCCCATACAGAAGCGCTGCGATCCCGCATCCTTGGCCTGCGCCGCCGATTGCAGCACCTGGCGGACGTCCATAAGCTTCGTCGCCTCGACACCGCTGTCTGCGTGGACCGATTGCGAACAATAGCCGCAATCCTCGGGGCAGCCGCCGGTCTTGATCGACAGCAAAGTGCACAGCTGCACCTCGCCCGCCGAATGGTTTTCGCGATGAACGGTTTGCGCCCGCCACATCAGTTCGTGAAACGGCAGGTCGAACAGTTCCGAGATTTCCTCGCGTGTCCAATCGGTGCGGATATTTCTCTCTTCGTCATGCCGAACTTGTTTCAGCATCCATTTTTCCTCCCGCGACGACATCGCAAATTGACGGATGAACCCTGAAACAAGTTGAGAGTAACGAAAAGGGGGAAATTCACTCCGCGGCCTCCTCCAACGGAGGCAGGTTGTGACCCAATAGCTGGAGGACCTCGCCTGCGGCATCGACGAGGTTGGTCCCCGGGCCGAAGATCGCCTTTACGCCGGCCTTGCGCAGGAAATCATAATCCTGCGCCGGGATCACGCCGCCGGCGATCACCTTGATATCCGCCCGGCCGGCATCACCAAGTTTCTGGATCAGTTCGGGGATCAGCGTCTTGTGGCCCGCGGCAAGGCTCGATGCGCCGACGACATCGACGTCTTTCTCGACTGCCCATCCGGCGGTTTCCTGCGGCGTCTGGAACAGCGGGCCGCTGACGATCTCGAAGCCGAGATCTGCAAAGGCGCTGGCAACGAGATTGGCACCGCGGTCATGGCCGTCCTGCCCCATCTTGGCGACCATCATCCGCGGCTTGCGCCCGAGCCGCCGTTCGAGCGCGTCGACCCCCTCCTCGGCGCGTACCCAGCGCGGATCGCCGTCATAGGCGCCGCCATAGATGCCGCTGACCGGCGTTGGCACCGTGTCATAGCGGCCAAAGGCATCTTCCATCGCCGCCGAAATCTCGCCGAGCGTGCAGCGGGCGCGGGCGCATTCGACGGCCAGCGCGAGGAGGTTGCCGTCGCCCTTCGCGCCCTCGGTCATCGCCGCCAACGCCGCCTGCGCCGTATCGCTATCGCGTTCGGCGCGCGTCTTTTCCAGCCGTGCAATCTGGTCGCGCCGCACGCGGGCATTATCGATATCGAGGATGTCGAGCTCGTCTTCGGTCTCACGGCGATATTTGTTGACGCCGACGATAGCCGTCTCGCCGCGATCGACGGCGGCGGCCTTGGCGGCGGCAGCCTCCTCGATATGTCGCTTGGGCAGACCCTCGGCGACCGCCCTGGTCATCCCGCCATGTTCCTCGACCTCTTCGATCAGTTCCCACGCCTTGTCGGCAAGCTGCTGGGTCAGCTGCTCGACATAATAAGAGCCGCCGAGCGGATCAGCGACGTTGCAGATGCCGCTTTCGTCCTGGAGGATCAGCTGCGTGTTGCGTGCAATCCGTGCCGAGCGGTCGGTGGGTAGTGCGACGGCTTCGTCGAAGCTGTTGGTATGCAAACTCTGCGTCCCGCCCAATGTCGCGGCCATCGCCTCGATCGTCGTGCGGATGACGTTGTTATAGGGGTCCTGCTCGGTGAGCGAGACGCCGCTCGTCTGGCAATGGGTGCGCAGCATCTTCGACTTCGGGTTCTCGGCGCCCATATCCTCCATGATCGAGTGCCAGAGCTTGCGCGCGGCGCGCAGCTTGGCGACCTCCATGAAGAAATTCATGCCGATGCCGAAAAAGAAGGAAAGCCGCGGCGCGAAGCTATCGATCGGCAGCCCGCGCTTCACGACCGCGCGGGCATATTCCATGCCGTCGGCGAGCGTATAGGCAAGCTCCTGCACCGCCGTCGCCCCGGCCTCGTGCATATGATAGCCGCTGATCGATATCGAGTTGAAGCGCGGCATGTTTTCGGCGGCATAGGCGATGATATCGCCGACGATCCGCATCGAGGGTTCGGGCGGGTATATGTACGTATTCCGCACCATGAATTCTTTGAGGATATCGTTCTGGATCGTGCCCTGAAGCTGATCCGGCGCCACGCCCTGCTCTTCGGCAGCAACGATGTAAAAGGCCATCACCGGGATGACCGCGCCGTTCATCGTCATCGAAACGCTCATCTGATCGAGCGGGATCTGGTCGAACAGGATTTTCATATCGGCAAGCGTATCGATCGCCACACCCGCCTTGCCGACATCGCCGACAACGCGCGGATGATCGCTGTCGTAGCCGCGATGGGTGGCAAGATCGAAGGCGACCGAGAGTCCCTTTTGGCCCGCGGCAAGGTTGCGGCGGTAAAAGGCGTTCGATTCCTCGGCGGTCGAGAAGCCCGCATATTGGCGGATCGTCCACGGGCGGCCGGTATACATCGAGGCATAGGGCCCGCGCGTGAACGGTTCGAAGCCGGGCAGGCCCGGGTCGAGTGCATCGCTGGCGTCGTAGACAGGCTCGACGGCGATACCCTCGGGCGTGTCCCAAGTCAGATCGCGGCCTTTGACTTCCTTGGCGGCGCGCTCGGTCCAGTCGGATTTGGTCGGTTTGTCGGTCATTGGGTGGGTTTACAGTGGAGGGTGGGCGCTATGCAAACGCTCTCCCATGGGAGAGGGATACCGAGTTCTTGATGAGCGGAGCGAATTTAGAACGAGCTGGGTGAGGGGTTGCGCGCTATCGGCAGGGCGCACCCCCCTCATTCAACTCCGCCTAGTTCGCTGCGCTCACAAGGCTGCGTATCCTTCTCCCCATGGGAGAAGGTTTACTTCCCCGTAAACTGCGGCTTCTCTTTCTTGAGGAACGCAACCGCGCCGATCACGGCGTCCTGGCTGTTGCCGGCCTCGCGCTGGGCATCGGCTTCGGCGTCGAGCCCGGCGCCATAGCTGCGTTCGAGATTCTCCATCGCGGTGCGCCGCATGATGCCGAGCGCCTTGGTCGGGCCTTTCGCCAGCCGCTGGGCCAGCGCTTGCGCTTCGTCCATCAGCGCATCGTCGGCGACGATCTTGTAGACCATGCCCCAATCGAGCGCCTTTTCCGCCGGAATTTTCTCGCCGAGCATCATCATTTCATAGGCGCGCGCCTTGCCGATCAGCCGCGGCAGCATCCACGATGCGCCGCCATCGGGCACGAGGCCGATGTTGACGAAGGCTTGCAGGAAATAGGCCGATTCGCCGCAAATCACGAAATCGCCCGACAGCCCGACCGAACAGCCGACGCCCGCCGCCGGTCCCTTGACCGCCGTGATGACGGGAACGGGCAGCTCGGCCAGCTTCTTCATCATCGGATTATAATGGCCGTCGAGCGACGCCTTGGCCGCATCGCCGCCACCGACACCCTCGCTGCGATCGCGGCTCCCGCCGCCGCCCGCCAGATCGGCGCCCGAGCAAAACGCCCTGCCTTCGCCAGTAATAACCACGGCGCGCGCGCCGCCTTCGAGCGCGGCATCGAGCGCCGCCGAAACCTCGTCAGCCATCGCCGGCGGCATCGCGTTGAGCCGCTCGGGCCGGTTGAGCGTGATCGTCGCGATAGCGTCGGCGATGTCGAGTTTGATCATTTCATAATCGGCCATGGCGGGCTTCTCCAATGCTTTACGTTCGCGTCAACCGTGGCGGACAGGGTGCGTGGGATCAAGGTCTAAATCCTCTCCCGCTCAGGGAGAGGACGGCGAGTCGCAGCCGAGCCCGGTGAGGGCGCAGAGCGAGCGTGAGAAAGAGCACCACGCGTGCGGCCTTACGCTCGCTTCCGCTCGCTCTGCCCCCCTCTCCTGCCG
>JABDLY010000133.1 GCA_013001755.1 Sphingomonadaceae bacterium
GCAGTGACGCGCAACAGCAGCCCGGTTTTCGCCGCCGACGGCAGCGTGATGGTCTGGTCGAGCACGGGCCGCGAGGGCGGCTATACGATCTACGCCGCCGACCCCGCCGATCCGGAAAGCCGGCGGATGGTGGCCAGCTATGAAACGCCGATGTTCCCAGCGGACATTTCATCGGCCGGCAGCGCTATATTGCTCCAGAATTACGTCTCCAACCGCGATGCCTCGATCCACCTGCTCGACATGGCGAGCGGCGAGACGCGGCGGCTTTCTCCGCAAGGCCTCGGCACCGACATGGCACCGCATTTCGCGCGCGACGACGGCGCCGTGCTCGCGATCACCAACCGCACGAGCGACACCGAGCGGCTCGTCGAATATCCGCGCGGCGGCGGCGAACCCCGTCCCGTCTCGCCCGAAAGCGAATGGGGCATCGAAACCTTCGAACTCTCCGAAGATGGCCGCATCCTCGCCTGGTCGACGAACGAGGACGGCTATTCGCGCGTTACCGTGCAGGATTTCGTGACGCGGCGCGCGCTGCCGCAGCCCGAGCTTCCCAACGGCGTCCTCACCGCGCTCGATTTCGCACCGGACAATGAGCGGCTCGCCATCGGCATGGAAACCGCGACGTCGGCCGGCGATGTCTGGGTCTGGGGCGCGACCTCGGGCGAGCTCACGCGCTGGACGCAGTCCGAACTCGGCCCGCTCGATCCGGATCAACTGGTCGAGCCGGAACTGATCCGCTTCGAAAGTTTCGACGGGCGCTCGATCCCGGCGTTCGTCTACCGCCCCGCGAACGCGGCCGGGCCGACCCCGGTGATCCACGACATCCATGGCGGCCCCGAAGCCCAGACCCGGCCCGGGTCGAACCCCCGCCCTCAATAATTCGTCGATACGCACGGCGCGACCGTCATCCTGCCCAATGTCCGCGGCTCGGACGGCTACGGCACCGAATATCGCGATCTCGACAACGGCCCGCTGCGCGAAGACAGCGTCCGCGATATCGGCGCGCTGCTCGACTGGATCGCCGCCCAGCCCGGCCTCGATGCAAATCGCGTCGCCGTCTACGGTCAAAGCTATGGCGGCTATATGTCGCTCGCTGCGATGATCCATTATTCGGACCGGCTGGTCGGCGGCGTCGAACGCTACGGCATCAGCGACTTCCGCACTTTCCTGCAGAACACAGAAGCCTATCGCCGCGATATGCGGCGCGGCGAATATGGCGACGAGCGCACCCCCGAAATGGCGGCGGTGTTCGAACGCATCGCGCCGATGAACAACCTGTCGCGGATCGCGAAGCCGATGCTGGTGATGGCCGGCGCCAACGACCCGCGCGTGCCGCTGTCGGAGAGCGATCAGGTGGTCGAGGGGTTGAGGGAGAACGGCGTGCCGACCTGGTATGTGGTTTTCGCCGACGAAGGGCACGGGTTTCGAAAGAAGCCGAACAATGACCTCAGACGCGCGGTGGAGACGGTGTTTTTGCGGGAGTTATTTGAAGAGGAATGAAAAACGTCTTGCTAGAGCCCCGCCTTCGCTTTCTCCCAATCGCGTCCATCGAACGGCTCCACATCCACCTCAAGCCCATGTTCCTCGTCCAACGCCCGCAAATTCACGCTCCAGGCATCGGGGTGCGAGCGGGGTTGGTAGAAGCTTTTGATACCGCAGTGTTTGCAGAACAGATGCTCGGCCGTGCCGCTGCCGAAGCGGTATGAGGTCAGCGCATCGCGGCCGCTGAGTAACTCGAAATCATCATGCGCGACGATGAGGTGGAGGAAGCCGGTCTTGGCGCAGATCGAGCAGTTGCAGTCTAGCACTTCGGGCCGCATTTCGCGGACCAGCGCCTCGAAACGCACCGCGTCGCAATGGCATCCGCCGGTTACGACTGTGGAGGCAGCCTCGCTCATACATGCTCCCCGTCACCCTGAACTTGATTCAGGGTCCATGAGCGCAATCGTCCCGGCCTAAACGGCAACGGCGAAGCCAATGGATGCTGAATCAAGTTCAGCATGACGCTTAGCCCTCTCCGAACAACTGCGCGATGATATAATCCGCCGCCTCTTCGGCGCTCATCTCGACCGTGTTGACGCGAATCTCGGCGTTGTCGGGCTCCTCATAGGGACTGTCGATACCGGTGAAATTCTTGAGCTCGCCGGCGCGCGCCTTTTTGTAGAGCCCCTTCACATCGCGTTCTTCGGCGACTTCGAGCGGCGTATCGACGAACACTTCGACGAAATCGCCCTTGGGCAGCATATTGCGGATCATCCGCCGTTCGGAGCGGAACGGGCTGATAAAGGCGGTCATCACGATCAGACCGGCATCGGTCATCAGCTTGGCGACCTCGCCGACGCGGCGGATATTCTCGACGCGATCGGCATCGGTAAAGCCAAGATCGCGGTTGAGCCCATGGCGGACATTGTCGCCGTCGAGCAGGAAGGTGTGCCGTCCCGCAGCGTGCAGCTTCTTCTCGACAAGATTGGCGATCGTCGATTTGCCCGAGCCCGACAGCCCGGTGAACCAGAGCAATCTCGCCTGCTGCCCCTTGAGCTCGGCGTGCGCCTCCCGCGTAACATCGACCGCCTGCCAATGGATGTTCTGCGACCGGCGCAGCGCGAAATGGATCATCCCGGCGCCGACGGTCGCATTGGTGATCCGGTCGATCAGGATGAAGCCGCCGAGATCGGGGTTCTCGTCATAGGCGGTGAACGGCACCGGCTTGTCGGTCGAGATATTGCAGACGGCAATTCCGTTAAGTCCCAGCGTCTTGCCGGGCGCCTTTTCCATCGTGTTGACGTTGACCTGATATTTTTCATCGGTGACCGTCGCGCGGCAATTGCTGCTGCCGATTTTCATCGCATAGGGGCGGCCGGGCAGCATCGGCTCGTCGGACATCCAGACCAAGGTCGCCTCGAACTGGTCGGCGACTTCGGGCGGCGCATCGGCGGCGGCGATGACGTCGCCGCGCGAACAATCGATCTCGTCGGCGAGCGTCAGAGTCACCGACTGTCCCGCAACGGCTTGATCGAGATCGCCGTTCATCGTCACAATCCGCTCGACGCTCGACATCTTGCCCGAAGGCAACACACGCACCGCATCGCCGGGCGCGATGCGGCCGCTCGCGATCATCCCGGCAAATCCGCGAAAATCGAGATCGGGGCGATTGACCCATTGCACCGCCATGCGGAAGGGCTGGTTGCGCAACCGGTCATAATCGATGCCGACATTTTCAAGGTGATCGAGCAGCACCGGCCCGTCATACCAGCGCATGGCGTCGCCCGGTGCCGCGATATTGTCGCCCTTGAGGCCCGATAACGGGATGGCGACGAATTTCTCGATACCGATCTCATCGGCGAAATCGCGATAATCCGAAACAATATCGTCGAACGTCCCTTGCTCGTAATCGACCAGGTCCATCTTGTTCACCGCGAGGACGATATTCCGGATGCCGAGCAGGTGCGCGAGATAGCTGTGGCGGCGCGTCTGGATGAGCACGCCCTTGCGCGCATCGATCAGGATGACGGCGAGATCGGCGGTCGACGCGCCGGTCACCATGTTGCGGGTATATTGCTCATGCCCCGGCGTGTCGGCGACGATGAACTTGCGCTTTTCGGTCGCGAAGAAGCGATAGGCGACGTCGATCGTGATCCCCTGTTCGCGTTCGGCGGCGAGACCATCGACGAGCAGCGCGAAATCGATATCCTGCCCCTGTGTGCCGACCTGCTTGCTGTCGGCCTCAAGCGCGGCAAGCTGATCCTCGAAGATCATCTTCGAATCGTAGAGCAGCCGGCCGATGAGTGTGGACTTGCCGTCATCGACCGATCCGCATGTGATGAAGCGCAGCAGCGATTTATGCTGATGCTGGTCGAGATAGGCGTCGATATCTTCGGCGATCAGATCGTCGGTCTTGTAGATGACGTCGCTACCGGTCATCAAAAATACCCTTCCTGCTTCTTCTTCTCCATCGACGCCGCCTGGTCGTGGTCGATCGCCCTGCCCTCCCTTTCGCTCGTCGTCGTCAGCAGCATTTCCTGGATCACCTCGGGCAATGTCGCCGCCTCGCTTTCGACGGCGCCGGTCAGCGGATAGCAGCCGAGCGTGCGGAAGCGGATCGAGCGTTCGACGACTTCTTCGCCGTCTTCGAAACGGAAGCGGTCGTCATCGACCATCAGGATCAGCCCGTCGCGCTCGACCGTCGGGCGTTTCGCCGACAGATAGAGCGGGACGATCTCGATATTTTCGAGATGGATATATTGCCAGATATCGAGCTCGGTCCAGTTGGAGAGCGGGAAGACGCGCATGCTCTCGCCCTTCGCCTTGCGGGCATTGTAGAGCTTCCACAATTCGGGACGCTGGCTTTTCGGGTCCCAGCGATGATTGGCGGTGCGGAACGAGAAGACCCGCTCCTTGGCGCGCGACTTTTCCTCGTCGCGCCGCGCGCCGCCGAACGCCGCATCGAAACCATATTCGGTAAGCGCCTGTTTGAGCCCCTCGGTCTTCCACATATCGGTGTGGAGCGGGCCATGATCGAACGGGTTTATGCCGCGCTCTTTCGCCTCGGGATTCTGGTGGACGAGCAATTCCATTCCGGCTTCGCGCGCCGAACGATCGCGCAATTCGTACATCGCCTGGAATTTCCAGGTCGTATCCACATGAAGCAGCGGGAAGGGCGGCGGCGCGGGATAGAACGCCTTTTTGGCGACATGGAGCATCACCGCCGAATCCTTGCCGACCGAATAGAGCATCACCGGCTTTTCGGCCTCGGCGGCGACTTCGCGCATGATATGAATGCTCTCGGCCTCAAGGCGTTCGAGATGAGTCAGACGTTCGAGGGTCATAACAACTTCGGTTGTGGATGGAACTGGACGGCTATCTAGGGGCTTGAAATCGCTTTGGCGAGAGGCGGCTGATTGACCGGCAGATAGCTCAGCTTTTTCTCAATCGACCGCCGCCGTGTGAATATCGATGCGGTTCTCGAGCGTTCGGTGCACCGGGCATTTGTCGGCGATCTCGAGCAGCCTGGCGCGCTGATTTTCGGTTAAATCGCCGGTCATGCGGATCGCGCGATCGATGACATCGATGCGGTTCTCCTGATTGTTGCACGTTTCGCAATCGGCGATATGTTCGCGGCTGTGCTCGAGCTCGATATGGACGCTTTCAAGCGGGATATTCTTGCGGTCGGCATACATTTTCATCGTCATCGAGGTGCACGCACCGAGGCCCGCAAGCAGCAGGTCGTAGGGCGTCGGGCCGAGATCATCGCCGCCGATCGAGGGCGGCTCGTCGGCGAGAAAATCATGCCAACCGACGCGTACGCGCTGTGTAAATTTGCCACCCGCCGTCTCTACCGTGACGATACCGTCATGCGGCGGCTCGTCGGTTTCTGTCTCGGCAGGATCGATATAGCCGGATGCCCAGGCGGCGATAATCCCCGCGACATACCGACCCGATCCTTCGGTCGTCAGCAGATGATCGGCCTTGTCGAGCGAGACGAAGCTTTTCGGGTGTTTGGCGGCGAGGAAAATTTCGCTCGCATTGTCGATGCCGACAATCTCGTCGCCCGGGGCATGCATGACGAGCAAGGCGCGCCCGAGATCGGCAAGACGCTGTCTTTGCGGCTGATCGTGCATCTGCGCGACGAAATTCTGTCCGACGCGAAAGGCGCGGCCGCCGATCGTCACTTCGGCCTCGCCCTCCGATTCGACCTTTTTGAGATCGTCGCCAAGCTGGCCGAGCACATGATCGACATCGAACGGCGCGCCGATAGTGGCCACGGCCTGTACTTCGTCGATATATTCCGCCGCCGCGATCACCGCCGCACCGCCCAGGCTATGACCGATCAGCAGCGACGGCGCACCGATATCGTCGCGCAACGCGTTCGCCGCCGCTACGAGATCGGCAACATTGGCCTCGAACCCGCTATTGGCGAATTCGCCCTCGCTGCCGCCGAGCCCGGTAAAGTCGAAGCGCAGGACCGCAATCCCCTTCTCCGCCATCGCGCCCGCAACCCGTGTCGCCGCGCGGCTCTGCTTGGTGCAGGCAAAGCAATGCGCGAACAGCGCGACGGCGCGCAGCTGGCCCGCCGGATGTTCGAGGCGGCCATCGAGAATCTGGCCCGACTGGCCGGTGAACTGAAACTTTTCGGTCTTGGCGGGCATCGGCGGTCTCCTCAGGCAAGTTCGCTCAATAGCTCGTCCAGCTTTCCGGTCCATTCCCGATCCCGCAGCTCGCCCCGGTCGATATCGAAAATATCGTAGAAACGGGGAAAGGACAGCGTCCCGAGTATCTGGGCACCATGATGCGGAAGGGTCGCGGTGGCATGTTCCATGACAGTTGCGCCGCCGCGTCCGCCCGGTGACGCAGAGAGCAAAACAAGCTTGCTGTCTTGATAGACCTTGCCTTCGAGGCGCGACATCCAGTCGAACAAATTCTTATAGGCGACGGCGTAGCTGCCATTATGTTCGGCGAAGGATATCAGAATGAGATCGGCCTCCTGAATCTTCGCCCTGAAACGGTCGGCGGAGGCGGGAATGCCCTCCGCCTCCTCGCGATCAATGCTATAGAGCGGTGTTTCGAAATCATTGAGATCGGCGAGCTCGGCCTCGGCGGCTGGGAAAATATCCTTCAGCCGACCAAGCGCGTGGCGGGCGAGCGCCCGATTTATCGATCGACGGCTGCTGCTCCCCGCGAAGGCCAGAATCTTCATCCGTTTCGTCCCCCTTGTCAGACCGAATAGCGCGCTACTCAACCGTCACGCTCTTCGCCAGATTGCGCGGCTGATCGACGTCCGTCCCCTTCGCCACCGCGACATGATAGGCGAGCAGCTGGATCGGGATCGCGTAAACGAGTGGCGCGATCAGCGGGTGGACCTTGGGCATCTCGATCGTCGCGATCGTGCCTTCGCCTGCCTTGGTGATGCCTTCGGCGTCTGAGATCAGCACGACCTGCGCGCCGCGCGCCTGTGCTTCCCGCATGTTCGATACGGTTTTTTCGAACAGCGGCCCCGACGGCGCGATGACGATCAGCGGCACGTCGTCGTCGATCAGCGCGATAGGGCCATGCTTCATCTCGCCAGACGCATAGCCTTCGGCATGGATATAGCTGATTTCCTTGAGCTTGAGCGCGCCTTCGAGCGCCATCGGGAAATCGGGACCGCGGCCGAGATAGAGCACGTCGCGCGCCTGGGCGATTGTCCCCGCCATCGCCGCGATATCCTCATCATGATCGAGCGCGGCGTTCATCGACGCCGGCGCTTCGAGCAGATGTTCGACGATATCGCGCTCCTCCTCGGGCGACAGCTTTCCCTTGGTCCGCGCCAGATTGGCGGCGAAGGCGGCCATCACCGCGAGCTGGCAGGTAAACGCCTTGGTCGATGCGACGCCGATTTCGGGTCCGGCATGGGTCGACATGAGGAGATCGACCTCGCGCGCCATCGAGCTTGTCGGCACGTTGATTATCCCCGCCGTCTTGAGACCGGCCGCCTTGCAGTGTTTGAGCGCGGCCAGCGTGTCCGCCGTCTCGCCCGATTGCGATATGAAGACCGCGAGCTGATCGTCCTCGAGTATCGGTTCGCGATAACGGAACTCGCTCGCGAAATCGATCTCGACCGGTACGCGCGCGAATTTCTCGATCCAGTATTTGCCGATCATCGCCACATAGTAAGAGGTGCCGCAGGCGACAATCGATACCCGGCCGAAACTCGCCAGGTCGAAGCTCATATCGGGAAGCGCGACCTGCTCTTCGAGCGGGCGGAGATAGCTTTGCAGCGTCTGCGCGACGACGACGGGCTGTTCGAAAATCTCCTTCTGCATGAAATGGGCATGATTGCCCTTCTCATTGGCGGCGGCCGACGCGCCCGATAGCGCCACGGGGCGCGCGATCAGCTTGTCGTCCTCGTCGTAGATCAGCGTTGCTTCGCGGGTGATGACGACCATGTCGCCTTCTTCGAGATAGCTGATCTTCTGCGTGAACGGCGCGAGCGCCAGCGCGTCCGAGCCGAAAAAGCTCTCGCCTTCGCCATGGCCGACGACGAGCGGCGAACCGAGCCGCGCGCCGATCAGCATGTCGGGAAAGCGCCTGAACATAATCGCGAGTGCAAAGGCGCCGTGCAGCCGATCGAGCGTCCGGCGTACCGCATCGCGCGGTTCGGCGCCCGCCTCGATCTGTTCCGAAACAAGATGCGCGACGACCTCGGTATCGGTTTCGCTCTCGAGCTTGCGGCCGCGCTCGAGCAACTCGTCGCGCAGCTCCTTGAAATTCTCGATGATGCCATTGTGGACGAGCGCGACTTCTTCGGTCGCATGGGGATGCGCATTATCGGTTGTCGGCGCGCCATGCGTCGCCCAGCGGGTATGTGCGATGCCGGTCAGACCGTCGACCGGGCTGTCGGCGAGCACACGCACCAGATTGTCGAGCTTCCCCTCGGCCCGCCGCCGTTCGATCCGGCCATCGACAAGCGTCGCGACGCCGGCCGAATCATAACCGCGATATTCGAGCCGCCGCAGCCCCTCGACCAGCCGGTCGGTGACATTGTCCTTACCCAGAATGCCGATAATGCCGCACATTGGCCTCTTACCTTCCCAAACCCCGAAATCGCGTGTGACGAGGTCTTTAGCCCGAATGCGCGGGGCATCAAGTAGATGCGGATCAACGGACGGTTTTAAAGGGCTTTTTGCGATCCGCAATTCGCTGCTATGCTGCACGTCCAGCGGAAGGGAATCACATTGGTCAAAGCTTTGCGCATCATCATCGGACTGCTGGCGGTCTATTTCGCGGCCCTCGGGCTCATGTTTCTGTTCGCGCCGGCGCGTGGCGCCGAAATCTTTGCGCTAACGCCGATAGGCAGCCAGGGTCTGGCGAGCCTGCGCGCGGATTTTTCGGCCTTCTTCCTCTGCTGGGCGATTTTCGCCGGCTATGGTGCGTGGTCGGCGCGGCCGAGCCCGTTGCTGGTACCGCTGACGCTGTTCGTCATCGCCTTGCTGGGCCGCGTGATCGGATTGTTCGCCGACGGAATCGGGCCCGAGGCGTTTTTTCCGATGGCGGTTGAGGCGGCGTCGATCGTGGTGCTTGTCGCGGGTCTACGGCTGTTTCCGGCGCGCCGCCGAGCGGGCGGCGACCAGTAGGAGGGAGCAGACATGGCGGAGACGATAGAGATCAAGCCCGTCGCCGGTGCGATCAGCGCCGAAATTGCCGGGGTCGACCTGTCGGCCGAGCTTTCCAACAGCACATTCGATGCCATCCATGAGGCTTTTCTCAACCACCATGTCATCTTCTTTCGCGACCAGCACGCGCTGACGCCGGAAGCGCACAAGGCCTTTGGGCGGCGCTTCGGTAGCCTCAACGTCCATCCCTATGTCGAGGGAATGGACGGCCATCCCGAAATCATGGAAGTGATCAAGGAGCCCGGCGAAACGATTAATTTCGGCGGTGGCTGGCATTCGGACATGTCGTTCCTCGAAGAACCTGCGCTCGGCTCGATCCTCCATGCACTCGAGGTGCCGCCCTATGGCGGCGATACGCTTTTTGCGAACCAGGTCGCCGCCTACGAGGCGCTGTCAGACGGCATGAAGGCGATGCTGGAAGGGCTGTACGCTGTGCATTCGGCGTCGCGCGAATATGGCGCGCGCGGGCATTCGGCGCAGCAGCGCTCATCGATGCAGGCGCGCACCGCCGAAGACGCGCCCGAATTCGTCCATCCGGTCGTCCGGACGCATCCCGAAACCGGCCGCAAGGGCCTCTACGTCAATCCGGCCTTCACGCTGCGTTTCGAGGGAATGACGCGGCGCGAAAGCAGGCCGCTGCTCAATTTTCTGTTCGAGCACAGCCGCGAGGAGCGGTTTACCTGCCGCTTCCGCTGGAGCGCCGGCGCGGTGGCCTTTTGGGACAATCGCTGCGTCTGGCATTATGCGCTCAACGATTATCACGGCCATCGACGCCATATGCGGCGCGTGACGGTGAACGGCGACCGGCCGATCTAGGCGTAACTGACCACTTCGAACTCGATGCCGTTCCAGTCGAAGAAATAGAATCGCTCGCCGGGATCGTATTTCTCGCGGGCATAGGGTTCGAGCCCTGCCGCTGCGACCTTCGCTTCGACGGCATCGAGATCGTCGACGACGACGCCGATATGATTCATCGGCTGCCCCTTCGCAAAATGCGTGTCTTTATCGACGGTATCGCTGGTGTAGAGCGCGAGGTAATCATCATCGCTGCCGACATGGATGGTCTTGCCACCCATCATCGAGGGCCCTTGCCAGCGAATATTCCAGCCGAAAAGATCATGCATAAGAGCGGCCGAACGCCGCGGATCGGCGACGGTCATATTGACATGTTCGAGGCGTCCTGATGTCATTGTGAATTCTCCATTTCTTCGTCGGTCAAATCGATCCGCCATGGCGGAAAGCGCCGGTTGTCGCCTGCCCGATACAGACAGATCATATTGCCGGAGGGATCGCGAAAGCGGGCCTCGCGCCAGCCCCAACTTTCGTCCCGCGGCCCGCTTTCGAAGGCCAGTCCTGCGGCTTTCAGCTCCCTCACCCGCGTATCGAGAGCGTCGATCTCGAAATAGATGACGGTGGCCGGGGAACCGATCGCGTCTACCCGATGGATCGAGAAGGTTTCGCCGCCCGGCGTCTCGAACCGGGCATAGCGCGGCGGGGCGTCGACAATCTGCTTCAGGCCGAGCGTCGTGTAGAACGCCACCGAGGCCGGATAGTCGGTGCTGCCCACCGTTACCTGATTAAGGTGCATCGGCCACACCCTCCTTGCGGTCGACTTGCCACCCGATATCGAGGACGCCGCCCACCGGATAATGCTCCGAGCCGACCAGTGCCTCGAGCGTTCTATGAGCGGCCGATCCCGCCAGTTCGATAATCTTGTGCATGATCTATCTCCTGTCTTTCCAGGGACCGCGAAGAGCCGATTGAAAGTCGAGTCGGCAAGCGTATCGCGGTCCGATTTGCCTTGGCTACAATCTCAACCTAAGTTGAGGTCAAGCTCTGTATTCAACGGAAAAAGCGATCACAGTTATGGCCTCTTCCTCGCTTCTCTCGATCGGCGATCTCGCGGCGCGCACGGGGCTCACGGTCTCGGCGATCCGTTTTTACGAGGACAAGGGCCTCGTCCATCCGATCCGCTCTTCGGGCGGACAACGGCGCTTTTTGCGCTCGGATATCCGGAGACTTTCGTTCGTGCTGATCGCGCAGCAGCTCGGTCTGTCGATCGGCGCAATCAGCGAGCAGCTCGCCAAACTGCCCCAGGGCCGCACGCCGACACAGCGCGACTGGACGCAAATCAGCAAGGCCGTGCGCGGCACGATCGATGCGCGCATCGTCGAGCTCGAACGTACGCGCGACCGGCTAGACGGCTGTATCGGCTGCGGCTGCCTGAGCCTGAAGAAATGTGCGCTCTACAATCCTGAGGATCGGGCGGGTCTCAAGGGGCCGGGCCCGCGGCATCTTATGGCGGACTAGCCGGAAGGATCGTCCTCACCGGGCGCATGATCGAGTAAATCGCCGGGCTTGCAATCGAGCACCGCGCAGATCTTGTCGAGGGTCTCGAGCTTGACGCCTTTGACATGACCCGATTTGAGCTTCGACAGATTGGCCTTGGCGACGGGCCGGCAGAATCGTCGCACCCCTCCTTCTGCACAGCGTGATCAATACGGTGTGGCGGGTGATTTAGGAACAGCCACGCCAATTTCTTCCGAGTCGAAACTAGCTCCACTTTGGGCGAAATCTTGGCTCGATGTTACGGAGATGTTTGAGCGATCCTGGCCATAGAGCTGGAAAACAGTCGTTTATTTTTGACGCGAACCCGCCCGCCGCGTGGTAAGCTGCAGCTGCCATTTTTGGCGAAGGGCGTACGCGTAGACGGCCGACGAACAGATCGACCCGGCGCCCGATCAACAGGGTACATGGGGGAAATATGATGAGGAAATTTGTAACGGCCGCGCTGGCCGCGACGGGGCTATTGGCTTCTGCGGGGGTGAGCGCGCAGAGCTTCACCTATGAGGTCGACATCGCGCCGCCGACATTTGTCGGAGGACTGGGTCCCGACGGATCCTACGGTCGCGGCGGCACTACCGGTGGACCATATACGACGACGCTGGCCAATGGCGATACGGCAACCGGCACACTGACGTGCGTCGGCATGGATCAACCGCCCAGCACAAGCCTGTTCGCCGTCCATCTGGCATGCGATGCCGTCGCGACCGATGGGAGCACCCGGACGAGTGTCCTCTATGGCTGCAACCCTATTGGCGAGGACGACGGCCCGCTTAGCTGTGTCGGCGGCATCGAAGGAAAGACGGGGCCCAACGCCGGGCGCAGGGGATCGGTAACGCTCCACCTCCGCGGAGAAAATTCGGTCGGCACCGGTCAATGGTATGAATAGCCGCCGATGACAGGCGATTGCGGTGCCGGTTGGGCGAGCCATGTGCCAGCCCGATCGGTGCCGCGATCACTTTGTCTTCGCTGTCTCATGGCGGCGCGTGAAACGGCGAAGCGGGTTAACCATTTCACCTTGGCCCAGCATTTGGCATAACCTGCGGCGACCTCCGGTTGGAAAGGGACCCGCCATGCCCAAAATGCATCTCATGCCCGCGCTGCTTCTGAGCGGCTGCCTGTTCGCATTCACGCCCGCCAGTGCGCAGACCGAGCCGCCCGTCGGCGTCGCGACCGAGGCGACGGAGCGGGCCAATGCGGCGGTCGCGGCGGCCTTGCCGCTTGCGAGCACTTCGGATTTTGAGGACGCCCGGCGCGGGCGGATCGCGCAGATCGAGGCTGACGCCATTCGCGGCGAGGACGGTACGGTCGTCTGGCCGATTGCGGCATATGGCTTTCTCGAAGGCGATGCGCCGGCCACGGCCAACCCCTCGCTCTGGCGGCAATCGCGGCTCGCCGCCGAGCACGGGCTGTTCGAAGTGACCGACGGCATCTGGCAGGTCCGCGGCTACGATCTTTCGGTGATGACGGTGATCGAGGGCGCGACCGGCTGGATCGTCGTCGATCCGCTTACGACGGTCGAAACGGCTCGTGCAGCGCTGGCGCTGGTCAACGACACGCTCGGCGAACGGCCGGTCACGGGGATGCTCTATACGCATAGCCATGCCGACCATTTCGGCGGCGCGCGCGGAATTATCGACGAGGACGGGATCGCCGCCCGCAACGTACCCGTGCTCGCGCCTGTCGGATTTTCGGACAATGCCGTCGCCGAAAACCTGCTCGCCGGCACGCATATGTCGCGGCGGGCGACGCTGATGTTCGGGCAGATCATCCCGCAATCGGCCGTTTCGCATATCGGTTCGGGTCTCGGCCCCGGCGTACCGCGCGGCACGGTGAGTCTTGTCCTGCCGACCGAGGAGATCGACGGGCGCGGCACGCGGCGGACGATCGACGGCGTGGCGTTCGAATTCGTCGATGCCGCGGGAACCGAGGCGCCGGCCGAATTCATGTTCTATCTGCCCGAGCATCGCGCGCTTCACACCGCCGAAGTCGCCACCGCAACCTTCCATAATGTTCTCACCATGCGCGGGGCGGTGGTGCGCGATGCGCTCGCCTGGAGCCGGGCGATCGATCATGTATTGCTCGAATATGCCGAGCGTTCGGACGTCGTCCTCGCCTCGCATCACTGGCCGAGCTGGGGCAGCGACAATGTCGCAAGTTTCCTGACGCGCCAGCGCGATATCTATCGCTATGTCCACGATCAGGTGCTGCGCCGCGCCAATAGCGGGGCGACAATGGTCGAGGCCGCCGAGGCGATATCGGAGCCCGATTTTACCCAGCAGGAATTCGATGCGCGCGATTACTACGGCACGCTCAATCACAATGCGAAGGCCGTGTATCAGCTTTATTTCGGTTGGTGGGGCGGCGTGATGGCCGATTATCACCGGCTGCCGCATGAACAATCGGCGGCGCGCTATGTCGCGGCGATGGGCGGGGCCGATGCAACGCTCGCGCGCGGCGTTGAAGCATTCGAGGCAGGCGATTATCGCTGGGCGGCGGAGATACTAAACCATCTCGCCTTCGCCGATTCGGAAAACACCGACGCCAAAAACTGGCTGGCGGCGAGCTATGAACAGCTCGGTTTCCAGGCCGAAAGCGGCGCGTGGCGCAGCTATTATCTCGGTGCGGCAAGCGAGTTGAGGAACGGCGTGCCGAACGCGGGCGGCGCCAATCTCGGCAATGCCGATTTCCTCCGCGCCGTGCCGACGCTCGACCTGTTCGACATGCTCGCCAGCCGTTACGCGCCAGAGCGATTGCAAGGCGAACCCTTCGCGCTAAACTTCGTGTTCCCCGATACCGGCGAAACGGTCGGCGTCGACATCGGCCGCAGCGTCATCGTCCCGCGAGAACAGGCGGCGGCTAACCCGGCGGCGACGCTATCGCTAAGCCGTCCCGATTTCGAAGCGCTGCTCCTTCAAAGCCGCGGACTGCCCGCCATGATGCAAGCCGGTGAGGCACGGATTGAAGGCGATCCGATAGCATTGCGCACATTCCTGGGATTGCTCGAAGCGCCAACCTACTGGTTCGCAACGCAGACGCCGTAAGCTACTTCCGCGCCTTCTTCCTCGACATCGCATCGCGAAACTTCTTCGCCCAGCCGGGCTTCGCGCTCTGCTCGCCGCGCGCGAGCGCCAGCGCGTCGGCTTCGACATCCTTTGTCACGACCGATCCCGCGCCGATAATCGCGCCGTCGCCGATCTTGACCGGCGCCACGAGCGCGCTGTTCGATCCGATGAACGCGCCCGCGCCTATCACAGTCTGGTATTTGAAATAGCCATCGTAATTGCACGTGATCGTGCCCGCGCCGATATTCGCGCCCGCGCCGACCGTCGCATCGCCGAGATAGGTCAGGTGGCTGGCCTTGGCGCCTTCGCCCAAAGTCGCCTTCTTCATCTCGACGAAATTGCCGATCTTGGCGCCCTTTTCCATCACCGCGCCGGGGCGCAGCCGCGCATAGGGGCCGACCGAACAGCCTTCGCCGATGCGCGCGCCTTCGATATGGCAAAAGGCGTGGATCGTCGCGCCGTCGGCGACGCTCGACCCCGGGCCGAAGCGGACATGCGGTTCGATCGTAACATCGCGGCCTAGCCGCGTATCGTGGCTGAACCAGACGGTGGCGGGATCGATCAGCGTTACGCCGTCTGCCATCGCCTCGGCGCGCCGCCGCTCCTGCCATTGCCGCTCGACGGCTGCGAGTTCGGCGCGGCTGTTGATCCCGGCGACTTCCCATGGCGCGGCCTCGATCACCGCGCTGTGGCGGCCCTCGTCCTGCGCGACCATCACCATGTCGGGGAGATAATATTCGCCCTGCGCATTATCGTTGCCGACCTTATCGAGCAACGCGAACATATCGGCGGCACGCGCCGCGATCAGTCCCGAATTGCAAAGATTTACGGCACGTTCTTGGGGCGAGGCATCCTTATGCTCGACCATCTTGTCGATGCGACCCGCTTTGTCGACGATGATCCGGCCATAAGCGAGCGGATCGTCCGGGCGGAAGCCCAGCACGACGCAGGCGGGGGCATCGTCCTCATGCAGGCGCGCGATCATCGCGGCAACGGTTTCGGCGCGGACCATCGGCGCATCGCCGAAACAGGCGAGGACGTCGTCATCGAAACCGGCGAGCGCGTCGCGCGCCATCAATACGGCATGGCCGGTGCCGAGCTGCTCGTCCTGCAGCGCGACGATGCCGCCGCGCCCTTCGACCAGCGGCTCGACCTGTTCGCGCTCCGCCCCCAGCACGACGACAGTCGCCGCCGGTCGCAGCCGATCCAGCTCATCCATCAAATGACCGAGCATCGGTTTGCCTGCGATTTCGTGGAGCACCTTGTGACGGGCGGACTTCATCCGCGTCCCCTTGCCCGCGGCAAGGATCACGGCGGCCATCGGTGCGGACGTGGCGAGAGTTTCTGCGTCGCTCATATCGCGCGTCCTCTGCCAGCAAATCGGCGCTATTTCCATAGCACCCGCGCCTTGGAAGTGGGCGAGTGACCGGGAGCCGGTGTGAAGCCCCGCCACCCACCCGCTCCAACCGAAAGTGAAATCGTCATGCCAGCGAAGGCTGGCATCTATCCCTGATATCAGTCTCGTGGTTGCCTATCTGGGGCAGACCCGAGCCTGCGCTGGCGGGGCGGAAGTGCGGGATAGCATCAGCGGAAGCAGGTTCAGCGTGACGAAAGCCGCGCCATTGTTTACGCTGCCCGCAACATTGTTTTTCCGGAGTTTTCCCTCATGCTACGCCGCCTGTTCGCGCCTTTGGCCGCCTTCGCCTTCATCGCCGCCTGCTCTTCGGGCACCGAAAGCTCCGAACCGGAGAATATTTACGCCACCGAAGAAGGACAGGACAGTCACAGCTATGCGCGGCCGCTCGAGGCGCGCGTTACCCATGTATCGCTCGATCTGACCGCCGATTTCGAAGCGCAACGGATGGTCGGTTCGGCGACGCTCGATCTCGAAATCGCCGACGATGCCGAGGAAGTCGTGCTCGACAGCAAGGGCCTCGAAATCCGCGAAGTCGTCAATGGCGAGGGCGAGGCGCTGCAATGGGAAATCGGCGAAGACAGCGGCGATGCGCATGGTGCGCCGCTGACCGTGACGCTCGACGGTGCCGAACAGGTCAAGATCACCTATGCCTCGGCTCCCGGCGCCGCCGCGCTGCAATGGCTTTCGCCCGAACAGACCGCTGGCGGAAACCAGCCCTTCCTGTTCAGCCAGGGCCAGGCGATCCTCAACCGGACATGGATACCGACGCAGGATTCGCCCGGCATCCGCCAGACCTGGGACGCACGCATCGTCGCTCCCGCCGATCTGCGCGTCGTGATGAGCGCCGATATGCTGACGCCCGACGGCGAGACGCTTGAGGATGAGCCCGAATTGCTCGCCTATCGCTTCGAAATGAACCAGGCGGTCGCGCCCTATCTGATCGCGATCGCCGCGGGTGACCTCGCCTTTCAGGAGCTCGGGCCGCGCTCGGGCGTCTATGCCGAACCGTCGATGATCGATGCCGCGGCTTCCGAGTTCGAGGATATCGAGGCGATGATAGATGCGGCTGAAGACCTTTACGGCGAATATCGCTGGGGGCGCTACGACCTCCTCGTCCTGCCGCCCTCCTTTCCGTTCGGCGGGATGGAAAACCCACGGCTGACCTTCGTCACGCCGACGATTCTCTCGGGCGACAAATCGCTTGTCAGCCTCGTCGCGCACGAGCTCGCGCATAGCTGGTCGGGCAATCTCGTCACCAATGCGAGCTGGGACGATTTCTGGCTCAACGAGGGCTTCACCGTCTATTTCGAGAACCGCATCATGGAAGCGGTTTATGGCGAGGCGCGCGCCCAGATGCTCGCCGATCTCGGCTGGGCCGACATGATGGGGTCGATCGACGATGCCGGTGGGCTCGAAGCGGCGGACACGCAGTTGCATCTCGACCTGGCGAACCGCGATCCCGACGACGGGATGACCGATATCGCCTATGAAAAAGGCGCGGTCTTCCTGCGCACCATCGAACATACCGTCGGCCGCGAGCGCTTCGATGCCTGGCTGCGCAGCTATTTCGATCGCAACGCCTTCCAGCCGCAGACCAGTGCCGGGCTGATCGCCGATATGCGCGCCAATCTGTTCGAAGGGAGTGAGGCCGACGAGATCGATATCGAGCGCTGGGTCTATGAGCCGGGGCTTCCCGAAAACGCCGTCCATGTCGAATCGCCGCGTCTACGCCTTGTCGACCGTGCGGCGCAGAGCTTCGCGGGCGGCGGGCAGACGGCAAATGTCGCCTGGGATCGTTATACGACGCAGGAAAAACTGCGCTTCCTCCACGCGCTTCCGCGGGAACTGCCCGAAGACTATCTCGCGACGCTCGACGACGAGTTCGGTCTCAATGAGGCGAACAACAGCGAGATCCGTTTCGCCTGGCTGATGCTTGCCATCGCCAACCGTTACGATCCCGCACGGGCGTCGGTCGAGGAATTCCTGACCAGCATGGGCCGCCGCAAATTCGTCGCGCCGCTGTTCACCGCGCTTTCGGAGCAAGGCGATTGGGGCACGCCCTTTGCGCGCCGAATCTATGAACGCGCGCGGCCTACCTATCATTCGGTGACCACCGGGACGGTCGACGAGACGCTGGGATGGGAGATCGAGGAGGACGCCTAACCATTCATCCGGGACTCCGAACCATCTGCCGCGTTAACCCTTTCGCTTAGGCTTAAAGTCGTGAATCGGCCTTAGCCACAGGCGCTCTTGGGAAAGCGCTGCAAAAGGGTTACACATGGTTTCGGGTCGATTTGCGGGCTTTCTTGGCCTTTTCGCATTCGCATTTTTCATATTTGGCGAGGTCGCACCGGCGCAAGCGCGTTGGCAATGCGTAACCTATGCGCGCCATGTTTCCGATTTCGAAATTCGCGGCAATGCGCACACCTGGTGGGCGCAGGCCGAGGATTTGCATGAGCGCGGTTCGATTCCCGAGACGGGCTCGGTGATGGTTCTGCGCCCGCATGGCCGGATGCGGCTCGGCCATGTCGCTTTCGTCCGCGAAGTCGTCAACGACCGCCAGATTCGTCTTAATCATGCCAATTGGTCGAGCCGCGGCATGGTGGAGAGCAATGTGCTCGCCGAAGACGTTTCGCCGGATAACGACTGGAGCGTCGTCAAGGTCTGGCACACGCCGACCGGCCAGCTCGGCATAACCAACTATCCGGTCTACGGTTTTATCTACGCCGATGCCGCCGGCACGCGCGAAGACGACCTGATCGGGGCGCCATTGCAGATCGCAGCGCATCTCGACGAACCGGCCTCGCTGCCGCGCCGTGGTCGCACAGCGCTTGCCGCACGCGCACCGAGCGGCGGTGGGGGCAGCGCAAACCAACCGCGCGACCTGATCGGCGATCTGCTTACCGAAGTCGATTGAGCCGGCCATCCGGCGTCCCAAAATGGGAAGCGGCTATCCATTGCTATTTGGCGCGTTAGCGGCGCTCCGCTAAGGAAACGCCATGTCCACTATCGCGGTATACAGCCTGAAGGGCGGCGTCGGGAAAACCTCGCTGGCGGTCAATCTCGCCTGGTGTTCGGCCACATTATCCTCGCGGCGCACGCTGCTCTGGGACCTCGATCCGCAGGCTTCCGCCACCTATTTGCTGCGCGATGGCAAGGCACCCAAACGCCGCGCCGAGGCCGTGTACGAACAGGAAGTGAAGCCCGGCAAACTGATCCGCCCGACGGCCACCGACCGGCTCGACCTGCTTGCCGCCGACACGTCGCTTCGCGCTCTCGACAGCAGTTTTCGTCGTTTCGGCAAGAAAAAGCGGCTGACAAAGATCATCGACGGCGTTGCGAAAGACTATGACCGTATCCTGATCGATTGCGCGCCGGGGCTGACCGAGACCAGCGACCAGATTCTGCGCGCCGCCGATATCGTGCTCGTCCCCGTCATCCCCTCGCCGCTCTCGCAGCGCGCCTTTGACGATGTCGTTTCGCATATCGAGAAGAATCACAAAGGCCGCACCGCGATCCTGCCCGTCCACATGATGGTCGATCGGCGGCGCAATCTCCACAATGCGGCGCTCGCCGAAAACAAGCGCTGGCCGGCCATTCCCTATGCCAGCGTTGTCGAGCGGATGGCCGAGAACCGGATTCCCGTCGGCGCTTTCGCACCGCGCTCGCCCGCTGCCCAGGCCTTTGCCGTGCTGTGGCGCGGTGTCGAGAAACGGATCGCCAAATTGTAAGGCGGCGATGACGCGGCCGCCCGGATCGGTTATTCTGGGGCCGTGGCGACACTCGATCCGAATCTTCTATTGCGCGCCTATGGCGTCGGCGTTTTTCCGATGGCGCATAGCCGCGAGGATCCCGATGTTTTCTGGGTCGAACCCAAAGCGCGCGCGATCATTCCGCTCGACGGGCTTCGCGTTTCGCGATCGCTCCACAAAACGATTCGCTCCGACAAGTTCCGCGTAACGCGCGATGCCGCCTTTGCGGAAGTCATCGCCGCCTGCGCCGAGAGCCGGTCGGACCGCCCCGACACCTGGATCAATCCGGCGATCGAGGCCGGATATATCGACCTGCACAAGCGCGGCCATGCCCATTCGATCGAATGCTGGCAGGATGGCGAGCTCGTCGGCGGGCTATACGGCGTGCGGCTGGCGCGCGCCTTTTTCGGCGAGAGCATGTTCAGCCGGGTGTCGAACGCCTCGAAAGTAGCACTCGCGCATCTTGTCGCGCGGCTACGCTATGGCGATTTCAGCTTGCTCGATTGCCAGTTCATGACCGACCATCTCGCCTCGATGGGCGCGGTCGAAATCTCGCGCGACGATTACGCGTCGGTGCTCGATTCGGCGTTACTGTCCTCGGTCGCGGGCGCCGTTTCAGGCGTCGCGGGCGCCGATCTCGGGGCGCTCGAAGGTGCATTTTCCGATGAAGTCGATGCTGACGGCTCGCTGCCCGGATATGTCATTTCGCAATCCTTGGGCCAGACGTCGTAAAGCCGGTGCTCGACGACATTGAGCGACGGCCTCTCCTTGAAGAGCCAGCCTGAAAACACGCGCCGCCAGCTATCGTCGTCATCGCCGCTGAGATCGCGCTCGCGCACGAGCAGCTGGACGAAGGCGCCGGTCAGCCTTTGCGGCTCCCATGGTGCGGTACGCTCGCAAGCGCGCAGCCGGACGAGGACATCGCCGACGCGCATCGATTGCCCGGGCCGCAAGCGGATTTCGCGCGACAGCCCGTTGCGTTTGTTGAGCAGGCCAAGCACCGCGACGCGCTCGTTCATCGGCGTCACGCCTTCGACCGATGTCGTCAGCGGGCCGACCTCTTCAATGTCTTCGATGCCGAGCGTTTCGGCATCGCCGTCATCGCTAAGCGCCAGTTCTTCGGCTGGGATTTCTTCGGTCCCCGTCTCGTCGGCCGTGCCGCACGCGGCCAAAACGGTAACAGCAGCGATTGCCGCAATCGTCCTCACGGCATGTCGTCCGGAAAATCTTCGCTCATCGTATCGAAATCGTCGGCCGGCGCTTCGCCGCCGCTATCGTTGATCATCGAACCGATGAGGCCCGTCATGTCGACCGCGCCCTGCGTGTCGAGGATCATGTCGCCGGCGGCGAGCGGATCGGCCGAACCGCCGGGGAGCAACGCAATATGGCTGCCGCCGAGCAGGCTCTCGCTGGTGATCGCCGCGCTGCTGTCATTGGGAAGATTGGCCGCGGGATCGATCGCCATGCGCACTTCGGCCTGATAGCCTTCGGGATCGAGCGATACCGCCGTCACTTCGCCAATCGACAGACCGGCGACGCGCACGTCGGTGCCGACATCGACGCCGCTGGCATTGGGGAACAGCGCCGTAACTTCGATCGCATCGCCGCCCGCGCCGCCAGCCGTCCGGCCAAGAAAAGCCAGCGTCAGCAGAATCGCGCCGATCACGACGACAAGACCGACAAGCGCCTCGAGCATATAGCCGCGTACATTCACTGGTCGGGGCTCCAAGCCTGATAATCTCCGCTCGCCCGAGCCCGCGACGCCCGCGATTCGAGCGCACCTGCGGGGCGATAGGCACTGCCCGATCCGGTAAGATTCGGCACATAGGGCTGTTCCCAGATACGCGCCGGGGGCAGGCTCTGGTCGGGAATATCGTCGACCGTCTGGTGCAGCCAGCCATGCCATTCGGCAGGCACGTTCGATGCGTCGTTGCTGCCGGCATAGATCACCCAGCGGCGGCGTTGCTCTTTCTTGCTTTCATAATAGCGGTTGCCGAAAGCGTCTTCGGCTACGAACCGGCCCTTACGCCACGAATGGAGCGCCGTGCCGATCGTCGCGCCGTCCCACCAGGTGAAGATGTTCTTGAGCAATTTCATAATGGCTGGAGGCTTTAGCGGGTCTGTCGGCAACCGCCAACATTTACTGCCGCTATTCGCCGATTGGCGGACCGCCCGGCCAGCCGACATGGTCGCCGGCTTCGATACCGAGCTCGGCGGCACGGCCGCCGGCAATCTCGAAGACCGCGATCACCGGCCCCGCCGAGAGCCGCGAATCGAGTGTCAACGGCTCGACGTCGCGTTCGATATTGAGGATCACTCCGCCTGCGCCGATGAAGATCATGTCGAGCGGGATGACGGTGTTGCGCATCCAGAAGCTCGCCTCGCGCGGCGGATCGATCGGAAAGATCATCCCGGCATCGTCTGCGAGCGATTCGCGAAACATCAACCCGCGCGTCTGTTCGGCGGGAGAGCTGGCCACCTCGGTCTGGAAGACATGACGCTCGTCGCCACTCGCCACGGTGACCGTGATGACCTCCAGCCTCTCATCGGCGGGATTCTGTTCGGCAGCCGGCGCGCTCGCCTGAGTTTCGCTCGGGGCTTGCGACTGCGCGCTGCAGCCGGCAATCGCTCCCGGCACCGTTAGGCCCAATAGGCCCAGCCATCCCAACGCTCGAATTTTGATCATGCGATCCTAATCGCAGCGTGCGAGGGCGACGGCAAGCGGTCCTTTTTGCCCATCGGCGATCCGCGCCCTGAGCAGGTCGCCGGTCTCGATCTCGGGAAGCCCCGAACGGCGCACCGTCTCCATATGGACGAACACGTCGCGATCGACGCCGTCGCTGACAAGGAAACCATAGCCTTTCAGCCGGTTAAACCATTTTACAGTGACTTGTTCGAACTCACCGGCTTCGTCGAAAAGCTCGTCAATTTCGTGGCTGCCGTTGGCGCTTGCATGATCGTTGGCAGGTGCCGTGTCCGGGTCGGGCTCGTCGATCGAGACGATCTCGATTGCCTGACGGCCGCGCTCGCGCTCGACGGCGATGCATTCGATGCGCGCGCCCTCGGGAAGTGTGCGGCAACCGTGGTCGCGAAGAACCGAGAAATGGATGAGAATATCGCCGCCACCATCGTCGGCGACGACGAAGCCATAACCGCGCGTGCCGTCGAACCATTTGACGACACCGGACAGCGGATCGGCACCCTGTTCCAAATTTTCAGCGGGCGGGATGTCGTTCGAGACGTCCTCCGTCGCAGCATCATACGCCGCCGCGCCCTGCTCGCTCTTCATTACGAGTCCCCTATTACGCTCATTTCTTAGCATAAATTAATTTTGAAGCGAAGCCGGACGATGATTTCGCGGCTAGGCGTCGCGTTCGGGCGGGCTTCCCGGTTCAGAATTGATAAATTTCTTTACCAAATCAATATCATGGCCTGCGCGCATCATCGCGGCAAACGCCTTTTGTCTTGCATTGTCGTCCAGCGGTTCGGCCGCGAACGGGCCAATTCGTCGCTTTTTCGCGAAAATCTCCGCCGAATCCCACGCGCCCTTTCGCGCTATCTCGCGCGCCTCTTCGCCGTCCTCATCCTCGATACCGTCAGCATAGAGCCGCCCGTTGAGCCGCCGCGGGCCATAGCCGCGACGAACCAGCGAGTACGCGCGCATATTGGCAAAACCACGATCGTCGATATAGCCGCGTTCGGCGAATTTTTCGGCGATCACGGCAATATCGGGCGGGGCATCGCTCTCCCATCCCCGCTCCCTGATCTTGCGCTCGAGATAGCGACGCAGGCGCGCCCGCGTCGTCGCATAACGGCCGACATAGAAGAGCGCGAGCTCCTCGAGAGAGGCGGCAGACAGGGGCGGTCTGGGCTTGGAGCGCGACGGGCGGGGCATGGTTCACATTTGTGCCATAGTCGAGCCGGATTTTGAACGTGGCTGATCGGCTAAGCAAGGGTCCGAATGTATTACGGTGCCGCCACGGGCCGCAAAAGAGGGACGCAATAGCCATTGCCGCTGACGCGAAATGGCCGCTGGTAATCGCTTATGGCCGACAATCTTATTCCGACTCCGATTCACGACGACCACCCCCGCCGCTTCGCCGATTTCGCAACGCTCGGCGAAGCGCTCGACTATGCGGCAGAGGGCGTTCGCGGCTTCAATTTTCATGACGCGCGCGGCACTCTGACCCGCGTCTATCCCTATTCCGAGCTGCGCGACGATGCGATCGAGGCGGCCTATCGGCTGATCGAAGCCGGTATCGGCGTTGGCGATCGTGTCGCGTTGATCGCCGATACCGAACCGCAATTCTGCGCGTTGTTCTTCGGCGCGATCTATGCCGGCGCACTGCCCGTCCCCCTGCCCCTGCCGACCTCGTTCGGCGGCAAGGACGGCTATATCGACCAATTGTCCGTGCAGTTGAATAGCTCGGAACCCACGATCCTGCTTTATCCGGACGAGATCGCGGAAATTTGCACGGCGGCTGCCGACGCCTGTTCGGTGCCGGGCGAAGGGTGGGACGCGTTCGGCAAACGAGACGCGCCCGAGACGGAACTGCCACAGGCGAAATCGAGCGACATCGCCTATCTGCAATATTCGAGCGGTTCGACGCGCTTTCCGCACGGCGTGATGATCAGTCACGAGGCGTTGCTCCACAATCTCGCCTCGCACGCCCATGGCATGTTGATCGACAATATGGACCGCTGCATTTCGTGGCTGCCCTTCTATCATGACATGGGGCTTGTCGGCTGCATGCTCTCGATGGTCGCCAACCAGGTATCGACCGATTATCTCAAGACCGCCGATTTTGCCCGGCGCCCGCTCGCCTGGCTCGATCTGATCAGCCGCAATCCGGGTACATCGTGCAGCTATTCCCCAACCTTCGGTTATGAAATCTGTGCGCGGCGGATCGGCAGCCAGTCGAACGTCAAGGATCGGTTCGATCTTTCGCGCTGGCGGCTCGCCGGCAACGGCGCAGACATGATTCGCCCGGACGTCATGCAGGCGTTCACCGATGCCTTTGCCGATGCCGGCTTCGATCCCAAATGCTTCGTGCCCAGCTATGGCCTCGCCGAAGCAACGCTCGCCGTCACGCTGATGCCGGCGGATGAAGGCCTTGTCGTCGAACTCGTCGAGGAAAACGAACTTTCAGGCGCGCCCACGGCCGATAACGATCATCCCAAGCGCTACCGCGCCGTCGTCAATTGCGGCAAACCCGTGCGCGATACCGAGATCGAAATTCGCACCGACGATGGCGAACTGCTGTCCGACCGCGAAATCGGCCGCGTCTGGATGAAGAGTCCGGCGGTTATGCAAGGCTATTTCCGCGACGAGGAAGCGACCGATGCGTGTATGGTCGAAGGATGGCTCGATACCGGCGATATGGGCTATATGTCGTCGGGCTATCTCTACATCGTCGGCCGCGCCAAGGACATGATCATCGTCAACGGCAAGAATCACTGGCCGCAAGACATCGAATGGGCGGTCGAACAGCTGCCGGGATTCAAATCGGGTGATATCGCCGCATTTGCGATTACAGCACCCGGCGGAGAGGAATCTCCCGCGGTTCTGGTGCAGTGCCGCACCTCCGATCTTAACGAACGGGCAAGGTTACACGATCTGATCCGCGACAAGGTCCGCGCGATCACCGGAATGAACTGTATCGTCGAACTGGTGCCGCCGCGAACCTTGCCGCGAACGAGCTCGGGCAAGCTCAGCCGGGCGAAAGCGCGCAGCCTCTATCTCACGGGTGAAATTCAGCCCTATGACATCGCCGCCTGACGCCGACCGAGTGTAAACAAGCGCTTAACCCTTTGCATGGGGAGTTCGGAAAGCCTTCAACCCCTAAGACTCCGGGCAAGGGGACAGGATGGCGCAGAACGGTGCAAACCAGCTCGGCTGGCTTGAAATACTCGGATTCAGGGAACCGCGCGATCGCGAATGGAGCCTCGTGCGCGCGGCACAATTGCGCGAGCTCAGCCGGTCTTCGCTATTGCCTACCGTGGCCATATTGCTCGGCGGGCTGTTCATCGCATGGCAGTTCTGGTCCTCCGTCGCCCCGCTGATGATGGCCTCATGGTTGGGGCTGTTCGTTGCCAATTCGATATCGATCGCCTCGACACGGCGGCGCAATCTGACACGCCAGGGCGGCGCGTCGCGCGCCGATCTCACGCGCTCGGTCAGCCATTGCGTGATCTTCGGCCTGTTTTGGGCAATCCCTCCGCTCTTTTTCGCGCCCTATGGCAACCCTGAACAGTTGCTGATGATCGCGGCGTTCAGCCTTGCCGTAATGGGTGCAGGCACGCTGGCTCTTTCCGCCATCCCCCAAGCCGGCATCGCTCTCAACGGGATTATCGGTGCCGCGCTCGGCGTCATGCTCGCCCGTATTGGCCTGCCGATATTGGCAAGCATGGCGTTTTCCTATGCGATCTGCCTTTCCTACGCCCTGCTCGTGACCGGCAGGGCAACGCTCGATCGCCTGCGCAACGATCTCACGCTCGACGAACATCGTGAGGTTGTCGACCTCCTGTTGCGCCAGGACGACCGTGCGAACAGCGACTGGTTGTGGCAGATCGATGCGCGCAAATGCATTGTCGCGCCGTCCGCTCGCTTCGCTGCCGCAACCGGTTTGAAAATCAAACAGCTTGACGGCCTCCCCTTTCTGCAATTGCTGGCCGGGGCCGACTGGAAAAATAGTGAAGTTTCCGACGAGATTCGCAAATTTCATCAAAAACTGCGCCTAGGCGAAACCTTTAGTGAGTTTCTGCTTCCCGTTACGCTGAACGGTCGTCAGCGCTGGTGGAAAATTTCGGGAACGCCGCGGCTCAGCCGTGATCATCATGTGATGGGCTATCGCGGCGTCATCGCCGATGTCACCGATCGCCAGGCGGCCGAGAGGCGAACGCAGAAAATGGCGCTGTACGATACGCTCACCGGCATTCCCAACCGGGCCCATAGTAACGACCTCCTCGGCGAACGAATCGCCAAATGCGCCGAGGCCGGCAACATTTGCGGTTTCCTGATGATCGATCTCGATCGCTTCAAGGCGATCAACGATACTCTCGGCCATCCCATTGGCGACCAGCTTCTCGTGCAGGTCGCAAAGCGGCTTTCGGGGCTTTTGCAGCCCGGCGACAAATGCGGCCGGCTCGGCGGCGACGAGTTCGCGATGATCGTTGCGAACACCAGCTACGGCCAGCCGATCGACGAACGCGCCCGGCAAATCATCACCGCGCTGTCGCAACCCTTTCATGTCGCCGATCATATCCTCCATATCGGCGCCAGTATCGGCTCGGCGGTCTGCCCGAGGGACGGCCGTAGCGCGCCGACATTGCTGCGCAACGCCGATCTTGCGCTTTACAAGTCGAAAGAAGCCGGGCGCGGCGTCCATATGCCGTTCGAGCCCGTTCTTCTGAAGAAGGCCGAAGAGCGCCGGGCAATCGAAATGGCGCTGCGGCATGCGCTCGAACGCGGCGAATTCCATCTCGTTTATCAACCGGTTATCACGCTTTCGAACCGAGAGATTGCCGGTTTCGAGGCGCTGCTGCGCTGGAGCAATCCCGATCTCGGAAATGTCACACCCGATCATTTCATCCCGATTGCCGAGGAAACCCGGCTTATCGATTCGATCGGCGAATGGGTCTTCCGGACGGCATGCCGGGATGCGGCGCAATGGCCGGAGAACTATCGCGTAGCGATCAACATCTCGGCCGCCCAGCTCAAAAATCCGCATCTCTCTTCGGCCGTTATATCGGCGCTGTCGAATTCGGGCCTCGACCCCAAACGGCTCGAGATCGAAACGACCGAAGAAATATTGAACCGCGACAATGAGCAGGCGCTCAAGACGTTCAAGCAACTCGGCGCGCTCGGCGTGACGGTCGCCCTCGACGATTTCGGCAGCGGCAACTCCACGCTGAGCTTTGTCGGTCAGGCGCGGCTCAACTCGATCAAGATCGATCAGAGCTTTATCCGTAACGCCGAAGAGGGATCGAAGGCGAGCATCGCCGTCATCAAGGCGGTCATCGCGATGGCCGAAAGCCTCGGCATTTCGACGATCGCCGAAGGTGTCGAGAACAGCCAGCAATTCCAGCTCGCCGAGCGGCTTGGTTGCAAGCAGGTGCAGGGTTTCTTCCTCGACAAACCGATGACTGCGGAAGCCGTCGGAAAATTGGTCGGAGGCAATCGCAATCGAGCGGTCGCATAGGCCAAAGCGCTAGTTGCTCCGCCGTCGACAGAGCTGGAAATTCACCTTGCATCGCCCTCCCCGGGCCGTTAAACGCGCGCATCTCGGAACCGGAGGAGTGTAGCTCAGCTGGTAGAGCATCGGTCTCCAAAACCGAGGGTCGTGGGTTCGAGCCCCTCCACTCCTGCCATCCGCTCCGGCGCTGGCCGGCAGCCTTGAAAGGGCGGCCCGAGGATCCGAGATAGAGTTTAGACGCTCGCGCCGATGTCGGCCGAAAGGGCCGATGGCGGCGTGTGGGCGATTTGTGTTTGAAACGATTTGTTCGTGATCGATCGAACGGGAAGAGAAAAGCGTGGCTAAGGTCAATCCGGGCGAATTCATCCGGCAGGTGCGTTCCGAAACGTCGAAGGTCGTCTGGCCGACGCGTCAGGAAACGATCCAGACGGGCATCATGGTAATGATCATGACGACGATTCTCGCCATCTTTTTCCTGGGCGTCGACGCAGTCTTCAAGACGATCGTCGACTTCCTCATCGGCCTCGCAAGCTAGGGTATTTTCATGTCGCGCTGGTACATCATTCACGCCTATTCGGGCTTCGAGAACAAGGTGCGGGACGCCATCATGTCCGAAGCGACGCGCATGGGTCTCGAACAGCTCGTCGAAGAGGTCGAGGTGCCGACCGAAGAGGTGACCGAGGTCAAACGCGGCAAGAAGGTGCAGACCGAGCGGAAATTCTTCCCCGGCTATGTGCTCGCCAAATTGAATATGACCGATGACGTCTACCACCTCGTCAAGAACACGCCGAAGGTAACCGGCTTTCTCGGATCGAGCGGCAAGCCGCAGCCGATCAGCGAAACCGAAGCCGCGCGCATCCTCAACACCAAGGAGGAAGCCGCCGCGGCACCCAAGAAGCAGATCGAGGTCGATTACGAGATCGGCGATCAGATAAAGGTGCTCGACGGACCGTTCGCAAGCTTCAACGGCACTGTCGAGGAACTCGATTTCGATCGTGCCCGCGTCAAAGTGTCGGTCTCGATCTTTGGCCGCGCGACGCCGGTCGAGCTCGAATTCGAGCAGGTCGAGCTGGTGAAGTAGTTTTCTCGTCATGCTGAACTTGTTTCAGCATGACGAAACAAGAGTTTCCGGAGCGTTCCGGGAAAATCTGCGGGAGGCAGGCCACTGCCGCTGGAACCGCTAAACTTGAAATGAGAGTGAGAAGGAAAAATGGCTAAGAAAATCGATGGCTATATCAGCCTGCAGGTGCCCGCCGGCACTGCGAACCCCTCGCCGCCGCTTGGGCCCGCATTGGGCCAGCGCGGCGTCAACATCATGGACTTCTGCAAGGCGTTCAACGCCGAAACGCAGGACATGGAAAAAGGCGCGCCGATCCCGACCAAGATCACGGTCTATGCGGATCGCAGTTTCACCTTCGTTACGAAGACACCGCCCGCCAGCTATATGTTGAAAAAGGCGGCCAAGATCAAAAAGGGCTCCGGGCTCGTCGGTTCGGAAATCATCGGCCAGATCAAGCGTTCGGAATGTGCGAAGATCGCCGAAGCCAAGATGGTCGACCTGAATGCCAACGACATCGACGCCGCAACCAAGATCATCGAAGGCTCTGCCACGTCGATGGGCCTCGAAGTGGTGGAGGGCTAAGCCATGACGACCATGACCAAGAAACGCAAAGCGCAGATCGAAAACATCGATAGCGACAAGCTCTATGCCGCCGACGAAGCCCTCAAGCTCGTCAAGGAAAACGCGTCCTCGAAATTCGACGAGACGATCGAGATCGCAATGAACCTCGCCGTAGATCCGCGCCATGCCGACCAGATGGTCCGCGGCGTCGTGTCGCTGCCCTCGGGCACCGGCAAGGATGTCCGCGTCGCGGTGTTCGCCAAGGACGCAAAGGCGGACGAAGCCAAGGAAGCCGGTGCCGATGTCGTCGGTGCCGAAGACCTGATGGAAAAGATGCAGGAAGGCGATCTCAACTATGATCGCGTGATCGCGACGCCCGACATGATGGGTGTCGTCGGCCGCCTCGGCAAGGTGCTCGGCCCCAAGGGGCTGATGCCGAACCCGAAACTCGGCACGGTGACTCCGGATGTCGCGAAAGCGGTCAAGGACGCCAAGGGCGGCCAGGTCGAATTTCGCGCCGAAAAGGCCGGCATCGTCCATTCGATCATCGGCAAGGCGAGCTTCTCCGAAGCAGACCTCAAAAAGAATTACGACGCCTTTGTCGGCGCCATCGTCAAGGCCAGGCCGTCGGGCGCCAAGGGCAAATATGTCAAGAAGGTCGCGCTCAGCTCGACGATGGGCCCCGGCCTCAAGGTTGATATTTCGGAACTGGGTGCGTAAAGGCCCAGCCGAATAGAGATTGAAGGCGGGCTCCGGCCCGCCTTCGATAACCGTCCGAGACAGTTGGTGAAGGCAAACCGGCCTTCTTAATTTCCAGCCTAGGCGGGGAAAGTTTTTACGGACGTTCGCGTACGATGCGATGGTCCGGCCAGCCGGTTCTACCGCGCGGGCAACCGACCCCTCGGACATTTTGAAGAACGACAGGCGTGCGGCTTTCCGTGCGCCCGTCATTATGAGGAGTACGATATGAATCGAACTCAGAAAGAAGAGTCGGTTGCCGATCTGAATCGCACCTTCAACGAGGTGGGCGTGGTCGTCGTGACCCGAAACCTCGGCCTGACGGTCGCCGAATCGAGCGAACTCAGGGCGAAGATGCGCGAAGCCGGTGCCAGCTTCAAAGTGGCGAAAAACAGGCTCGCCAAAAGAGCGATCGAGGGTACGATCTATGCCGGCATCGACGAGATGCTGGTCGGCCCCACCGCGCTTGCATGGTCGGAAGACCCGGTCGCGGCCACGAAAGTGGTTGCCGAATTCGCGAAAGCGAATGACCGGCTCGAGATCGTCGGCGGCGCGATGGGCGAGGACATCCTCGACGTCACCAAGGTGAAAGCGCTCGCCGAACTGCCGTCGCTTGACGAACTGCGCGCCAAGATTGTGGGGCTTGTACAAGCGCCCGCAACCAAGGTGGCCCAGCTCGCCAGCGCACCGGCGGCCAAGCTCGCGCGGGTTTTCGGCGCCTATGGCGCGTCGGAAAACGCCTGATTTTTCAATTTTGAACTGAACTGAAAAACCGGGGCACGGCCCCGAATACAAGGAACTGAAACAATGGCAGATCTTGATAAACTCGTTGACAGCCTTTCCGAACTGACCGTTCTTGAAGCAGCTGAACTGGCAACCAAGCTTGAAGAAAAATGGGGCGTTTCCGCCGCTGCCGCCGTCGCTGCTGCGCCGGCCGCCGCTGCTGAAGGCCCGGCTGCGGAAGAGCAGACAGAATTCGACTTCGTCCTCACCGGCGACGGCGGCAAGAAGATCCAGGTGATCAAGGAAGTCCGTGCCATCACCGGTCTCGGCCTCGGCGACGCCAAGGCGCTCGTCGAAGGCGCGCCCAAGCCTGTGAAGGAAGGCGTCAACAAGGCAGAAGCCGAAGAGATCAAAGGCAAGATCGAAGAGGCCGGCGGCACCGTCGAACTCAAATAACGGCTTTCGCCTTTGCGAAATGCGAAGGGGCGGCTCCATCGGAGACGCCCCTTTTCTTTTGCCTCTATGGCGCAAACCCTTTGCCTCGCCCGGCGAAGCGCATATGCTGCCCATACTGGGATTGCGGCGCGAACAAGGGGATAACATGCGCATTCGGCTTCCGAGGCTCTTCTTTGCGCTCACGAAATACTATGCCGTCGGGGCGATCATCCTGCTGATCGCTTTTGCGCTCAATCCGGAAATCCGCAACTATCTGCCGATCGGCGGCGTCGAGGAACTGATCGCGCAAACCGTCGACGGGCCGTTCGACGGGATCGAGATCGGCGCGTCTGGCACCGGCGCGCTGGGCAGCTTCGTCTGGCTGATCATCGCGGTCGGCGCGGCCCTGCTCGCGGCCCTGCCCGTCAGCTGGACCTATATGGCGGTCCGTTCCCGCGACGAATACAACCAGTCGCTGATCCAGACGATCATCCTCTTGCCGATGATCGTCACCGGCATCGTTATCGTCGTCCACAACTCGCTCGCTCTCGCCTTCTCGCTGGCTGGGATCGCAGCTGGCGTGCAATTCCGGAATGCGCTCAAGAGCCCCGGCGACGCGCTGTTCATCCTGCTTTCAATCGGCACGGGTCTCGCGGCGGGCATCGGTGCGGTGGAACTGGCTTTCGTCATGACGATCGGGTTCAACTACGGCTTTCTCGTCCTCTGGATGTATGACTATGGCGCGCGCGAAGGCACGCGCCGCTATCTGCGCCAACGCGGCGTGCCGCCGGAAACGGGCAAAAAAAAGAAGAAGGCCAAGAAGAAATTGAAGGCGGACGATCTGTCAAGCGACGCGGCGACCGGCAACGACACGGCCTCGGAAACGCCCGACGAAACGCCCCCGCCTTCACCGGATAGCGCGCGCTAGCCATGACAAGAGTGCTGGCTGTTTTGCTGATGCTGACCGCCTGTTCGCCGTCGCGAGAAGATGCGAACGCGGCGCGATATTTCGAGCTACCCGATGCGCTGGAAGAAATTTCCGGTCTTGCCGCAGCGTCGCCGGACAGCGTCTTCGCGCATGACGACGAGCGCGGCACGATTCATGAGATATCTCTCGACACCGGGCGCGTCGTCCGATCCTTCGCGATCGGCAATCCGGTCGTCAGGGACGATATCGAGGGCATCGCGGCGGACGGCGAGCGGCTCTGGATCATCAACAGCGACGGCATCATCCGTGCGTTCAACGCCGGGCGCGACCGCAGCCGCGTGCTCCATCGACAATATGACACAGGCGTCGGCGAATATTGCGAGGTCGAAGGCCTCTCGCTCGCACCCGAACCCGACACGCTGTTGATCGCCTGCAAGAATATGCGCCAGGGCCAGAGGCGCGGCACTTTGGTCATCTACGAATGGAACACGATCACCCGTGAGCCCGCCGGTGCGCCGCGGCACCAGATCAATCTCGCCGAGGCGCTCCGCGAAGAGCGCGGCGAATTCGCGCCGTCGGGCATCGAATGGCTGCCCGAGTTCGGCCGGATACTGGTGATCTCGGCGCGCGGACGATCGATGCTGGTCCTCGACGAGAACGGGATCGTCGTCGCTCGGCATCGGCTCAACGAGAGCCGCCACCCGCAATCCGAAGGCGTTACCGTGGTCGGGTCGAACCGGCTGGTGATCGCCGATGAGGGCCAGCAGGACAGACGCGGCCGCATCGCCGTCTACCCCTTCCCGCTAGGATGACACGCATTCCCCGACGAGATTTTCCTCGACCGCCTCTGGCGTTTCGATGTCCTCGAAAAATCCGTTGAGGTAGGATAGCGCGCGAGAGCGCGTGCGTTCCGTCATCTCGGGAATGGACGCCAACGCCGCCTCAATGCGCGGCCGGGCGGCGAGAAACTCGGCAGCCGCGTCGCGCGTCTGCGCGTTATGCGAACAGAAGCCCCGGAACAGGCGCGATCGCACATTGGCGACGCGAAGCTGCGGCGGCGGGGATGCATAGGGCGCCGAAACCAGTCCCGTCTGATCGAAATCATAGGGCAAGGGCACCAGG
>JABDLY010000145.1 GCA_013001755.1 Sphingomonadaceae bacterium
GTCCCGCTATAGGCCGCGCATAATTTCTCTTTTCAGGAGGCGTAGATGCGCGTCGGAATTCCCAAGGAAATCAAAAATCACGAGTATCGCGTCGGCCTGACGCCCGATTCGGCGTTCGATGTCATCAAGCATGGCCATGAAGTCGTTGTCGAAACGCAGGCCGGTTGCGGCATCGATTTCGACGATGACGATTATCGCAGGGTCGGCGCGACGATTGTCGACAGCGCCGCTGAAGTCTTCGCGCAGTCGGATATGATCGTGAAGGTCAAGGAACCGCAACTGCCCGAGATCGCATTGCTCGAATCGCGGCACATTCTCTTCACCTATCTCCACCTTGCCGCCGACAAGCCGCAGACCGAAGGGCTGATGGCGTCGGGCGCGACGTGTATCGCCTATGAGACGGTCACCTCGCCCAATCGTTCGCTGCCGCTCTTGAAGCCGATGAGCGAGGTTGCCGGCCGTATGTCGATCCAGGCCGGTGCGCATTATCTCGAGAAGGAACAGGGCGGCCGCGGTATCCTGCTCGGTGGCGTCCCCGGCGTCGCGCCGGCCAAGGTTGTCATCATCGGCGGCGGCGTCGCCGGGCTGAACGCTGCGCAGATGGCCGTCGGCCTGCGCGCCGATGTGACGATCTACGACATTTCGAACGATCGCCTCGCCGAACTCGACACCCATTTCGGCAACAAGATCAAGACCGCCTATGCTTCGCAGGCGGCAATCGCGGAAGCCGTGCGGACTGCCCATCTCGTTATCGGCGCAGTGCTCGTTCCCGGCGCCGCGGCGCCCAAGCTGGTGACGCGCGACATGCTCAGGACGATGAAGCGCGGCTCGGTAGTCGTCGATATCGCCATCGACCAGGGCGGCTGCCTCGAAACCTCGCGTGCGACCACGCATGACGACCCGGTCTATGAGGAAGAAGGCGTCATCCATTATTGCGTCGCGAACATGCCGGGCGCAGTCGCGCGTACGTCGACCTTCGCGCTCAACAATGCGACTTTGCCCTATGTGATCCAGCTTGCGAACAAGGGTGCGGCGCAGGCGATGGCAGATAACGAACATCTCGCGGCTGGGCTGAACGTGTCCGACGGGAAGATTCGTATCGAGGCCGTCGCCGAGGCGCTAGACCTGCCTATGGGGTAGCGGTTTCGGGCGCTTCCGCTGGCTCTGGCGGCAAACCGAGCGCGCTATTGATCCCGGCTAGCCGGTTTTCGAGATCGGCGCGGAACGGTGCGTCTTCGGGCGTCCGCTGGAGCAGATCGCTCCAGACTTGCCGTGCCGCATCGAGCTGCCCGCCCTGCGCCAACGCAAGCCCGGTAAAGAAGGGCGGCCCCGGGTGCGTCGGATCGATTTCTGCGGCGCGCTGAAAGGCCAGTTGCGCGGCCGGGTTCATCCGGCCCTGGCCATGCAGCAATAACGAATTTCCGAGCGCTACCCAGAGATCGGGATCGTCGGGATTGTCCTCGAGCGCGTTCCGGACTGCCTGCGACGCGCCGAGATGGTTGCCGGCGCGGTTGAGCGATTCGGCGAATTGCATCCAGCGATCCGCGGAATGCGAACGGCTGTTGATGAACTCGGCTTCGAGATCGGTCGAACCCTCCGGCGGAAACTCGCGGCGCTCCTGGGTCGGGCTGCCCGACATCACCGGGCTCCCCTGCCATGCATAGCCCGCCAGGCCAACGAGGAGCGCCGCGCCAAGCCATTCAAGCCGCGCCCCGCGAAATTCGGCAAGCCGCCACAGCCAGAATATAATGAGCGCGATCAGCGCCAGCGCGACAACCCAGCCCATCAGCCCTCTTTCGATTTCCGTTTGAAGCGCGAGCGCGCGAGCCAGCCGCCGATTGCGAGCAGCAGCAGCGGGATCAGCCAGAGCGGCCAGGTGATCGCATCGAACGGCGGTTCATAGGTCACCCAGCGGCCATAGCGTTCAACGAGCCAGTTGCGGATATCCTCCGGCTCCTCACCCGCCGCGATTCGCCGCCGCACCATCGCGCGCATATCGGCCGCCATATCGGCATCGCTATCGGCGATCGACTGGCCCTGGCACACGAGACAGCGCAGCGATTCCATAAGGGTCTTGGCTTCGGCTTCCTGCTGGGGGTCGGGCAATTGGCGGTTCGCCCATTCGGCCTCGGGCAAGCGCGATTGGGCGGACAGAGAAGTGCTAGGAAATAAGAGACTCACACAAAGGCACAAAGACACAAAAAACCGCCGTTTGGACTGAGCTTGTCGAAGTCCTGCACTTCCTTTTTGCCGGGCTAAAGAAAAAGGCAATCCTTCGACAGGCTCAGGATGAGCGGTTTTGGGAGCGTTCATTGCGCATCCTCCAGCGCTGCCAAAATCGCCGGGACATCCTCGGGGCGGATATCGCCGATATGCTGGTGGCGGATCACGCCATCGCCATCGACGACGAAGGTTTCGGGCACACCCGACGAGCCCAGTGACAATTGTACGCGGCTGTCATTATCGGCGCCGACACTGCGATAGGGATCGCCATGGCGCGCAAGGAACTGCGCTATATCGGCGGGCCGGTCGCGAATTGCGATGGCATCGATCTGCACCCCGGCGCGGCGTAGCTGCATCAACTGCGGCGCCTCGGCGATGCACGGCACGCACCAGCTGGCGAAGACGTTGAGCAACCGGGGTTGCCCGGTTGCAAGATCGGCGTTCGTCAATCCTGGCTTACCGGGCAGAGCAGGCGCGAGCGCAAATTCCGGAACCGGTTGCCCGATCATTTGCGATTCGATCGTTGTATCGCGCGGAACTATCAGGCCCGAGGCGGCAAGCGCCAGAAAGCCGATAAACAGCGCGAGCGGGGTCCAGATGATCCAATGTTTCACGCGTAGAGTTCCCGCTCCATCGTCCGGCGCTCACGGCGCACACGGCCGACCATTGCAAGCAACCCGCCGAGCGCGATCAACATCCCGCCGAGCCAGATCAGCGTGACAAAGGGCTTGAACCAGAGGCGCAGCTGCCAGCGGCCGTCACCATCGCTGTTGCCGAGCACCGTGTAGAGCTGTCCATTCCACGATGTCAGGATCGCCGCCTCGCTGGTTTCGGTTTCGGGCGAAGAGAACATCCGCGCCTGCGGCTGGAGTACGACCGGCGTCCCTCCTCCGCGACTTGCCGTCAACCGGCCTTCGATTGCCGTCCAATTGGGGCCTGCAATCGGTTCTGCGCCGTTAAATGTCACCTCATAGGGGCCGACGGCATGCGTTTCGCCGGGCAGCGAGGCGACGAGAACCTCCTCGGTAAAGGCGCTTTCGAACGCCATGCCCGCAAGCGCGACGGCGATACCGAAATGCGCGAAGACCATGCCAAAGGTGAACATCGGTGTGCGCCGCAGATTGCGTTTCCAGAGCGGCGCGAAGCTGGCGATGGCAACGCCGCTCGCGAGGACCAGCCCGAGCATCGGCAAAATACCGATAGGCGACACGATGAAGACGAGCGCGGCGAGCGCAAGCGCCGCGGCCAGCACGGGAAGCGAAATCCGGCTGACCAAATTGCGCCACTTGTCGCGCCGCCAGCGCATCAGCGGGCCGAGCGCCATTATCGTAATCAATATCAACGCGAGCGGACCCGCGACCGTGTTGAAATAGGGCGGACCGACCGACACCGAATAACCCAGCGCTTCGGTGACCAGCGGATAGAGCGTTCCGAGCAACACGATACAGAGAATGACGATCAGCAGCAGGTTGTTGGCGACCAGCGCCCCTTCGCGGCTGATCAGCTGAAACTGCTTGCCCTCGCGCACCGTGCCGATGCGTAGCGCGAACAAGGCGAGCGCGCCGCCGATATAGAGGATCAACAACCCGAGAATGAAGGTGCCGCGTTGCGGATCGACGGCAAAGGCGTGGACGCTCGTCAGGATGCCCGAACGGACGAGGAAGGTCCCCACCATCGACATCGAGAAGGCGATAACGGCGAGCATGATCGTCCAGGCGCGCAAACTGTCGCGCGTCGCCAGCACTGTCACCGAATGCAGCAATGCCGTCGCCGCGAGCCACGGCATCAGCGACGCGTTCTCGACCGGGTCCCAGAACCACCAACCGCCCCAGCCCAACTCATAATAGGCCCAATAGCTGCCCGCCGTGATGCCGAGCGTCAGGAAAATCCACGAACCGAGCACCCACGGCCGCATCGCGCGCGCGAACACAGTACCGACATCGCGCGTAATCAATGCGCCGACGGCAAAGGAGAAGGCGACCGAAAGTCCCGCATAACCAAAATAGAGCGTCGGCGGATGGAAGGCCAAGCCGGGATCCTGGAGCAGCGGGTTGAGCCCCTGCCCTTCGGCCGGCGCGGGGCTGAGCCGGGCAAAGGGATTCGAGGAAAAGAGCAGGAACGCATAGAAGCCGATGCCGATCGCGGCCTGCGCCGCGAGCGTCGCGATCAGTGTGTCCTTGCGCAGCCGCCGCTCGAAAATCGCAACCAGAGCGCCGGCAACCGCAAGGATCATCACCCAGAGCAGCATCGAGCCTTCATGATTTCCCCATGTTCCCGCGAATTTATAGAGCATCGGCTTGGCGGCATGGCTGTTGCGCGCGACAAGCTCGACCGAAAGATCGGTACGCAGAAACAGCCAGACGAGCAGGCCGAAAGCGATCATCGCCAGCAGGCCCTGGATGATCGCGACGGGGCGGATCGCTGCGCCGAGATCGTCGCGCCCGTTGCGGATCGCGGCAACGCCGAACCACAGTTGCAGTCCGCACAGCGCAGCGGCCAGCCACAGCGCGGCAAGGCCGGCTTCAGCGATCATCCGTCATTCCCCGCGGTTTCCATGCCTTCCATTGGCGGCGGCATGTAATTCTCGTCATGTTTGGCGAGGATATTGGTCGCGATGAAGGTGCCGCGGGCATCGAACGCGCCTTCGGCGACGACGCCCGAGTTCTCCTGGAAGAGATCGGGCGTAATCCCGGAAAAGCGGACCGGCACCTGCGCCTCGCCGTCCTCGACGATGAAATCGATCGTCACGCCATCCGCCTGCTGGACGATCGAACCGTCGGCCACCATTCCACCAAGCCGAATCGACTGGCCGGGCGGCACAGGTTCGGCGGCGATTTCGGTTGGCGTACGAAACAGCGCCGCATTGTCGCGCAGGCCGATCAGCGCGAGAAAGCCCGCGCCGATTACCGCAACAACGGCGATAATCGCCAATGTCAGTCTTTGATGCTTGGCCTTCATTCGGGCCTATCCTTGCGCAGCGCAGCGACCTTGTTCTCCGATGCGCGCATCGCCGCATAGGACCATATGGCGAGCAACATTGTCCCGCCGATGGTCAGCGCATAGGCAGCGATTATGAAGGGCCAGTGGTTCATGCGATCAGCCCTGTGCCATTCGTCGGAGCCGCGCTTCGACCCGGTTCCCTGCGATGATCGCACGCATCCGCATCAGTACGATTGCACCGAAAATCAATGTGAAGCCGAGCGCCGAAATCGGTAGCGGCCAGAGTATCGAGCTGTCGATAGCCGAGCCGCCGGTGGTGATACTTTGCGGCTGATGGAGCGAATTCCACCATGTCACCGAATAGTGGATGACCGGCAGGTTGATCGCGCCGAGAATCCCGAAAATCGCCGTCACCCGACTCGTCTCGCCGCGCTCGGAGCTCGCCGAAGCGAGCGCTATATAGCCAAGGTACAGAAAAAACAGCACGAGCGTCGACGTCAGCCTTCCGTCCCAGACCCACCATGTGCCCCAGGTCGGCCGACCCCAGATAGAGCCGGTGATAAGTCCCAGCGCCGCGAACAAGGCACCGGGTACGGCAATCGCCCGCGCTGCAACGCCGGCCAGCGGATGCCGCCAGACAAGTTGGACGAGGCTGGCGACAGCGATACCGCTCCACCCCGCCATCGCCAGCCAATTGGTCGGAACATGGACATAGATAATACGCACGCTCTCACCCTGAAGATAGTCGGGCGGCGTGTAGAACAACCCTGTTCCCAGCGCGAAAACGGCCAGCGCGAACCCCGGCCAGAACAGCCAGAGCGTCAGCGGGCGGGCAATGCTCAGAAAGCGGGTCGGATTGGCGAAAGCGTGCATTGGGGCGCAGCCTTAGCGTAGCCTCCCTGCGGGGAAAAGCATAAGCGTTGCATAAGGCCCGCATGGCGTCGGCCAATACGGAGATTCGCGATTCCCTTTGTGCCTGTGACCCCGCCGGTCGGACATTCGAATACGCGGACGGCTTTCGGAATCGCGATGCGTTTCGGAGCTATTATCAGCTTCGGCCTGATGGCGGCCTGCGTGAAACTCGCCAGCGAGCGCGGCGTCGCGATCGGCGAAATCTTGTTCTGGCGCTTTGCGATCTCGTTTTTCCCGACATTGCTGTGGATCCGTCTCGGCAGCGGGCTGCAGGCGATACGGCCTAAACGGCCGCTCGCCCATGTTTGGCGCGCGGCCATCGGGCTGACGGCAATGTATCTCGTCTTCCTGTCGCTTTCGCTGCTGCCGCTCGCCGAGGTGACGACGATCCATTTCGCAGCGCCGCTCTTCGCGACCCTGCTCTCGATCCCGGTGTTGGGCGAACGCGTCGGCGCGCGACGGCTGATCGCGATCCTTGTCGGCTTTGCCGGCGTGGTGATCGTCACACAGCCGCAATCGGGCAATTTGCCGCTGGCAGGCGCGCTTGTGGCGATTGGCGCCGCGATCGCGGTCGGCCTCGCGCAAGTCACGGTGCGACAGATCAGCCGCAGCGAAAACAGCGAAGCGATCGTGTTCTGGTTCGCGCTCGTCGCGGTTATCGCGACCGGCATTCTCCAACCCTGGCTTTACAGCCCGCACGATGCAGCGAGCTGGGCGTTGCTCGGCGGTGTCGGCGTGCTCGGCGGGCTGGCGCAGATTTTCATCACCAAGTCGCTCGAAGCGGCACCGCTACAGATCACCGCGCCGTTCGATTATTCGCAGCTGCTGATCGCAACCCTGCTCGGATGGCTGATCTGGTCGGACATGCCGCGCGAGACAACTTGGATCGGCGCCGCGCTCATCATAGCAACCGGACTCTACACCATATACCGCGAAAGAAAGCTCGCACGTATGGCGCGAGGCAGCGCCATCTAGCCCCGCCCGATCAATCGTTGCGCAATCCTGTCGGCAACGTCGGAAGCGGGATCGCCGCTCTCTTCGCTTTCAAGCCAGACCTGTTCGAGCCGTTCGGGTATCTTGCCGATCCGCGTCTCGACTTCCTCGCGATCGCCCTGCCCAAGATATTCGAGACCGACATTGATGATGCCGCCGGCGTTGATGACATAATCGGGCGCATAGAGAATGCCGCGATCATGAATCCGCTGGCCGTCCTCGCGCTTGGCGAGCTGGTTATTCGCGCCGCCCGCAACGATCTTGCAGTTGAGCGCCGCAATGCTCGTTGCGTCGAGGATCGCGCCGAGCGCGCAGGGGCTCACGATATCGGCATCGATCGACAGGATGGCGCCGGGTTCGACAACATCGCCGCCAACCTCTTCGGCCAGCGCCGTAGCCCGCACGCTATCGACATCGGCGAGAGTGATTTGTGCGCCGTCTTTGCGGAGAAGTCGCGCCAGCCCGCCGCCGACGCTGCCCACGCCCTGAATTGCGACATGGACGCCCGTCATGTCCTCGTTACCAAGCACGTGTTTCGCCGCTGCCTTGACGCCAAGATAGACACCGAGCGCGGTATAGGGCCCGGGATCGCCGCCCGCCGCGCCGCTTTCGACGGGAAGCCCCGAGACATGATCGGTCTCGCCGCGGATGACAACCATATCGTCATCGGTCATCCCGACATCTTCGGCCGTCACATATTTGCCGCCAAGGCCTTCGATAGCGCGGCCAAAGGCGCGCAGCATCTCAGGCGTCTTGGTGCGATCGTCGTCGGCGAGAATGACCGCCTTGCCGCCGCCCATCGGCAGTCCCGCCATCGCATTTTTGTAGCTCATGCCACGCGACAGTCGCAGCGCATCGGTTATCGCGCCAGTGCTGTCGGGATAATGCCAGAAGCGCACGCCGCCGGCGGCCGGCCCGAGATGCGTCGAGTGAACCGCGATAATCGCGCTCAATCCGGCATCGGGATCGCGGAACAGATGGATGCCCTCGTGATCGTCGAAATCGGGCAAATCCCAGGTCGCGGACATTGGGCAATCCTGTGCAAGAAGCGGGGAAACCCGCAAAAAAATGGGGCGATCGACGGGACTTGAACCCGCAACCCCTGGCATCACAAGCCAGTGCTCTAACCGGTTGAGCTACGATCGCCGTGCAGGCGCGAACGCCGGGGGATGCACATAGTGCGGCGACCCCTGTCCGGTCAACGGATTTGAAATATAATTGCGTGGAGGTTGGGGCCTGAGGCGAAGCCGAGCTCGCGGTCAAGGCGAGCGAACCGAACGCAACGCGTTCGCAAAGCCGAGCGGCCGTCGCGCCTTATTGGCGCGGAAGCCAAGGCCGAGGATGCGGCCGCCCGGCGTTTGAGGGTCAAAAAATTGGTGGGCGCGGCTGGGATTGAACCAGCGACCCCTGCCGTGTGAAGGCAGTGCTCTCCCGCTGAGCTACGCGCCCGATCACCAACTATAGAAAAGCGTGAGCCCGACGAAAAGAGGCGGGCGCCATATGGCACCCGCCTTTTTCGCGTCGAATAAGGTTTCGCCGCTTACCCGTCCCTATTGGACGAAGACGCCATCTAGTTGTTGACGGCGTCCTTGAGGCCCTTGCCGGCCTTGAACTTGGGCTGCGTCGACGCAGGGATCTGCATCGGTTCGCCAGTACGCGGATTGCGTCCCGTCGAAGCTTTACGATCCGAGGTCGAGAATGTGCCGAAACCGACCAGGCGAACTTCGCCCCTGCCGGAGAGTTCACCCGTGATCGTATCGAACACCGCTTCGCAAGCTTTACCCGCATCAGCTTTGCTCAAACCCGACGCGTCCGCGACGGAAGAAATAAGTTCTTGTTTATTCATGCTCTCCGAGCCCCTTTGTTTTGTGGCCTCTCAAACTGGAGAGACTCACCTGTTACCGAGGACACGTATCTAAGGATATTTGGATCGCGCCTGTAAAGCCCTGACTTGTCGAAAAATGAGAAAAAACCGGGGTTTTTGGCCCCAAATGACACTTTTTTTCAGTTTCAATGACGAACCTGTGGTTTTCCGTCCCCTCCAACCGCCGGCGGCACCTGCGGACTCGGGTCGGTGGCGATGTCGTCGGCGTCGCTCCATTCGATAGCCGTTATCTTGCTGGTGAGCGTTCGCGACAGCACGTCATCGACATGGGCGACGGGGATAATTTCGAGACCTTCTTTGACGTTGTCGGGGATTTCGGCGAGGTCTTTTTCATTCTCTTCGGGGATCAGCACCGTCTTGATGCCCCCGCGCAATGCCGCAAGCAGCTTTTCCTTGAGGCCGCCGATCGGCAACACACGTCCGCGCAGCGTTACCTCGCCCGTCATTGCGATTTCGCGGTTCACCGGAATCCCGGTCAGCGTCGAGATCATCGCAGTGACCATGCCGACACCGGCAGACGGCCCGTCCTTTGGCACAGCGCCTTCGGGCAAATGAACGTGAATATCCTTGTGACGGAATATGCTCGGCTTGATGCCGTAACTCGGCGCGCGCGCCTTGACGAAGCTCATCGCCGCCTGGATCGATTCCTCCATCACATCGCCGAGTTTGCCGGTCGTCTTGATATTGCCCTTGCCCGGAGCGGTGACCGCTTCGATCGTCAGCAATTCGCCGCCGACTTCGGTCCAGGCGAGTCCTGTAACCGCGCCGACCTGATCCTCTTCCTCGGACATGCCGAAGCGGAACTTCTGCACGCCGAGATAATCGGAGAGAATCTCCTCCGTGACGGTGACCGATTCAGCCTTGCCTTCCAGAATTCTCCGCAGCGCCTTGCGCGCAACCTTGGCGATTTCTCGCTCGAGCGTGCGGACGCCGGCTTCGCGGGTATACAGCCGGATCATCGCCATCAATCCATCATCGGCCAGCGCGAATTCGCCGTCCTTGAGCCCGTGTGCCTCGATCTGCTTGGGCAGAAGATGGCGCTTGGCGATCTCGACCTTTTCGTCTTCCGTATATCCGGCCAGCCGAATGATCTCCATCCGGTCGAGCAGCGGCTGCGGCAGGTCCAACGTATTCGCGGTGGTGACGAACATGATGTCCGACAGGTCGAGATCGATCTCGAGATAGTGATCCTGGAATTTGTCATTCTGTTCGGGATCGAGGACTTCGAGCAAAGCCGATGCCGGATCGCCGCGAAAATCCTGGCCGAGCTTGTCGATCTCGTCGAGCAGGAAGAGCGGGTTCCAGCTGCCGGCCTTCTTCAGGTTCGTCGCGATCTTGCCAGGCAGCGAGCCGATATAGGTCCGGCGATGGCCGCGGATCTCGGCCTCGTCGCGCACGCCGCCCAATGACTGGCGGACGAAATCGCGGCCTGTCGCCCGCGCGATCGACTTGCCGAGCGACGTCTTGCCGACACCGGGCGGGCCGACAAGGCAGAGGATCGGACCCTTGAGCTTGTTGGTCCGCGCCTGAACCGCGAGATATTCGACGATACGGTCCTTGACCTTTTCGAGCGCATAATGGTCCTCGTCGAGCACCATCTGCGCCTGCCCGATATCCTTTTTGAGTTTCGCCTTCTTGCCCCAGGGCAGCCCGAGCAGCGTATCGAGATAGTTGCGCACGACGGTCGCCTCGGCTGACATCGGCGCCATCGATTTGAGCTTTTTCAATTCGGCTTCGGCCTTGCCGCGTGCTTCCTTGGAAAGCTTCGTTTCCTTGATCTTCTTCGACAGCTCGGCGAGTTCGTCGCCTTCACCCTCGCCGCCATCGCCAAGCTCGCGCTGGATCGCCTTCATCTGCTCGTTGAGATAATATTCGCGCTGCGTCTTCTCCATCTGGCGTTTGACGCGGCCGCGAATCTTCTTTTCGACCTGGAGCACGCCGAGCTCGCCCTCCATGAAGGCAAACGCCATTTCGAGCCGCTTGGCCGGATCGCGTTCGACGAGCATCGCCTGTTTTTCGGCAACTTTTACGCCGATATTGGCGGCCACCGCGTCGGAAAGCCGCGAAGCTTCCTCGATCTCGCCGAGCTGGACGGCGGTTTCCTCGGGAATCTTCTTGTTGAGCTTCGCGTAATTCTCGAACTGTTCGACCGTCGAGCGCATCAAAGCCGAGATTTCCGGGCCTTCAGTTTCCTTGTCGTCGATCATCTCGATCTCGGCGATTAGATGTTCTTCGCGATAATGGAGATCGGCGAGTGTGGCGCGCTGCTGGCCTTCGACGAGGACACGCACCGTGCCGTCGGGCAGCTTGAGCATCTGCAAAACCGTCGCGGTGACGCCGATATCGTACATCGCATCGCGATCAGGATCGTCTTCGGCTGGATCGAGCTGCGCAACGAGAAAGATCGTCTTGTCTGCCGCCATCGCCTGTTCGAGCGCGACGACCGATTTGTCGCGGCCGACGAACAGCGGCACGATCATATGCGGAAACACGACGATATCGCGCAGGGGCAGGACGGGAAGCTGTTGAACGCTCATGAAAACTCCAGATATACGATGGCGGCGGCTATAGCCGGTCGCCTATTGCACAGCATATGGAGTTGGCCCGTTGATCATTCAACGGGCGCGGCTTCGGCGCATGTGGATCGGCCGATCGCGTGAACGAAAGCTGCGGCTTCAGGCCGCGGCGTCGTCGGCGGTCTTCTTTTCGGACTTGGCGAAGACGCGAACCGGTTCCTTGCGGCCTTCGACGACATCCTTGTCGATGACGATCTGGTCTACGCCTTCGAGCGACGGGAGATCGTACATCGAATCGAGCAGGATCGCCTCGAGGATCGAGCGCAAGCCGCGCGCCCCGGTTTTCCGGGCGATCGCTTTGTGCGCGATGGTTATCAGCGCATCATCGGTGAAATCGAGCTCGACATCCTCCATGTCGAAAAGCTTGGTATATTGCTTGACCAGGGCGTTTTTCGGCAGGGTAAGGATCTTTATCAGCGCTTCTTCATCGAGATCGTTGAGCGTCGCGAGAACCGGCAAGCGGCCGACAAATTCGGGAATGAGCCCGAATTTGAGCAGATCTTCCGGTTCGACATGGCGCAACACTTCGCCGACCCGCCGCTCATCGGGCGCTTCGACGATGGCGCCGAAGCCCATGCCCTTGCCCTGCATACGATCCGAAATGATGCGTTCGAGCCCCGAATAGGCGCCGCCGCAGATGAAGAGAATGTTGGTCGTGTCGACCTGCAGGAATTCCTGCTGCGGATGTTTGCGGCCGCCTTGCGGGGGAACGCTGGCGGTAGTGCCTTCCATCAGCTTTAACAGCGCTTGCTGGACGCCCTCGCCCGATACGTCGCGGGTAATCGAGGGATTGTCCGACTTGCGGCTGATTTTGTCGATTTCGTCGATATAGACGATACCGCGCTGCGCGCGTTCGACATTGTAATCCGACGCCTGGAGCAGCTTGAGGATGATATTCTCGACATCCTCGCCGACATAGCCCGCTTCGGTCAGCGTCGTCGCATCGGCCATGGTGAACGGCACGTCGAGAATACGTGCCAGCGTCTGCGCCAGCAAAGTCTTGCCGCAGCCCGTCGGGCCGATAAGCATGATATTCGATTTGGCGAGTTCGACATCGCCGCCCTTCGCGCCATGGTTGAGCCGCTTGTAATGATTGTGCACCGCCACCGAGAGAACGCGCTTCGCCTGGCCTTGCCCGATCACATAATCGTCAAGAACTTCGCAGATCTCGGCCGGGGTGGGAACGCCGCCCTCGCCCTTTTTCGCGGTGATCGCACCCTTGGTCTCTTCGCGGATGATGTCGTTGCAAAGCTCGACGCACTCATCGCAGATAAACACCGTGGGGCCGGCAATCAGCTTGCGCACCTCATGCTGCGATTTACCGCAGAAGGAGCAGTAAAGCGTGCTCTTGGAATCTCCGCCGCTCAGCTTGGTCATCGTAACAATCCTTCCGGCCATCCCCGCGACGGCCGCACGCATAATAAACCGCCCGGTGCGGGCGAAACAATCACTTATTGCACAAGAAAGTCGCCAAGGGCTTAATCGCCTTTGGCCTTCTTACCCTTTTCGTCTTCATTTTCGACCAAGGGTCGCTTTTCGAACACATCGTCGACGAGCCCGAAAGCCTTGGCTTCGTCGGCCGCGAAAAACTTGTCGCGATCGACATTTTTCTCAATTTCTTCAATCGGTTGACCGGTATACTTTGCCATCAATTCATTCATCAAATGGCGCGTGCGGAGCAATTCCTTGGCATGGATTTCGACATCCGCTGCGGTGCCCTGCATGCCCGAAGAGGGTTGGTGGATCATAACCCGGGCATTGGAAAGCGCAACGCGCATACCGGGCTCGCCGGCGGTGAGCAGGAAGGCGCCCATCGAAGCGGCGAACCCCATGCAGACCGTGCCGACGCGCGGACGAATATATTGCATCGTGTCGTGGATCGCCATTCCGGCCGTGACCGACCCGCCCGGCGAATTGATGTACATATAGATGTCGCGTTTGGCATTTTCCGATTCGAGGAAAAGCAGCTGGGCGGTGATCAGCGAGGCCATATTGTCTTCGATCTGGCCGGTCACGAAGATAATATTGTCGCGAAGGAGCCGCGAATAAATGTCAAAGCTGCGCTCGCCGCGATTGGTCTGTTCGACAACCATGGGAACGAGAGTCCCTGTAATCGGATCACGGGTAAACTGGCCGTTGCTATAGGGATCGTTCATTCTGGACCTTTCCGGAGAAGCTTCGGCGACAACATTGCCACTTCCGGCCATGGCTTCAAGAGGCGATTTTCGCGCCGGTGAACGAAATTACTGTCCGGGTGCAGGAAAAGCCAGATAGGCGAGCCGTCGAAGCTCCCGGCGGCCGCGCACCACTGTGTCCAGAATCAACCCGGCGAAAAAGTTGAGCGTCGCGAGAATAATCAGGCCGGTCGACAGGATTGCCGTGGGAAGGCGCGGTACAAGCCCGGTTTCGGCATAGGTAATCGCCAGCGGCACGGCGAGGACAATCGCGGCCAGCGCCAGCACAGCCGCAATCGCGCCGAAAAACAGCACCGGGCGTTCCATCCGGAACAGGGTAATCATCGTCTTCAGAATGCGCCAGCCATCCCGATAAGTAGAGAGCTTCGATTCCGATCCCTCGGGCCGCGCGCCATATTTGGTTACTTCCTCGGCGACAGGCATGCGCAGTTCGAGCGCATGGATGCTGATCTCGGTCTCGATCTCGAAACCGGCGGAGAGCACCGGAAAGCTTTTGACGAAGCGGCGTGAAAATACGCGATAACCCGATAGGATATCGTTGAAGCTGCGGCCGAACAGCCGCGCGAGGATAGCCGTCAGCACCTTGTTGCCGATCCGGTGGCCGCTGCGATAGGCAGCCTCGATTTCGCTCTCACGGGCACCGACGACCATATCGAGCTGTTCTTCGACGAGTTTCTGGACGAGCCGGGGGGCGGCGGCAGCTTCATAAGTCTCGTCGCCATCGGCCATGACATAGATATCGGCGTCGATATCGGCGAACATGCGGCGCACCACATGTCCCTTGCCCTGCATCTTCTCGCTGCGGACGATCGCTCCCGCCGCCGCAGCGATTTCGACCGTGCGGTCGCTGCTGTTATTGTCGTAGACGTAGATCGCCGCATTGGGCAGCGCGGCGCGGAAATCGGCCACGGTCTGCTCGATAGCGGCCTCTTCGTTGTAGCAGGGCAGGATAACCGCGACCGATGGCGATGCGGTTGCAATTTTCAACGATCGTGGCGGCGCAACCTCGCGTTCCGCAACAAATTCGCCGACATGTTCCATCGAAAGCCCCTGTCTGCACCGGTTTCAGCGCAGCAATAGGGGCTCAATGGTTAACAAAATGTGGGGTTTTGGGCGATTGGACGGCCACATTCCCTCGTCATTCCGGCGAAAACCGGAATCTCCAACGGTGATGCCAAAGCGCCAGAGTGGGGGATATCCCGGATCAAGTCCGGGATGACGGCCTGGATGCTGGCGCTTCGCGTCAGGAATCCTTCTTGGCGGCAGTCTTCTTTGCCGGAGCCTTTTTTGCAGCGGGTTTCTTCGCAGCAGCCTTTTTCGCAGCCGGCTTCTTGGCCGCCGGCTTTTTCGCGGCTCCCTTCTTGGCAGGCGCCTTTTTCTTCGGTGCCGCCTTCTTCTTGGCCGCCGGCTTGGGCTGCTCTTCCTCTTCGGCTTCGATGGCCTTTTCGAGCTCGTCGCGGGTCACCGTGCGTTCGGTGATCTCCGAATTCTCGAACAGATAGTCGACGACCTTGTCTTCGTATAGCGGCGCGCGAAGCTGCGCGGCGGCCATCGGGTCCTGCTGGATATACTGGACGAACTGCTCGCGCTGTTCGGCGGGATATTGCTGCGATGCCTGGGCGATAAGCTGGCTCATCTCATTCTGCGTGATATCGACGCCATTCTTCTGGCCGATCTCGGATAGCAGCAGGCCAAGGCGGACGCGGCGTTCGGCGATTTTTCTATAATCGTCCTTCTCGCCTTCCATTTCCTTCTTGGCCGCTTCGGGATCGTCCTCGTTCGCGGCTTCCTGTTCGAGCTGTTGCCAGATCTGGTTGAATTCGGCTTCGACCATTGCCGGCGGCACTTCGAAATCATGGCTCGCGGCGAGCTGGTCGAGCAATTTGCGCTTCATATAGGTGCGCGTGAGGCCGTTCAGTTCCTGCTCGACCTGCCCCTTGAGCAGTTCGCGCAGCTGGTCGATACCTTCGAGGCCGAGCGATTTGGCAAATTCATCGTCGGCCTTGGCTTCCTTGGGCGTGCGAACTTCGCCGACGACGACATCGAAAACGGCGTCTTTGCCCTTGAGATAATCGACATTGTAATCGTCCGGGAAGGTGACCTTCACCTCTTTCTCGTCATTGGCTTTGACGCCGACGAGCTGGTCTTCGAAGCCCGGGATAAGCTGGCCCGAGCCGATGGTAACCGTCATGCCTTCGCCGGTGCCGCCCTCAAAGGCTTCACCATCGACCTTGCCGGCAAAATCGATGACGACGGCGTCGCCGTCCTTCGCCTTGTAGGTTTTGGCTGCAGCTTCGAAGCTGCGCTGGTTTTCGGCCATGTCCTTGACCGCGCTGTCGACCATCTTGTCGTCGACATCGACCGTCAGCCGCTCGATCGTCAGCCCATCGACCTTCGGTTCGGGGATTTCGGGCAGGATTTCGACGCTCATCCTGATCTCGATATCCTTGCCGCGCTCCCAATCGGGGTCGAGTTCGACATCGGGCTGCATCGCCGGACGCAGCTTCTGCTCATCGAGCGCGGCCTGGATGCCGTCCTGGATCGCCTTGTTGACCTGTTCCTGCTCGATCGACTCGCCGTGCATCTTGCGGACGAGATTGGTCGGCACCTTGCCCGGGCGAAAGCCGGGCATCTGCACGCGCGGCGCAATTTCCTTGAGCTGTTCATCGACGCGGGCTTCGATATCGGCGAACGGAATCGTAAGCGTGTAAGCGCGCTTGAGGCCCTCATTGAGCGTTTCAACGGTCTGCATTGTGGTCAAAAACCTTTATTTCAAACTGTCTGGAGGCGGTTTTTCAGAAACGATTGCAGCAGCACTGGTGCGGGCGAAGGGACTCGAACCCCCACATCTTTCGATACCAGAACCTAAATCTGGCGCGTCTACCAGTTCCGCCACGCCCGCATTAGGACCGCCGGGTCGGCGCGGCATATAGCAAGGTGGCGGCGAAGGGCAAGCGCGAGGCGCCGGGTTATTCGCCGCTTACCGTGGCGCTGGCAATGATCGCCTCATAGTCGGCCAGGCTCGCCTGGAAATAATGTATTGCCGGGGCTTCGTACGTTATCATGTAGAGTTTTCCGCCGATCACCGCTCCGCTCGCCCTGCCCTCGCGCCGCACTTCCTCGCCCTGCAGTGTATATGCGTAGGAGAAGCGGAAACCCTGATGCCCCGCAAACTGCGCCGGCGCCATCTCGCCAAGCTCGAAGAGCGGCGAACCCGAGGCGACGCGATAGCTGCTCTCTAAGAGGTCGGCGATGTCGGGCGGCAGCATCGAATTGTCGAAACGCGGCAGAGGGCGCGAACGGCGGTCGATCTCGCGGAACAGCGTGTCGCCATCTTCGATATCGCCATAAAAGGTGATTTCGTTGAGCCGCGGCCCGTCGAGCGTCCACAGTTCGGCATTCTTGCCCGGCCCGGTCAGTGTGCCCGCACGGTTCCAGCTATTGGGCGGGACCACCGTCATCGACGAATTGCCGACGCCGAGCCGTTCGCCGACCGGCGCGAGGCGATAGCCGACGGCGCAGGAGGCAAGTATCAACGCCAACCCCATAATCGTCATCCCGGACTTGATCCGGGATCTCCAACTGCTTGGCAGAACGGTTCCGACTCGCCGATAGAGATTCCGGCTTTCGCCGGAATGACGGAACATCTGTGACGTCACGGCGTCACGCCCGTCAGCATCGACGCCATCGGCGCGTCTTCGGCGTCGGGCGCCAGTTCGAGATAGCGCCGCAAGGCCGCCTGCCCGTCCTCGGTCCGGTCGAGCCGCAGCAGTGCATAACCCAGCCCGCGCCACGCCAGCGCGAAATCGGGCTGCCGATCGACCACGGCGCGATAATAGCGCGTCGACGTCTCGATATCGCCGGTTTGCGCCCGCGCCCGGTAAAGCTCACCGCGCGCATAATAGAGTTCGCTCGTCCAGCCATCGCTGGCCAGGCTTTCGAGCAAATGCTCGGTCGCGCCGAAGTCGTTGAGGTTGATCTGGTCGTCGATCAAATCCTGCCAATGTGCGGCGAGCATCGCCTGATAGCGCGCCCGGTAGGTTTCGCCCTCCGCGCCAAAGCGTTCCGCCCGGACCTGCAAATCAGCCATCCGCTCGGCCGAGAGCGGGTGCGTGCCGAAAATCGCGTCCTCGCCGCGATCGCGCCGTCCGCGCTCTTCCTCGCGCGCGCCGCGTTCGGCGATCAGTTGAGTCCAGACGCGCGACGCGGCGCTTGGATCGTAATACGCCTCGGCGAGCAAGCGCACCGATTCGCTATCGGCTTCGCGCTCCATCTCGCGCGAATAGGCGAACAGCGAACCGATCATCGCCAGCTGTCCCGCCGTCGCCAGCAATCCGCCGCCGGCGACGAACAGACCGATACCGAGAAAGCTCATCACATTGGTCCGATCGCGCACCGTGCGGAATTGCTGAAGCGAATGAAGATTGCGGTAATGTGTGAATTCATGGCCGAGAACCGCGGCAAGCTGCGCTTCGTTGCGCGCGCGCAGGAACAGCCCAGACCAGATCTGCATCACGCCATTGGGCGCCATCGAGGCGTTAAAATAGGGCGTGCGGACGATATAGATCCGGACATCCTCGCACTGATCGCCGGCGATCCGGCAGAACACTTCGTTGACATACGCATTGAGCGCCGGATCGCGGATGACGAAATTCGATGCCTGAAGCTCGCGCTCATATTCGTCCATCACCATCCACAGGCCGCGCTCATCCTCGTCCTGCGGCTGATAGCCCCGTGCGACCTGCGCGGAGAGCGGGGCGATACATAGCGCCGAAGCGACCAATGCCGCGAGGAAACGGCCGATCATTGCGCCGCCACCTCCGCCCGTTCCGGCATTTCGCGGAGCAGGCTGTCGATCGTCGAACGCGCGCCTTCGGGGCTGCGGATATCGCCGACAGCCGAAGCCAGCACGTTGAACCAGACGATGTCGCCGCTTTCGAGCTCGACAAGGCTGACATAGGCGAAACGCTGGCCGCCTCCTTGCGCGAAGCAAAGGCCGATGACACAGCCCGCCCAACCCAGCACGTTGAGCGCCACGCGCTCGTCGGAAGAGTGGCTGTCGCGCGCCGC
>JABDLY010000149.1 GCA_013001755.1 Sphingomonadaceae bacterium
GCATTTTCAATGCGTTCTGCTTCGCTGTTGCGACGCAGCTCGAAGGTTCCGCGAAGTCGCTCCCTGAGGCGTTCCCTGCGGCCGCTCACGTCGAACAATCCCACAAATCAATTGATCCTGACAACGGGTTGGATGGCATCGCCGATAATCGCGAAACCGGCCCAATAATAGGGATGCGAGGTCGCGGGATCTTCCATCAGCACGCGTTGCGAGCCGCGCAACGCCGCGCCGAGGCTGTCGCCGTTCCGACCGTCGAATATCCCGGTAATCAGCCTTTCGGTTGCCGAGAAATCGTCGGGCGCGGGCCAGTGGCTGGCAACGACCGTGCGGCTGCCGGCGCCGACAAAGGCGCGGACGAGGCCGTCGAGCGCCGATTCGCCGCCGCGCAGTCCGGCTTCGATCGAAGCTGCGACGCCCGCCGAGCTCGCCGTGTCGCAGGCGGAGAGGATGACGATATCGGCATCGAGCTGGAGGTCGAAAATCTCACCGAAGCTGAGCAATCCGTCCGATTCGCCGCCGCCGAACGAGGTGATGAGCGCCGGGCGCGGCGGACATTCGGGGCGCGGCTGGGTGACCAGGCCGTGCGTCGCGAAATGGAGGATGCGATATTCGTGGAGGTCGCTACGGTCCGCTAGCGCCTGATCGGTGAACGCATCGCCGGTAAGGATGCGCGATTCGCCGGCGCCGAGAATCCCGCTCACCGTTCTCAACTCGCTCGCCGAGATCGGATTGCCCCAGAAATCAAGCGGCCAGCGGCAGCGCGGGTCGAGCGCGCCGCCTTCGTCGAGCGAGGCACGCTGATATCGCGCCTGCGGCACCGAATTCTGGCCGAGGCCGAGATACTGGTACGCCGCGTCGCTGGGCCTGAGATTGCGGGCATCGCGGAAGTTGCGCGCCGACACGGCGGTGCTGACATCGATATCGCGGCCGAGCCACTGAACGCCGGTGAAGTCGAACGCATCGTTGCCGGCATTCTGAAGCCGTGCTTCATAGGCGAGGACCGCTTGTTCGTCGCGAACCAGCAGGTTGAGCGGCAACCGCAGCATCGCACCGTCTGGCTCGAAAATTAGGTGATCGACACCGGCAAGCGTCGCTTCGGCCGGGCCGATGATTTCGGTGTAGAGCTGGTAGGCGAGGCCGACTTCGAACGGATAGGTCAGCCGCTGGCCGTCCTCGACGATCGAAATCGAATCGCGCAGGGTATCGACCCGGGCATTGAGCGTGTCGGCGTCTATCTCGGCGCGATAGGCGGCCGCGCCGTCGGGCGTTATCGCGATGCCGTAAATATTGCCCGCCACTTCGCTCAGTTTGAGATAGGCTTCGCCGCTACGCAGAGTCGCCTGGACATCCGCCAGATCGAGCGCCTCGGTCGAGACGGCCCGGTACCGCGGATATTGCGAAAGCTGGGCCTGCGTCGTCGATTGTTCGCCGGCGAGTTCGGCGAGTTCGCTTTCTAGCTGAGCTATCCGCGCGTTCATCGCGGCGTCGCGTTCTTCGGCCGCGCGCAGCCTGTTGAGCTCGATCTGCGCCGCCTCGACATTGCGCGTCAGCGTCACCGATTGGCGGAACAGCCGTGCCGCATCGTCCTCGCCCGCACTGAGCTCGCGGGCGAGCACCGCCTGCGTATTGGCGACGCCGGGCCGGACCAGAGTCTCTGTAGCGAGAAAGAATTGTTCGACCAGCGCGGGATTGCCTGGCATCTGTTCGAGCAGCAGCTCGAAATAGGGCTGGAGCTGGTTTTCGAGGCCGGTGCGAACGGTCGCCTTGCCGCGATTTTCATCGACGACCTGGGCGAACAGTGCGAGCGCGGCATCGGTCTGCCCGCGCCGCGCAAGGAAAGACGCAAGCCTAGCCCGCGCGGCGCTGGTCGCAATGGCTAGCGGATATTGCATTTCCATCAGCACGACCGCTTGCCGCAGCCGACCTTCGGCCGAACCGTAATCGCCCGTCTCTTCGTCGATCGCCGCCAGCTCGGCGAGTGCATGAGCGCGCAGCCGCGCGGTTGAACGCACCCGTCCATCGCGGATCGAGGCGATTTCCTCGAGCGAACGATTGAGCGCGGCAACGGCTTCCTCGTCCTCGCCCTGTTGATGGAGTACCGAGCCGCGAAGCTGGCGCGCCTGCGCGTCGAGGATCACCGAGCGCTCGGTAACTGTAAGCCGCTCGCTTTCCTCGCCGCCAAGACGGCGCGCGAATTCGGTGCCGCTGTTGATTTCATAGGATGTATCTTCGGTGATCGCGGCGGCATCGGCCTGAACGCCCGGCGTCAGCGAGGCGCCCAACCCTTCGTCGAGGACGACCAACGCATCCTCGAAACGGCGCTGGTTGAGTAGGTGTAGGGCGCGGAAGTTGCGGCGCAGACGGAGCTGGGTCGGGCTAGCGCTCGGTATGGCGAGCGCGCGTGCATAGGTCGCTTCGGCGGTCTCGAAATTGCCGAGATTGGATTGCTGGAGCGCCTGGTTGATCAGATATTCCGCCTGACGCTCGCGCGCGTCCTCGTCCTGTACCTCTTCGTTCCGGCGCAGCAGGGTCGCGAAGAATTCGGCGGCTTCGGCATAATCGCCGCTATTGTTGCGGCGATAGCCCTCGGACAGCGCCTGATCGATATCGAGCGTTCCCGCCTGGACGCGCGCAAAGGCGGCGGCATCGCCCATTTGCGTCGTGGCGATAGAAAGCTCGCCGGGAATGATGCGGTCGGTAACGATACTGCGCAAGGCGAGGCGGAGCGCCGAATCATAGCCCGACAGCCCCTCGGCTATGTAAACGGTTTCGCCGTCGTTCGAACTGTAGACGGTGTAGCCGACCGGCGCGGAATTCAGCGTGCATTGCGTTTGCGCAACAGCGCCGACATCGGCGATCGTAGCGCTGGTTTGCCCCTCGCAGCTGACGGTGTCCGCGCGGAGCGGCGCCAGGCGCTCGACCGGATCGTCGGCACCGGCGCGGATCGCATACACATGGCCTACCGCTGTCGCCGCGTCGCGGCAGGCGATCGCATAGGCGCGATCGAACATCGAGGAGAGCGACGGATCGGAAAAACGCGCCTGTACGCGGCAAAGCAGGCCCGATCCGCTTCCCAGCCGGAAGCTGTCTTCAAGGCTGGGCTGGATCTCCTGCGCACTGGCAGGCGATGCCGCCAGCGACAAGATTGCCGCCGTGAACACTGCCATTAACGATGTGGCCAGGCGCATAAGTGCCTCCGATCCCCCTGCGAAGCGACCGCCTGCCGGCTGGCACCGCTCCAAAAAACCATCATTTTATGCGACCTTGAGAGCCGTTATAGCGTTGCATCGTGCAGAATCCAGCTAGCCGCATCACAGTTGCCGAAAATATCCGCAGGCTATCTTCACACGCCGCGTCGACGACAAAGCTTGTCCGCGCGGGCCATTTCGCACAGAGGCTGCGGCCATGAATGTCGCATCACATTCGGCCGTGGATTGGGACGCGCCGCCATTTGGCGCGCTGGCGGCGGCGATGGCGGCGTCGCGCTGCGGCTTCTGGACGCGGGCGATTGGGTTGTGGCGCGATCAGTTCGCACGCAAACGCTATACCGAGCTGGCGGCCTTTTGCGCGGCCGAAGCGGCGCTGCAGTCGGGACAATATGATATAGCCGATCACATGCTCGCGCAGCTCGGTGAACCGGGCGGCTATCTGAGCGGCCTCAACGCCCGAAGCGCCGATATCAGATCGAACAGGATGGCATGGTATGGCGGTGAGACAGACCGGGATATGCCGCCAGAGGAGCGCGCGCGCCGCTTGCTCGACCTCGCCCTGTTTCCCGACGCGGTGTGCGTTGCGATAAATATGGACGCGCAGGACGCCGGGCGGACGCCGCCGATGATCCGCGGCCTTTATGGTCTCGGCGTGCATGACGCCGTCGTGAAAATCGACGATCCGAACGCCGATAAGTCCGACCAGGATGTCAGCGAAATGATAGCGCGCTCCCGCATCGTGCTGGCGCAGCTTGAACAGCCGCATCGCGATCATGTTGCCGACTTTATCGCCGAACATTCGGCGGGACATTTGGTTGAGCCCGCGCTTGCCGCTCAAGGCGCGCGGTTATGAATGGAAGCGGTTTCACATGGCGCCGCTGGCTGCAGCGGGCTTCGTTGAAGACCAGCAAGAACGGCAGGGCTGTGCTGGCGTTGCTCGATGCCCCGCTGCCGCTTGACCCCGCTATCGGAGACGCCATCGATCAACCTGCTGCCAAAGCCATGTTGCGCGATGCGGTTGCGCGGCGAATCATGCGGCAGGGCGATCTGGCTCGCCGGACCAAGGCGCTGTTTGCAGCGGGTCATGGCGGGCCTAGCGAAGCGCTGCTCAGT
>JABDLY010000182.1 GCA_013001755.1 Sphingomonadaceae bacterium
CGGAACGCGTTCGCGTACTGGTTCGCCCGTCGTGCACGGCTCGGGAAGAATCGGCGCGCTGCGCGCCGCGATGCCCCCGCGCACCGGCGCCTTCCAGACGAGCAGCCATTCGCCCTCGCTCTGCTGCGAAAATTCGAGATAGCCGGGGCGGAGTTCGTCGGCGGCGGCGGGCGACGAAACCAGCGTGGCGAACATTGCTACCAATATGCCCCAAACAACGTCATTCCAGCGAAAGCTGGAATCTCCAACTGCAAGTACGCCCCGAGACCAATGGAGATCCCAGCTTTCGCTGGGATGACGACGTGGAGAGCTCCTCACTCCTCGCCTGCAATCTCTACGGTATAGCTTTCGCGCAGCGCCCTGTAAGCGTCTTCTTGGCGGTCATCGAGCGTTGCCGTTCGCCAGTCATTTTCGACCCGTTGGCGGATCTCGGACAGCCGCGCCGGTTCGCCCGGTTCGCGCGCGGTTATACGGACGAGATGGCGGCCAAAGCCCGACGGGACTGGCCCCTGCCAACCGCCGACTTCGAGCGGATCGAGCGACGCGGCGAACTGCTCGCCGAACTGGCGCGCGATATCGGTGCGCGACGCCCGCTCCAATGATCGCGGCACAGAAAGCGGCTCTCCCACGCTCGCGGAATCAGCACCGGCACGAAGCTGCGCCAACTCCTCGCCATCATCGCCTCCGGCGCCGATATAGACTTGCTCGAAACTCGTCCGTGCACCTTCGGCATAGCGCGCCGCATTATCGTCGAGCCATTCCTGCAGCGTCGCATCGTCCGGTGAAACGCTCTCCACCTCTGCGCGAGCCAGGAATTCCATCTTCGAACGCAAGCGGCGGCGAATGACGGTGTCGTCCTCGTCGAGGCCGAGGCGCAAAGCTTCGCGGTAGAGGATTTCCTCGCGAACGAAATCGTCGATCAGCCGGTCGAGCTCGGCGCGCGTAGGCGGACGCTGCCATGTCCGCTCCCAATTCGCCGAGATGCGCGCTATCTCGGCATCGCCGACGATTATATTGCGGTCGGCCGGTTCGTTATCGCCGCCACGACCGATCAACAGGAACAGCAGCGCGCCCGCGAGCAGGAAATACACGAGCGGCTCCCGCAACAACGGGCGCAGACGGTCGACGATCGTCATTTCCTATCCTGCGGGTGAGTACCAGACCGGCGAACCATAGGCGCGTTCCTGCGCGACGAGTTCGGCATCCTCCGGCAGTTCGGCGCCATAACGGAGACGGTCGAACAGCGGCCAGCGCGGCGTCGGTATCTCGAGCACGCGGACGTAATAGAAGGCGCGCTCACCGGCATCGAAATCGGGATCGGTCCAGACCGTGCGCAGCTGAACCGCGCCGATGCTGTTCTCATATGTCGCCGCGTCGAGGTTCACCGTATTGCCGACGGGTGTCAAATTGCCGTCTGCGCCGATGCGGCGCTCATCCGGCGAACTCCAGCTGACATCGTAAACCCGCTCCTGCATCTGGCCGTCACCGTCGAGCCAGCCCTTGACGATCTGCACCCGATCGAGGTTCGCACCCTCGGGATCCTTGAGCGCGGTGATCAGAAAGCGCGGCGCGTCGCCCTCTCCCGACAGCATTCCGCCCATCGGCACAGCGCGATCATAAAGGCTGCAAGGATCGGCGGTGAGATCGCTTGTCGCCAGATCCCAGCCGGCAAACATCCGCACCGTCATGCGCGGGCCGGTCGTCGCATAGACCTCGCGCCGCGCCATCGAATCGAAGATCGCACCGCGGGTATTCGCTTCGGCCCAGACGCCGGCATAGCCGCCCGCGAGATACTGCCAGCCGACCCGGCCGCGAATTGCCGCGCCGATCGATCCGCCCGCGCGGTTGGCGTTGGGTTCGTCACTGATAAACTTGCCGAAATAATTGTCCTCATCGCCGGTGGCGAGGCCGGTATGGCTGTCGGTTGCCCCGATCATGCCAAAGCGGAACGGGTTCACGCCGAGTATTTCCTCGAAAAACAATCCGCGTTTCAGCGCTTCGCGTGCATATTCACCCGCAAGCATGCTCGGAACTTTCGCCGCCGACGCGTCGAGATTGGCGTTGTCCCAGCCGGTGTTGCCGAAATCGGCGAACTCATCATCGGGGGAAAGCATCGGATGCGTTTCACCGTCGCCCTTATACTGGGTGACCTCGGCGATGGGCTCCCAACGCTGGCGGCGTTCGGCATAATCGCGGGTCAGCGGGCGACCGTCGAAATCCGTCATCGCAAACATCAGGCCGTTGGAAAGATTGCCGTTATGGGGAATCGCCATTGCCTGCCCCCCGGTCCGCTGCTCATAGGCCGCCATATAGCGCCACAGGTCCTCGGGATCCTGGCTTTGCGTCGAAGGATAGGGCAGCGTTTCGCCGATGATATCGGTGCCGTCGCGGTAAAGAACGACGCGGTGGAGATTATTGCCATTGGGCAGCGAGGTGTACTCGTAACCGATAAAGGCGGTGAACCGCCCCGGTTCGTTATATCGCTCGACGGTTTCCAGATAGCTCGACCAAGTTGACGCGACCGTTTCCCGCGCGATGGCCGGATCGCGCATCAGCTCGGGCAGCTCGCCCTGCGCAAAACCGACGATCAGTTCGCGCGCCGCGATGATTGATTGCTCCACGCTCTCGTTCATCATCTCGTGCCAGCGGTTGAGCGTCGGATCGACCATCAACGCCTCGTCACCCGCCGCGACGCGGCGACCGATGCCGATCAACTCGGCATGATCGGAGACGGCAAGGAAATCGAGCGGGCGGGACAGCCGCGCGTCAATGCCGGTCGTCGAACGAACTTCCTCGCCCCGCGCGAAGCGCAGCGCGTCTTCGGGCGTCAGCCGCACGCCATTGAAGACGCCATCGCCGCTGTTCGACGTGTGGAGATGGGTGTCGCCCCAGAAAACTCGCGTCGGACACGGAACCTCGGCGCCGCCAACTTGGGCATTGCCTTGCGCCACCGCCGCTGCCGGAAAGCCCGATGCGACCATTCCGACGGTTGCGATCGCGGTCACCGCCGCACGCAGTTTTGCTCTCGTCATGCGCCCTCTCCCTTGATCTCCGCAATCTGCCAGCCGGGGACGGTCGTTGTCCAGTGGGCACTGATTCAGCGGCGGCGGCGCAGCACGATATAGAGCGCGCCGCGCCCGCCATGGCGGGGATGGGCGGCGCGGACGGCGGCGATATGCTCGGCATGGCGCGAGGCGGCAAGCCAGTCGCCGACCGCCGCGCGGATCTTGCCGCGTTCGATCGGCGCGCGATCCTTGGGCGGGTGGCCGGTGATGAGAAGCAATACGCGCGCCTCGCTGGCTATCGCATCGGCGAGACCGTGATCGAGCCGGTCGTAGGCGCTCGTCAGATTATGGCCGTGGAGGTCGACGGTGCGGTCGGGGGTAATTGTGCCGCGTGTCAGCTTCCTGTCCCAGCTGCCATCGAGCGTTTTACCCGGTCCGGGAGCCGATCGACGCTTGGGCAATTGCCGCGCGAATTGTTGGGTCGGCGTGAAGCGCGCGATGTCTTGCGGCGTTTCCGTCTCGTCTCGCAGCCGCCTGTCGAGCGGCTCGACGGTCTGCACGACCTTGGCCCAGAGTGCCTTTTCGTCGGGCTGGAGCGTGCGCCCGGCCATCTCAATCGGCCCGCGACAGCCGCTCCGCGGAAACGCGCGGGATCAGGATATAGGCGCGGCCGCGGCTCGCCATACCGCTCGCGACCTCGAAGGCGTCGGCGCCCGATCCCCAATAGGTGTCGAAGCGGTTGGGCCCGCGGATTGCGCTGCCAGTGTCCTGCACCACCCAGAGCCCGTCGGCGATGTCATGCTCCATATCGAGAAACACCGGCGCGCCGGGCGGCGCATAAGCGGGATCGGCAGCGAGCGTCGCGCGCGGCGTCACCGGATAACCGAGCGAGCCGAGCGGCGCGGGCGTATCGAGCGGACGGAAGAAGATATAGCGCTTGTTTTCCTGCATGATCGCGCGACCCTGTTCGGGATGCGCGCGGAGCCAATCGGCAATGCCCTCGGCGGTCAACTGGCCCGGTTCGACGAGATTGCGGTCGCGCAGGATCGCGCCGATGCTGGTATAGGGATGGCCGTTATTCGCGGCATAGCCGATCCTCTGGACATCGCCCTCGCCATATTCGAGCACCCCCGATCCCTGCACCTGGAGAAAAAACAGATCGACGAGATCGCGCGCCCAGCCAATCTCCAGTCCCTGCCCTGCCAGCGCACCGGCCTCGATCGCGGCGCGATCGAGATAGAGCGGCTGGTCGCCGTTCGCGACGCGGCCAAGATCTTCGGGCACGCCATAGATCGGCCAGCGATAATCGGGGCGCTCCTCTCGCGCGGCAGCGATGCTCGGCTCATAATATCCGGTCGCGAAAGCAGCGCCGTCGCCGATTTGGACGGCACGAAAATATTCGGCAAAGAACTCGCGCGCATCGTCATGCGATAGCTGGCGCGCCGCTTCGCACGCCGGTGCCCAGTCGGACTGGATCGTCAACCGGCTCAAATCCGGGCGGTTGACGAGCGTTGGGCAGGACAGCCTGAAGGCGTGAAAGGCGCGCATCCCGCCAGCGTGAGTCTGCACCAGTTCGTCGACCGGTGGGCCGGGGAATATACCGGCGCTGAGTGCGTTTTCGCCCGGTTCGACAGGCGGAGACACCGGCGGCGCTGGGCGTTCGGCAGGGCGTTGCGGGGCGGGACGGCTCTCGGCGCCCGGCGGAATAATCCGTCCGCACGCCGCCAATGCAGATATCAGGAGCAGCGCAATCGCGCCGCGGACAGGCTTCACGCCGCCTCGGAGGTTTCTACGAGCAGCCAGTTAGGATCGTCGTCGCGAACATTGCGCGCGAACGTCCAGACATCGTGAGTCGGCACCGCATCGCTCAACGAACCGGCGATCACTTCGCCATCCTTGTCGCGCGTAATCGCCGCGATATCGGCATCGAAACGCACCGTGACGCGCGCCATCGCACCGCTGAGTTCGGCCGATTCGATCATCGTCCGCTCGATCGCGACGAGCCGGTTGTCGAGTACATGACCCTCATCGTCGCGCGCGTCGATCGCGTCGACAAACGCATTGCGCACATCGTCATCGACCAGATGGGCAAGCTCGTCCTTGTCGCCCTGCCAATAGGCTTCGAGGATCATCCGATAGGCCGCCTGCGCGCCGATCACGAACTGGTTGACGTCGAAGCTGCTGTCGGAGGACACGATCTTGCGGATGCCGGCATCGGCAAGCGGCGAAACAATGCTTTCGCTCTCGTCGCGCGGCGCCGGCGCGCTATCGGGGATGGGATCGGGAACCGGCGTCAGATGCGGGCGCGGCTCGACCGGGCGCGGCGCATGCTCCTGTTCATGCCCGGTACGCTGGCCAAGCACGTTGAACAGCCTCAGGCCGACGAAAACCGCCACCATCGCCAACAGAATTATTTCAACCCCACCGCCCACAAGGCCTCCATCTCATCTTGCCGATCATATATAGGCGCCTGCGAACGCGGATTCAAATAATGCTTTGCGCGTATCGATAGAAGGCTTCAAGCACATCGCGGGTAAAACCCGGCGTTGAAGATTTCGCTGCACAAAAAGGCAGGCTTGTAACCCGCCGCCAGCGCAAGATCGTGCGGCGAAGGCGGATCGTCCTGCGCATGGGCCGCGCCAGCTATCCCGCAAAGAAGAAACAGGAAGAGCGAAAGGCGAAGAGCAAACATCACCCGACGATGCATCCACGATGCACCCCTTGCAAGTCCATTGCCCTTGATCGCCCGCCCTGCTAGCGCGCGGTCAAATGCCGCATTAGGCGGCTTTTCCTGTAATTTTTGACATGAGGTTTTGACGATCATGGCCGACGAAGCTGGCCCCGCACCCGCAGCCCCCAATGGCGCACCTTCCGAAGACAATCTGCCGCAGGCGCGCATCCTTGCCCAATATGTCAAGGACCTGTCGTTCGAAAATCCGAACGCCCCCGCCGTTTTTCAGCAGAACGACCAGCCGGCGATCGACGTCAAATTCGATATCGGCCGCGAACAGCAGGCCGATGCTTTTGAAGTCATCCTTCGTATCCAGGTCACAGCCAAACGCGGCGAGCAGGTCTCCTTTCATTGCGAGCTCGCCTATGCCGGCCTCTTCGCACTGAAGAACATTCCCGACGAGCAGCTTCAGCCTTTCCTTCTGATCGACGGCCCGGCGATGATCTTCCCGTTCGCGCGGCGCATCCTCGCCGATGCGATCCGCGATGGCGGCTTCCCGCCGCTGCTGCTCGATCCGATCGATTTCGGCGGACTTTATATGCAGCAGCAAGCGCAAATGCAGCAGGAGGGCGGCGACGAGCGCGTCGACATTCCTCCGCCGCAGGGCGACGCCTGAGCGATCGTGAATCGCGCATGAGAGACGCGCGGTGAGCCTGCTGAAATCGAGCGGGACGATCGGCGGGCTTACGCTGGTAAGTCGCGTCGCCGGTTTCGCTAGAGAGATGATCTTCGCACGCGTGCTCGGCGCGAACGAAGTTACCGACGCCTTTTTCCAGGCGTTCATCCTGCCCAATGTGTTCCGCCGGCTGTTCGCCGAGGGCGCCTTCTCGGCCGCATTCGTGCCGATGTTCTCGAAACGCCTGCACGGCGAAGGCGGCCTCGAATCGGCGCGCGGCTTCAGCACCGATGTGCTCTCGGTGTTCCTGCCGATACTGATAGGCGTCGCGATCCTGTTCGAGCTGGCGATGCCGGGTGTGATCTGGCTGCTCGCCGACAAGCCGGTCGAGCCCCGCCAGTTCGATCTCGCGACCGATCTGGCGCGGATCACCTTTCCCTATATCGTGCTCGTCAGCTTGGTGACCTTGTTCACCGGGATGCTGAATTCGGTGTCGCGCTTTGCGCCAGGCGCGAGCTTCCCGATCATCCTCAATCTGATGATGATAGGCGCACTTCTCGGCGGCGAACGCTGGATCGCGACCGGCGCGACCATCGAGCAGGTCGCCTATCTGTTGAGCTGGACCGTGGCGGCCGCCGGCGTCGCGCAGCTTGGCTGGCTGATCTACTGGGTGAGGGTCGCAGGCTTTTCGATACGCATTCGCCGTCCGCGGCTGACCCCCGAGGTCAAGCGGCTTGGTATCATCGCTCTCCCCGCCGCAATCGGCGGCGGCGCCTATCAGATCAACACGCTGCTCCAGCTCTATTTCCTCAACCAGCTCGAAGGCAGTGCGGTCTCGTACATGAATTATGCCGACCGGCTCAATCAGCTCCCGCTCGGCATTATCGGCATCGCGCTCGGCACGGCGATTCTGCCTGCGCTCTCGCGGCACATCGGCGGCGGCGAGAAAGCGAGCGCCGACCGGGTGCAATCGAACGCAATCGAACTCGCCATGTTGCTTACCCTGCCCGCGACGATCGCCTTGGCGGTCTGCGGATCGGCTTTCGTGACGATGATCTTCCAGGGCGGCCGGTTCGACGCCAATGATGCCGCGATCGTCGGCAATGTCGTCGTCGCGCTGGTTGCCGGGCTTCCGGCCTATGTTCTCGTCAAGGTGCTCGTGCCTGCCTTTTATGCGCGCGCGGACACCAAGACCCCGCTCTATGCGGCGCTCGCCTCGCTGGCCTTTTTCATCGGCTTCAACATTATCTTCCTCGAACGCTTCGGCGTGCTCGGCGTTGCTGCCGCGAGCGCGATAGGCGCCTGGCTCAATACGGCCACGCTCTATGTCGCCCTTGCCAGGCGCGGCCATTACGCAATGCCGGCCGCGCTGCTCGGCCGGCTCTTACGGCAGTTTGTCGCGGCAACGGCGATGGGACTGGTCCTCTGGTTCGCCAGCGGATTGCTCATCGATTACTATGCCGCAGGGCTGTTTGCGCGCCTTTTTGCCCTGCTCGCCCTTACGCTTTCGGGCGCTTTGGTCTATTTCGGCGTCGCCTATGCGGTCGGCGCCGTCGACCGCGAGCGAATCGCCCTCCTCCTACGCAGACGAAAGGCTTCCTCCTGATGCGCGTCGTTTCCGGCATCCAGCCCACCGGCAATCTTCATCTCGGCAATTATCTCGGCGCCATCGTCAACTGGGTGAAGATGCAGGACGAGGGCGAATGCCTGTTCTTCCTCGCCGATCTCCACGCAATCTCGATGCCGATCGCAGCCGAGGAACTGAGCAGGGCGACGCGCGAAATGGCGGCGGCGCTGATCGCTTCGGGCGTCGATCCCGAGCGCGCGATCCTGTTCAACCAGGCGCGCGTCTCGGCGCATCCCGAACTCGCCTGGCTGCTCAACGGCAGCGCGCGGATGGGTTGGCTCAACCGGATGACGCAGTTCAAGGACAAATCGGGCAAGAATCGCGAGGGCGCCTCGATCGCACTCTTCGCCTATCCCGTGCTCCAGGCCGCCGATGTGCTGCTTTACCGCGCAACGCATGTCCCGGTCGGCGGGGACCAGAAACAGCATCTCGAACTGGCGCGCGATATCGCGGAAAAATTCAACACCGACACCGGAACCGAAACTTTCGTGCTGCCCGAACCCTATATCGGAACGACGACCGCGCGGATCATGTCGCTGCGCGACGGATCGGCGAAGATGTCGAAATCGGATCCGTCGGATATGAGCCGGATCAATCTTTCCGACGATGCCGATATGATCGCCAAGAAAATACGCAAAGCGCGAACCGATGCCGAACCTATTCCCGAGACCATGGACGGACTCGCCGAACGGCCCGAGGCGCGCAATCTCGTTTCGATCTATGCAGCGCTCGCCGGCACTGAGCCTGCCAATGTGTTGGCCGAATTTGCCGGCAAGGGCTTTGGCGATTTCAAGCCCGCGCTCGCCGATCTGACAGTATGGGTCCTCGCGCCGATCGCCGAACGATTCAACGCGCTCAAAACCGACAACTCGACGCTCGACTCGATACTTGGAGCGGGTGCGGCCAAGGCCGCTGAAAAGGGAGCGCCCGTCCTCGCCGATGCCTATCGCGCGCTCGGACTGCTCCGAGGCGATTGATTCGCCAGCGCTTTTCACGCGGATCCGCTGTTCAATCACCGTTCAGCCGGAAAATGGTAAATAACTGCAATATATGGTATTTATTTACTTAGGTTAGTTTTGAGGGTCCGAGTCATGTCCATCGTCAAGAAAGCCCTGCCGCTTGTCGCGCCGCTCGCATTGCTTGCCGTCGCCGCCTGCGCGACGCCCTTCCGCGCCGATGTTGCGCGCTTCCAGCAGATGCCCGCGCCGCAGGGGCAAAGCTTCTACATCCAGCCTGCCGACGAGGCAAAATTGGGCGGCCTCGAATTCGCGACCTATGCCGATATCGTCGCCGCCGAATTGGCCGAACGCGGTTTCCGGCGCGCGGCCTCGCCTGACGAAGCAACGCTCGTCGTCGCGATGGGCTATGATGTCGACAATGGCCGCGAGCGCGTCTTCGCTCGGCCGAGCTTCGGCGGCGTCGGCTATTACAGCCGCTTCGGCTACGGACCCTATTACAGCCCGTTCTACCGCCATGCGCGCTGGCGTTCGCCCTTTTACTATGGCTGGCACGATCCGTTTTTCGGTGGCGGCTTCGGCGGCACCGATATCCACAGCTACACCCTCTATACGAGCGAGCTCAATCTCGACATCCGCCGTACCGCCGATGGCGAACCGGTGTTCGACGGCCGCGCTCGCGCACGATCGCGCAACGATCAACTGACCGAATTGGTGCCGAACCTGATCGAAGCGATGTTCACCGACTTCCCCGGCAATTCGGGCGAAGAGGTCCGGATTACGGTGATGCCGCGCGAAGAAGGTTAGCGGCTAGCCCGGAAAAACGAATCGAAAAAGGCGCCCCGCCCTCCGGCACCGGCGCCTTTTTTATTCGCCGAAGCGAAAATCAGCTCTCAAGTTTGCGGAGTAGCGAGCGGACATCCGAATCGAGTTCGCTGTCGGCGGCGCGGAGTTCCTTGATTCGCTTGATCGCGTGAATCACCGTCGTGTGATCGCGTCCGCCGAAGCGCCGGCCGATCTCGGGCAGCGAGCGCGGCGTCAGTCTTTTGGCGAGATACATCGCCACCTGACGCGGCCGGGCGACCTCGCGCGCGCGGCGCGCCGAGGTCATTTCGGCATGACGAATGCCAAAATGTTCGCACACGCTGCGCTGGATTTCGTCGATCGTTATCCGCCGCTGCGAATGGCGCAGCAGATCGGCCAGTGTTTCCTGCGCAAATGCGATATCGATCGGCCGCTTTGAGAGCAGTGAATAGGCCACAACCCGCGTCAGCGCGCCTTCGAGTTCGCGGATGCTCGTCGAGAAACGCTGGGCGAGGAAATCGGACACATCCTTCGGCATCTCGACCTGGGGCATCTGTGCCAGCTTGTGCGCGACGATGCGGCGGCGATGGCCGAGATCGGGCTGGCGCAGATCGGTGACCAGGCCGCCGGCAAGCCGCGAGGCAATCCGCTTGTCGACCGCGCCAAGCTCGTGCGGCGGGCGGTCTGCGCTGATCGCCATCCGGTGACCCGAAGCATTTATCTCATTGATCGTATGAAAAAATTCTTCCTGCGTCGCTTCCTTGCCGGCGATGAACTGGACATCGTCGACGAGCAGGAGGTCGGCCGAACGCAATTTCTGCTTGAAGCTGATCGTGTCATGTTCGCGCATTGCCGAGACGAATTCGTACATGAATTTTTCGGCCGACATATAGAGCACGTTCGAGCGCGGTTTCTGCCGGAGAAACTCGTGACCGATGGCGTGGAGCAAATGCGTTTTGCCGAGACCGGTGCTGGCATGGATATAGAGCGAGCTCGACATCGGCTGGCCGGGCTCGGCCATCATTCGCGCGGCGTTGAACGCAACCTCGTTCGCCGCGCCGGTTACGAAGGTCGAAAAGACGTAGCGATTTTCGAGCGGCGTTCCGATACTGTCATCGCTTGTGCCAGTAAGCTGCTCGGTCGGCGGCAGCGCATCTTCTTCGCCGACGATGAAAAGAGCCGGACGAGTCGCTCCTTCGGCAGCGGCAATATCGATATCGTTCACGTTCGAGATATTCGCGCGCCACGCATAGCGAAGACGCTCCGAATAATGTTCGCGCACCCAATCGGCCATGAAGTGCGAAGGCAGTTCGAGCTGCACCGTCGCATTGTCTTCCTTGATGCCGACAAGCCGCATCGGCTTGAGCCAATGATCGAAAGTCCTGGCGCCAAGATCGCGGCGCAGACCATTACGAATCGTTTCCCATGCGGTGTCCAGCTGTTCAGCCGCGCTCACCGCCTCATCACTCTTACTATGTTGCAAAAACTCGTCCTCCCCGACACGGACACTTTTCCTCCACCCCGCTGTTGCACCTTTTCCTTCAACCCTTGAAAAGGTACAACGATCCTCTCGCGGAAATCGTTGCATCCGCGTATTATCGTTCTTCTGCATTCAGCCCCCGGACATGACAGAATCGGTGTCAGCGGGAGAGCCATTGAATAATCGTTAACACTTTTTGCGCAAGGGGGGTGGACGTCAAAAAAGTGAAATATACCGGGTTGACACGGAATACTGCGGGACTCCGTGGTAAACGCATTAATATATTGATTTTATTGAATATTATTCGGCTCTCACGTCCGAAGAATCGGTGGGCCGAAAGTGCGACTCGTTGATTTCTCAACAGTAACAATAACGCAAAAATAATTTCGCATTTGGGTCGCGCCGAAACGGTTGCGCTACAACCCCGATGTCGCCGTCTATTTGAGCGCGGCGACCCGTTTCGACAGACGTGAAATCTTACGCGAGGCCGTATTTTTGTGGAACAGACCCTTGGCAGCGCCGCGCGCGATTTCCGGTTGCGCGGCTTGCAGCGCTTCGCCGGCAGCTTTCTTGTCGCCTGCCTCGATTGCTGTTTCGACCTTTTTGATAAAGGTCCGCACGCGGCTCATCCGGTTGCGGTTGACCACGGCAGCACGGTTGTTGCGGCGAATGCGTTTCTTGGCCTGTTGGATGTTGGCCATCTGTCGTCCTCGATTATCTGCAAATGAAAGCGGCGCGAACAGGTCGCGCCGGAAGAGCGACCACCTAGCTATTGTGCATCGCAAGGTCAAGCATTCAGCGCTGACAGCGGGAGCAATAGAAGGTCGAGCGACCGCTGTCGACGCGTCGGCGTATCGGCGCGCCGCACGAACAGGGCTCGCCCTCCCGTCCATAAGCGCGCCACTGGTTCGCAAAATAACCAAGTTCGCCGTCGGGCCGGGCATAGTCGCGCAGTGTCGATCCGCCCGCCGCGATCGCTGCCCCGAGCACCGCCTTGATAGCCGCAACGAGGCGCTCGAGACGCACCGTGCCGATTCGACAACCCATCGTCCGCGGCGCGATCTTCGCCATATGCAACGCTTCGCAGACATAGATATTGCCGAGCCCGGCGACGACTCGCTGGTCGAGCAGCAGCGCCTTGATCGGCGCGCGCCGGCCCGCAAGGGCAGTGCGAAGATAAAGCGCGCTGAAACCTCCTCCTATCGGCTCCGGACCGAGCGCCGCAAAAGGGGCGAAGCTCTCATGCGCATCGCTTCGCACAAGATCGAGCGAACCGAATCGCCGCGGATCGTTGAGCGCAACCCGGCGCCCGGCATCGGTTACGATCAGCAAATGGTCATGCGGTTCGATCGGATCGGGATCGATCCGCCAGCGCCCCGACATGCCGAGATGGAAGACCAGGGTATCGCCGCGATCGGTTTCGATAAGCCCGTATTTGGCGCGCCGATCGAGCCGCAAGACTGTCGCGCCGGTCATCCTCTGACGCAGATCGACCGGAATCGGCCGCCGCAAATCGGGACGCCGAGCTTCGACCTGGATGAGCCGCCGCCCGAGCAGGATCGGTTCCAGCCCGCGCACGGTGGTCTCTACTTCTGGAAGCTCGGGCATCACCGGCAGCTAAGCTTCGTTTGCGGGCGTCGCAAGGCTTGGCTAAAGCACTTGCTCTCCCCATTTGGCGAAGTGATATGGCAAGCGACACGGTTTCCTTTGGCTATGAGCAGGTTGCACCCGACGAGAAGACGCGCCGGGTCGGCGGTGTGTTCTCCAATGTGGCCGCAAAATACGACGTCATGAACGATGCAATGTCGGTCGGCATGCACCGGCTCTGGAAGAATCGTTTCGTGCGCCGGATGAAGCCGCAAAAAGGCGAAGCGATTCTCGATATGGCGGGCGGCACGGGCGACATCGCCTTTCGGCTGCATCACCACGGCGCCAATGTCACCGTCGCCGATATCAATGCCGAGATGCTCGCAATCGGCATGGAGCGCGCCGACAGGAAGCGGCTCGAGGGGCTGGCCTGGGCGCACGAAAATGCCGAAGAGCTGAGTTTCGCCGATGCGAGTTTCGACGCCTATACGATCGCTTTCGGCATCCGCAACGTCACGCGGATCGATGCCGCCCTCGCCGAAGCGCATCGCGTCATTAGGCGCGGCGGGCGCTTTTTCTGTCTCGAGTTTTCGACGACGCTCTGGCCCGGCTTTGCCGAAATCTATGACAGTTATTCGCACAGGGTCGTGCCGAAGATCGGCAAGGCGGTTGCCGGCGACGAAGACAGCTATCGCTATCTGATCGAATCGATCCGCCGCTTTCCCGACATGTCGGCCTTCAAGACTATGATCGAGGATGCCGGGTTCGTTCAGGTCAAAGCCGAACCTCTGCTCGGCGGGCTGGTGGCGATTCACAGCGGCTACCGGATTTGACGCGTCCCGCCACCCATATCTGGCGGCTCCTCAAATGGGGCCGGACGCTGGCGCGCCATGGCGCACTGCGCGGGATCGAGCGCGATTCCGTGACGCCCAAGCCCGTCAAACGGCTGGCGCGGATCGCCCGCTTCGGAGCGCGCGTGCCGAAAGAGCCCGCCTATGCCGATGCTTTGCAGTCGATCGGGCCGGCGGCGATCAAGCTCGGCCAGACGCTGGCGACGCGGCCCGATCTTGTCGGCGACCATGCGGCGCATGATTTGCTCCGGCTGCAGGACCGGCTGCCGCCGGTGCCATTTGCGCAGATCCGCGAAGCACTCGAAGCATCGTTCGACAGGCCGCTCGATGAATTGTTCGAGTCGATAGAGGAAGAGCCGATCGGCGCCGCATCGATCGCGCAGGTACACCGAGCGGTGACCAGCGAGGGCAATACGGTCGCCTTAAAAGTGCTGCGTCCGGGCATCGAACACGAATTCGCCAAGGCTATCGAGACCTATGAATGGGCGGCGGCGCAGGTCGAGGCGATGGGGGGCGAACTGGCACGGTTGCGCCCGCGCCTCACCATCGAAACCTTCAAACGCTGGACGGCCCGCGAACTCGATCTGCGCCGCGAGGCGGCTTCCGCATCCGAACTCGCTCAGGGCATGGAAGCCGAGCCTGATTTCGTTATCCCGGATATCGACTGGAAACGGACGGCCGGCCGCGCGATGACGCTGCAATGGGTCGGTGGCATTAAAATGTCCGATCACGATGCGATCGATGCGGCGGGGCACGACCGCAAGGCAATCGCCTGCACACTCGTCCGCGCCTTTTTACGCCAGGCGATTTCCGAAGGCTTTTTCCATGCCGATCTCCACCAGGGTAATCTCTTCGTCCTGCCCGACGGCAAGATCGCGGCAATCGATTTCGGTATCATGGGGCGTATCGACCGTCGCGCGCGGCTCTGGCTTGCCGAAATCCTCTATGGGCTGATCACCGGCAATTACCGGCGGGTCGCCGAGATTCACTTCGAGGCGGGCTATGTGCCGCCGCACCATAATATGGCCGAGTTCGAGACCGCGTTGCGCGCCGTCGGCGAACCGATACGCGGCCTGCCGGTCAAGGACATCTCGATCGGCCAGATGCTCGACGGGTTGTTCTCGATCACGCGCGATTTCGAAATGCCGACCCAACCCCATCTGCTGTTGCTCCAGAAGACGATGGTGATGGTTGAGGGCGTTGCGACGAGCCTCGATCCCGACATCAATATGTGGGAAACCTCGAAACCCTATGTCGGCGAATGGCTGCGCGGCGAACTCGGGCCCGAGGCGGCGATGGCGGACCGGCTGCGCGAAGATATCGAAACACTCGCCCGGCTCCCCGCGCTCGTCAGGCGGCTCGAAGCGGAACTGCCCAATCGCGGTGCGGCTCCGCCGGCCCCGCCGCTCAAAAATGTTGAAGTCGTGAAGATCGGCGGCGGATGGCGCTATCTCGTCATTGCTGCTGTCAGTCTCGGCATAGGAATAGTGGGAAGCTGGCTTTGGCTACAGTAACAAAACTCAAGAAATTCTTCGGAAAGAAAGCGAAGAGACCGGCGCGGCCCGATGCCGATGGCGTGACCTATCGGCCGTTGCGGCCGCTCGATGAGCGTATCGATAGCTGGCGCGTCGCAATTGACGACGATCGTCAGCGCGCCATGTATGACCGCGTCGCCGCTACAGTCGATGGCGACGCTTATGCCGCGCTCCAGCAAAAATATCGCGACGAAGTGGAAGTCAGCGACGAGCTTGCTGTCACCAAATATCTCGATCTTGCGCCCTGGTTCATGATCCATTCGCGACTTGCCCGGCTGCTCGATATCGATAAGCGCGCGCGCTGCTCGATCCTCGATATCGGCGCGGGCGGAGGCCAGTTCCTCGCCATCGCCAAGGCGCATGGCCACGAAGTTCTGGCCTTCGACCAGCCGCACCCACCAGTATATGGCGACTTGCTCAAATTGTTCGAGATTCCGCGCATCGAAGGCAGCGTGAAACTGGGAGAAAAGCTACCCGAAGAGATCGGCCGTTACGACCTCGTCGTGATCAACGGCCAGGTTTTCGATGTGCAGCCCAACGACCGGACGCAGCGCTGGGACGTTCCTCAATGGGCGTCGTTCATCGAATATCTCTGCGACGAGCACCTGACCTATCCGGGCACCTTGTTCATCGGCCTCAACAAATCCGCAGGACCGACAGGCGTTGAGGATTTTCTCTGGCCGCTTGTCGATCTCGCCGAAAGCCATGGCGCGGCCGTCGAACGCAAGCGCGCGACGATGGTCTTTGATCTGACGGAGCCGCTACGGTTCGATGAAGTCGATTACGAGCCGTGGCGCGAGATCGGCACCCGGTGACTCGACAAGTGCTGCACAGTTTCGCACATCCTGCACCATGAACGGCAAACGCATCCTTCTTGTGATCGGTGGCGGGATCGCGGCCTATAAATCGTGCGAACTCGTCCGGCTGATCCGCAAGGCCGGCGCCTCGGTCCGCTGCGTGCTGACCGAGAGCGGATCGCATTTCGTGACACCGATGACGCTCGCCGCGCTTTCCGAAGACAAGGTTTACACCAGCCTGTGGAATCTCAAGGACGAATCGGAGATGGGCCATATCCAGCTTTCGCGCGATGCCGACTTGATCGTCGTCTGCCCGGCAACGGCCGACCTGATGGCGAAGATGGCGAGCGGAATCGCCGACGATCTCGCGACGACATTGCTGCTCGCCACCGACACCCCCGTCATGGCGGTGCCCGCGATGAACGTCCGAATGTGGGACCACGCGGCGACGCGGCGGAATGTCGAACAGCTGCGGCAGGATGGCATCATCGTCATGCACCCCGACAAGGGCGATATGGCGTGCGGCGAATATGGCGAGGGCCGCTTGCCCGAACCGGCCGCAGTTTTCGAAGAAATCGAATCGCTGCTCTCTTCGCCCGTCGCCGCCAGTGACGGCCGCAATGCCGCGCTATTGGCCGGAAAACACATCTTGATCACAGCCGGCCCGACACGCGAACCGATCGATCCCGTGCGCTATATCGCCAACCGCTCTTCGGGGCGGCAGGGATATGCGATAGCCGATGCGCTGGCGCGGCTTGGCGCGAATGTGTCGCTGATCTCGGGGCCGGTCTCGCTGGAAACGCCGCGCGGCGTGAACCGAATCGATGTCGAAACGGCGCTCGAAATGGAAGCCGCCGTGCAGAGCGCCCTGCCCGCAGATGTCGCAATCCTCGTTGCCGCCGTTGCCGACTGGCGCGCCCAGCCCGCCGATCGCAAGATCAAAAAGGGCGCAACCAGCGGCCCGCCCGCGCTCGAACTGATCGAGAACCCAGATATCCTCGCCGGGCTGGCGAAGGACGAACGCCGTCCCGGCCTGCTCATCGGTTTTGCAGCCGAGACCGACAAGGTCGTCGGCCATGCGCGCGCCAAACTCGATCGCAAAGGCTGCGACTGGATCATCGCCAACGACGTTTCCGGCGACGTCATGGGCGGAGCCGATAACGCCATCCACCTTGTCACCGAAGACGGTGTCGAGAGCTGGGAGCAAATGCCCAAGGCCGAGGTCGCCCGCAAACTCGCTGAAAGGATTGCCGATGCGCTTGGCTGATATCGATATCCAGATAAAGCGCCTGCCGCATGGCGAAGGCCTTCCCCTTCCCGCTTATGCCAGTGCTGGTGCGGCGGGTATGGATGTCGTCGCGGCGGAAGATTTTACGCTGGCGCCCGGCGAGCGGATGGCGGTGCCGAGCGGCTTCGCGATGGCGATCCCGGAGGGCTATGAAATCCAAGTCCGCCCACGCTCCGGCTTGGCGTTGAAGCATGGCGTTACCTGCCTGAACACGCCCGGCACGATCGACAGCGATTATCGCGGCGAGGTCAAAATCATTCTTGCCAATCTCGGGAGCGAAGAATTTTCGGCATTGCGCGGCGAACGCATCGCACAACTCGTCCCCGCGCCGGTGCTGCGTGCACAGCTTTGCGAAGTCGACGATCTCAGCGACACTGTGCGCGGCAGCGGCGGCTTCGGTTCGACGGGGACGTGAGCCTCAGCGACCAACAGCTCGAACGCTATGCGCGCCATATCGTCCTCAAGGAGATTGGCGGCGAAGGGCAGCAAAAATTACTCGGGGCGACGGTGGCTATTGTTGGTGCAGGCGGCATCGGGTCGCCGTTGATCCAGTATCTCGCGGCGGCGGGCATAGGGCGCTTGCGGCTCATCGATGACGACGCCGTCGCGCTGTCCAATTTGCAGCGGCAAGTGCTGTTTGCGACCGACGATGTCGGCCAGCCCAAGGTGGAGCGCGCAAAAAACGCCGTCGCCGCGCTGAACCCTGACATTAAGGTGCACGTAACCCAGACACGGCTCGATACAACCAATGTCGAAAATTTTCTGCGACGGGCCGATGTCGTCGTCGATGGTAGCGATAATTTCGAAACGCGGCTGCTCGTTGCCGACGAAGCCAACCGCCAGCATATTCCCCTCGTCTCTTCGGCTATCGGCCAGTTCGAAGGACAACTCGGCGTGTTTCGCGGTTGGGAGGCAGACAAGCCCTGCTATCGCTGCTTCGTCGGCAACGATCCCGATCGGGCCGATATCAGCTGCGCAGATCAGGGCGTCCTCGGCGCGCTCGCAGGCGTCATGGGTAGCATGGCGGCGATGGAAACGGTGCGGCAGATCACCGGCTTCGGCGAGGACAGCGCGGGCAAATTGCTGCTGTTCGACGCACTCGCCCTGCGTTTTCGTACCTTGACGCTGCCCAAGGATCCCGGGTGCCCGACATGCGCGGGCTGACGATCATCCTGACGGGCCGCGATGCCGAACGCTTCTATTCGGCGCTCTCGATCGCCGCGACGCAGGTAGCCGCTGGCGGTGCCGCCCGAATTTTCTGCGAAGGCTTATCCACCGCATTGCTTGCCGATCAGGCACCGGCCCTGTTCGATTCGCAGCGTCAAACCAATGGCTTGCCTACGCTTTTAGAGCTTCGCGAAGAGGCGCGGGCGCTCGGTGTAACACTCATCGCTTGTCAGGGCGGCATGGCCTTGGCAGGATTGGCGCTCGATCAGCTTGGAGACGGCGTAGAGGCCGGTGGGCTGACCAGCGTGATGACGAGCCTCGGCGAAGACCGGCTCGTCACGCTCTAGGGGAGGATCGCATCATGGCTTTACCCGTAACCGCCGCAATGGCCGCCGCGCTCGCCGCGCTGCTCCTGCTGCTTGCAATCGATACGGTTCGCAATCGCATCCGCGCGAAAACGCCGTTCGGTACGGGCGACGATGAGAAGCTCACCCGGGCAAGCCGCGCACACGCCAACCTCGCCGAACATGCGCCGCTCGCGGTCATTCTTGTCGGCCTGCTCGAATACAGCAACGCCAACCATATGGGGCTGATGGTGCTGGCGGGTGTCTTCCTGCTCGCGCGCCTGCTCCACGCCATCGGACTCTACATGGATCCGCCCGGCGAAGGGAAACCGCCCCTGCCCCGCTTTCTTGGCGTTGTCCTGACCTGGCTGGTGCTCGCCGCGCTGATCGGCTGGACGCTATGGATGCTGACCGGGAATCTTTAAGTACGAACGCTAGGCGTCGTCGGCCTCTTTCTTTTTCTTGGCGGGCACCTTCTTCTTTTTCGTGGCGGTTTTCTTCTTCGCAGGCGCTGTGCGCTTTTTCTTCTTGGGCGCCTTGGCCGCGCGTTCGTCGATCAGCTGCGCCGCTTCCTCCAACGTCAGCTCGTCCTTGTCGACCGTTTTCGGGATCGTCGCGTTGACATTGCCGTCGGTCACATAGGCGCCGTAGCGGCCGTCCATCACCTTGATCTCTTCCTCGGTACGCGGATGCTTGCCGAGTATCTTGAGCGGCTCGCGTTTGCCGCGTCCAAAGCCGCCTTTCGACTTGGATTCGGCGATCTTCACGACCGCGGCGTTCATGCCGATTTCGAAGACGTCGGCGGTCGTTTCGAGCTTGCCGTACTTTCCGTCACAGCGGACATAAGGCCCATAGCGCCCGAGCCCCGCCTCGATATCCTTGCCGCTTTCGGGATGCTGACCGACCACGCGCGGCAGCGACAATAATTTCACCGCCATCTCAAGATCGATATCGGCGCGGGCGACGTCTTTGGGGATCGAGGCGCGCTTGGCTTCCTTGCCTTCGCCGCGCTGCACATAAGGGCCGAAACGCCCTGTCTTGAATTCGATTTCCTCGTCGGTATCGGGATCGACGCCGAGGACTTCATCGGGTCCATGATCGTCGGTATTGCCGCCGCGCTGACCGAATTGGCGCGTATATTTGCATTCGGGATAGTTGGAACAGGCGATGAAAGCGCCATAACGCCCGCCACGCAGCGCGAGCTTGCCCTCTTCGCAGCGCGGGCAGAGGCGCGGATCGGAGCCGTCTTCCTTTTCCGGGAAGAGCAATGGCTCGAGAAATTTATCGAGTTCGGCCGTCACATCGGACGGCTTCTTCTCCATCACCTCGTCGGTCTTCGGTTTGAAATCCTGCCAGAAGGCCTGGAGAATTTCCTGCCATTGCGCGCGACCGCCCGAAATATCGTCGAGCTCTTCCTCGAGTTCGGCGGTGAAATCATAACTCACATAGCGTTCGAAAAAGCGTTGGAGGAACGAGGTGACGAGCCGCCCGCTTTCCTCGGGATAGAAGCGGTTTTTCTCGACGCGGACATATTCGCGGTTCTTGAGCGTCTGGATGATCGAGGCGTAAGTCGACGGACGCCCGATGCCGAGCTCCTCCATCTTCTTAACGAGGCTGGCTTCGGAATAACGCGGCGGCGGCTGGGTGAAATGCTGCTCGGCCTCGACGTCCTTTTTGGCCGGCGCATCGCCTTGTGAGATTACCGGAAGCAGCTTGCCGTCATCGCCCCCATCGCCGGTTCGGCCCTCGGTGTAGAGCGCCATGAAGCCCGGACACTTCACGACCTGCCCAGTCGCGCGCAGCGCCGTCTGGCCGGTGGCTTCTTCCATCTCGACCGTTGTCCGTTCGAGCCGCGCCGATGCCATCTGGCTTGCGAGCGCGCGCTTGAAGATCAGTTCGTAGAGCCGCGCGTGATCGCCACCGCCCGTTTGACCGCGCGAAAAATCGGTCGGGCGGATCGCCTCATGCGCTTCCTGCGCGTTCTTCGCCTTGGTCGAATAGTGCCGCGGCTTGTCGGGGACATAGCTCGCGTCATAGCGATTGGCGATCGCGCCGCGCGCCGCCGAAATCGCCGATCCGTCCATCTGGACACCATCGGTTCGCATATAGGTGATCGCGCCGTCCTCGTAGAGCTGCTGCGCGATACGCATCGTATGGCTCGCCGAAAAACCCAGCTTGTGCGAGGCTTCCTGCTGCAGTGTCGAAGTTGTGAAAGGCGGCGGCGGGTTGCGCGTCAGCGGCTTCTGCTCAACCGAAACGACCCGGAAGGCGCAGCTCTCGACATCGGACTTGGCCGCCATCGCATCGGTTTCGGAACCGATCGACAGCCGGTCGATCTTGTCGCCGCGCCAGCGGACGAGCCGGGCGACGAACGCCGTCCCGTCCTGCTCCATATTCGCAGCGATCGACCAATATTCCTGCGGATCGAACGCCTCGATCTCGCGCTCGCGTTCGACGATCAGCTTGAGCGAAACCGACTGCACGCGCCCCGCCGATTTCGCGCCGGGCAGCTTGCGCCACAATACGGGCGAAAGCGTAAAGCCGACGAGGTAATCTAGCGCACGCCGCGCACGATAGGCGTCGATCAGATCGGTATCGAGTTCGCGCGGATTCGCAATCGCCTCGAGCACCGCGCTCTTGGTGATGGCGTTGAACGCGACGCGCTCGATCTTGCCGGGCAGCGCCTTGCGCTTCTTGAGCACCTCGAGGACGTGCCAGCTGATCGCTTCGCCTTCGCGATCGGGGTCAGTCGCGAGGATCAACTCGTCGGCTTCCTTGGCGCTGTCGGTGATCGCTTTCAATTGCTTGGTCTTGTCGCCATAGGCCTGCCACGTCATCGCGAAGCCCTTTTCGGGATCGACCGACCCATCCTTGGGCGGCAGGTCGCGGACATGACCGTAAGACGCGAGCACGCGATAGTCGCCGCCCAGATATTTTTCGATTGTTTTCGCCTTGGCGGGCGATTCGACGACGACTAATTTCATGGGCAACGCAAGACTTTCAAAACAGGCTTTTTAACTCGCGCGCGAGGATGCCCCGAAATTTTCCGTCGTCAAGCGGCAAATTCCGCGGCTGGAATATTATTGTTCCTCAGCCACCGGAACCGGGCCGCACCGGCCGCGATCGTAATTGCCGACAATGCGGATGATCTCGCTTTCTTCAGGCTCGATCCGCTCGCCCGCAATCAGGCTGCTCAGCGCCCGCAGGATGAGATTGTCGAGCCGCGTGACGGCGTAGCAGGCGACCAGCGGCTCGGCATGCGGCAGGCCTACACCGCTATCGTCGGTGAGGAAGATATAGCGGCCCTGCGTCAGCGCCGCCATCGAGCGCATGATATATTCGGCGCGGTCCCTGACCCCGCTAGCTCCGACGGGAACGATGTGGACACCGCCGCGCCGCAACGCCATCGCCTCGTTCCAGGCATCGGCCATGTGCTCGTCATGCGGCGGAGCATCGGCGACGAGCATCGCGATCTGGACGGCATCGCGCCGCCATTCGAATTCGTTCGCGCGGGCGAGCGCGGTATGAACGGCTTCGGGATAGTCACCGCCGCCGATCGCCCTCTGCAAGGCCATCGAAGATTGCGCTTCCTCGATACTCGAGACGAACGGGAAGTCGCGCACGACATATTCGTCGCCTTCGTCGCGATAGAAAATCAGGCCGACGCGAACGTCGATTCCCGGGTAGGAGCGGCGGAGCGTCGACATGATCGAAATCAGCTCCGACTGCAGATAGCGGAGCTCGTCCGCCATGCTACCGGTTGCATCGATGACCAGGAGAAGGTCGAGCGCATCGGGGCGTTCGGCTTCGGCATTCAACTGGATCACGGTGGTCCGGTTG
>JABDLY010000187.1 GCA_013001755.1 Sphingomonadaceae bacterium
ATCCCGAGTGGATCGGAGTGGCGGTGAAACTGGTGCGAGGGTTGTAACGAAGATCTAAAAATGGCGGCGCGCTTAGCGACCTGCCACCCTCGCTATCGCTCGGGATTTTCGCCTGAAATCATGCCCCGCATGATTTCTCTTCGGCGAAAATGGTGGGCGCTGACAGGCTCGAACTGCCGACCCTCTCGGTGTAAACGAGATGCTCTACCAACTGAGCTAAGCGCCCTCACCATCATCGGGCTATCGCCGATAGCGCAAAGCCCCTGCCAAAAGCTGAAGCGCTGTGCAATGCCTTTTTGTCAGACTCGACCTATCGGTCGAGCGCGGCAGAGTTATTTTGTCAGAATTTCCCTGCCGGGAAATCGCCGCACCGGCCCGCACGGCCTCCCACGGAAGTATACTATTGGGAGGCCGGGAGGAGGTGCGGGCCGGTGCGGCGACATTGCGTCAGCAATGTTCTGACAAATAACGCCCGCTCAAACCGCGAGAAAATCCTCGCTTGCCCGCGCGGCCGCGAACCAGGTCTCCATCGCGTGCGCCGCATCGTCGTCGAGCGCGATGAAGACGCGGCGGCCGTCGCGCGGATCGGCGTTGCGCACGAACAGCGCCTGTTCGGTCATCGCCTTGATCCAGCGCAGCGCGGTCGTCGGCGGCACCGCGGCGGCAATGCACAGGCTCGACACCGAGACCTGCCGCCCCTCGATCCGCGCGGCCATCAGGTCGAGCAGCATGTCCCAGGCCGGATCGGCGAACAAAGTGCCGTCGAAGAAACGGTCGCGCAGCCGCCGCAAGCGGATCATCGAGCGGATCGTATCGGCGTCGAGCGCCGTACCGTCGGGCGGCTCGCCGCGATAGTCGGTCGAGGGTGCGTCGAGCTTGCTGCTGCGTTTGGCGATCCGCACGTCGCTGCGCGACAGCTCGGCGAGCGCGCGGGCGATCCGCCCCGCCTCCTCGCTCAACCTTAACAACCGCGCCTCGTCGCGCTCGACGCTGCGGTCGTGAAATCGCGGTATCGCCTTGCTCAGCGCGATGCCGAGTTCGGCGGCAAGCTCCACCGACTGGGGCGCGCTGACGAGGGTTATGTCGCGATGGCTGCATTGCGCCTCGATCGCGTCGATAAGCTCGATCGGCGCCGATATCACGCTGCGATACCGGCCCGCCGCGGCCGCCTCGTTCAGATAGGCGGTCAGCCGGTCGAGCGTATCGCCGGAATCGCGTTCGACATCGAGCAGGACGGCGTCGATCGCGGCGCGTTTCTTCAGTTCGTCTAGCGCTTCGCCAAGCGGTCCGGAATAGACCGTCCGCGCGCCGATCGCTTCCGCCGCGCGGCGGCCACGTTCGAGCCCCGCGTCGCTGTCCGCGACGATCGCCACCGCCGGCGCGTCGTCATATTGCGCGCCTCCCTTTTCAGTGTCTCCCATACAGCCCCCGCCGTTCGATCTATGTTCTGCTTAATCACTCCAAAGCGGAGTGAGAAGGCAGGACTAGGTCCGAAATGGAGGAACCGCCGGGGCAGAGAGCGTAGCGGCCAGGCCGCTGTGTACGCGGCGTCAGCCGCCCGCGAGAATCCAGTCGACCGCGGCCTGTGCGTGAAGGCTGGTGGTGTCGAATATCGGCAGCACATTGCTTGATGTGTTCACGATCATCGTCAGCTCCGTGCACCCCAATATGACGGCTTCGTTGTCGGCCTGCTCGAGCTCGGTGATGAAGGTCTTCATCGACCGCCGCGATTCAACCCGCGCATCGCCCTTCACCAGCTCCTCGTAGATGATCCGGTTGATCTCCTCCATCCGGTCCGGATCGGGAACCGAAAGTTCGAAACCATGGCCCTCGAGATGCTCGCGCATGAACGGCTCGCTCATCGTGAAGCGCGTGCCGAGCAGGGCGGCGCGGGTGATCCCCTCGGCCTGCATCGCATCGGCGGTGACGTCGCCGATATGGATCATCGGCACGCCGATCGCCCCGGCGACCTGGTTGAAAACCTTGTGTTTCGTGTTCGAACACAGGATCACGCCTTCGCACCCCGCGACTTCGAGCCGGCGGGCCGATGCGACCATCTCTTCGGTGATCTTTTCCCAATTGCCGTCGGATTGCCATTGCGCGATCGGCTCGAAATCATGGCTGTCGATCATCAGCGGCGCGCTGTGTCGCCCGCCCAGCTTTCGCCGGACGCCTGTGTTGATATGGTCGTAATAGATGGCGGTAGAGGCCGAGCTCATTCCGCCGATAAGGCCCAATTTGCGCATTTGTGATCCTGTTCAACCCGTTCCGGCTAATCAATGCGAGAGATCGGGAAGTGTTCCTAAGCTAATTCCAATTTCGTCACCCCAGCGCAGGCTGGGGCCTATCCCAGTTCCACAATCGCGAGACTGATAGCTGGGATAGGTGCCAGCCTCCGCTGGCATGACGAACAAGTGAAGTGTGTCGTTCTGCGGTGCTGGTCGAGGGTCTTCGCCGGAAACCTAATCCAGCGACTTGACGATCTCCTCGCACATCTTCTTGGCGTCCGACAACAGCATCATCGTCTGATCCATGTAAAACACTTCATTGTCGACGCCGGCATAGCCGACGCCGCCCATCGAGCGTTTGATGAAGAAGATCGTCTTGGCCTTTTCGACATCGAAGACGGGCATGCCGTAAATCGGCGATCCCTTGTCGGTCTTTGCCGCCGGATTGACGACGTCGTTGGCGCCGATGATGAACGCGACATCTGCCTGCGCGAATTCGCTGTTGATGTCCTCGAGCTCGAACACCTCGTCATAGGGAACGTTCGCTTCGGCGAGCAGCACGTTCATATGGCCCGGCATCCGCCCGGCGACGGGGTGGATCGCATATTTGACCGAAACGCCCTCTTCCTTGAGCATGTCGCCCATTTCGCGCAGCGCGTGCTGCGCCTGCGATACGGCCATGCCATAGCCGGGAATGATGATGACGCTCTCGGCCTGTTTCATCAGGAAGGCCGCGTCTTCGGCCGAACCGGCCTTCCATGGCCGATCAATCTTCTCGCCCGCCGGGCCGCCGCTATCGGCACCGAAGCCCCCCGCGATCACGCTGATGAAGCTGCGGTTCATCGCGCGGCACATGATATAGCTGAGGATCGCGCCCGATGAGCCGACGAGTGCGCCGGTGATGATCATCGCCGTATTGCCGAGCGTGAAGCCCATCGCCGCGGCCGCCCAGCCCGAATAGGAGTTGAGCATCGAGATCACGACCGGCATGTCCGCGCCGCCGATCGGGATGATCAGTAGGAAGCCGATCAGGAAGGCGAGGCCCGTGACCGTCCAGAACAGCCACGGCGTATCGATCCGCGGCGCGGCGACGGTGTAGAAGAACGCGATCAGGCCGAGAATCGCGACGACGATCCCGAGATTGATGATATGCCGCCCGGGCAGCAGGATCGGCGCGCCCGACATGTTGCCGTTGAGCTTGAGGAAGGCGATGACAGACCCGCTGAATGTGATTGCGCCGATCGCCACACCGAGCCCCATCTCGATCCGGCTGACCGGAAGCAATACACCAGCGGCATCGGTGATCCCGAAGGCCCCAGGATTCATATAGGCCGCCGCCGCCACCAGCACCGCCGCCATGCCGACCAGCGAGTGAAAACCCGCCACCAGCTGGGGCATTGCCGTCATCGCGATGCGGCGCGCGATCAACAGGCCGATACTGCCGCCGATGGCGATCGCTATCAGGATTTCCCAGAGGCTGGCGATTTCATGCGAGACGAGCGTCGCAACGATCGCGATCGCCATGCCGATCATGCCGAAGCGGTTGCCCGCGCGGCTGCTCTCGGGCGACGAAAGCCCGCGCAGCGCAAGGATGAAGAGAATGCCGGCCGCGAGATAGGCGAGCGCCACCCAGGGATTGGCGGTGGTTTCGGCGGCTGCGTGGGCAGGTGAAGTTACCAATCCCGTCATTCCCGCGAAGCCGGGAATCCAGAGCCAAGAACCCCGTCGCGAGCCGCCCTGGACTCCCGCCTGCGCGGGAGTGACGGTGTTCTGTTTGGACCATAGAGCGCCCATCAATTGCGCTCCTTCTTCTTGTACATCGCGAGCATCCGCTGCGTGACCGCGAAGCCGCCGAATATATTGACCGAGGCGAGCACGATTCCCGCCAGCCCGAGCCATTTCGCCGCCTCGCCCCCGGCAACGCCGCCCGCCGCCGCCGCGATCAGCGCGCCGACGATGATCACCGAAGAAATCGCATTGGTCACCGCCATCAACGGCGTATGCAGTGCCGGCGTCACCGACCAGACGACATAATAGCCGACGAAACAGGCAAGCACGAAGATCGAGAGGATCGAGATGAAGTCCATGTGATTGCCCCTAGTGCACCGATGCCATGGTGCGTTCGGCATGATCGACGATATGCCGGACGGAAGTGTCGAGATCGCTCAGAACATCGCGTGCCGGGATACGCAGCACGTTCAGCCCCTGCGATTCGAACCAGCGATCGCGCCGCACATCGAATTCCGGCTGATCGCCATGATCGTGCGCCGCGCCATCGATCTCGATCGCCAGCAGCGCCGCATGACAATAAAAATCGGCGACGAATCGTCCGACAGGATGCTGCCTGCGAAATTTGAAACCGCCCGGGCGCTTCTTCAGTTCGCGCCAAAGAAGCGCTTCGGGCAGCGACCCATCCTTTCGCAAAGCCCGCGCCCGGTCGCGCGTCGATGGCAAATGCATCCGCACTAATTCCTCTCCCTCTGGGAGAGGTGGCCGGCCGAAGGCCGGTCGGAGAGGGCTCCGGAAGAAAAAGCCGCGAAAGCGGCTGCGCGCTCCCGCGCGCACGACATCATTGCCCTCTCCACCGCTTCGCGGTTCCCCTCCCCCGATGGGGGAGGAACTTGGCGCATCGCCATCACGAGTTCAGCCTCTCATGCACAATCGCGCCATCCTTGGTCAGCCGTATCCCCTGAACCAGCTCATCGTCGTCGGGGAGCACCGGCTTTTTCGCTTCTTCGTCCCAAAAGGCGCTGAGGAAATTATAGAGGTTGCGCGAGAATAGCGCGCTGGCGTCCGCCGCCAGCCGGCCCGCCATATTGCGGTGGCCGACGATTTTCACGCCGTGCACTTCCGCCACTTCGCCCGCCGCCGCGCCTTCGACGTTGCCGCCTTGCTCCACCGCGAGGTCGACGATCACGCTACCGGGCTTCATCGTCGCGAGCTGTGCATCCGATATCAGCCGCGGCGCGGGCTTGCCGGGGATCAACGCGGTGGTGATGACGATATCCTGTTTGGCGATATGGCTCGACACCAGTTCGGCCTGCGCTTTCTGATATTCCTCGGACATCTCGGTCGCATAGCCGCCGGTGCCCTCGCCCTCGATACCTTCGACGCTCTCGACGAACACCGCTTTCGCGCCGAGGCTTTCGATCTGCTCCTTCGTCGCGGCGCGAACATCGGTCGCCGAGACCTGCGCACCCAATCGCCGCGCCGTCGCGATCGCCTGCAGCCCCGCAACGCCGACGCCCATGACAAAGCATTTCGCGGCCGACACCGTCCCCGCCGCGGTCATCATCATCGGGAAGGCGCGGCCATATTCGGAGGCCGCATCGAGCACCGCCTTGTAGCCGGCGAGATTCGATTGCGACGACAGGATATCCATCGATTGCGCGCGCGTGATCCGCGGCATCCATTCCATCGCCAGCGCGTCGATACCGGCGCTCGCATAGCCCTTGATCGCCTCGCCGCGGTTGAACGGATCGAGCGCGCCGATCAGCAGCGCGCCCTTTTTCGCACCCGCCAGCGTATCGGTCTCGGGCCCGCGTACGCAGAAAAGCGCATCGGCGCCGCCGACTACCTCGGCCCGCGCGCCTATCGTGGCGCCGGCTTCTTCATAGGCGGCATCCGCGACGCCCGCTTTCGCGCCCGCGCCTGTCTCGACCGCCATATCGGCACCGAGCGCGATGAACTTCTTGACCGTGTCCGGGGTAGCGGAAACGCGGGTTTCGAGCGGATCGCTCTCTTTAAGGACGGCGATTTTCAACTGGGTCAGCCGCTCAGGTGATCGCCCAGATGGCCAGCGCGGCAGCGATCAGCGATCCGATCGTGCCCCATTTGATCAGCGCATTGAAGCCTTCATAGGTATTGTTATGCGCCTCATAATCCATCTCGGCGTAATGTTCTTCCATGCTCTTGTCGTCGGCCATGACGGCTTTTCCCCTGTCGAAAGACGGTGTTCGCAACTTCTCTAACCCTTGGACCGCCGCCTCTCAAGCGCGTTTTGCATCTAAACCTTCTCCCAACGGGAGAAGGATACGGAAACTTGTGAGCGCAGCGAATTAGTTGGAGTTGGATGAGGGGTTGCGCGCAATCGGAAGGGCGACGCCCCTCACCCAGCTCGTTCTAAACTCGCTGCGCTCATTAAGAACTCAACATCCCTCTCCCGCCGGGAGAGGGCTTTGAAGCCGTCTTAAGCCCCTTTTTACCCCGTGCCGTTATGGGACAATGCTCTTACGGACCAAGGGGCGGTGCATGGCGCAGGAGCGCGAACGAATATTGCTGCTGATCGACGATGAACCGGCGCAGGGCCGGTTGATATCGGCGATCGCCGCGCGTGCCGGATGGCGTACGTTGCGCGCCGAAAACGGCAAGGATGCGCTGCTGCTGCTCGGCTCGGAAGACGGCGAGACGATCGATGCGGTGCTGATCGATTATTGGGCGCCCGATGCCGATGGCGCCAAGATGATCGCCGATATCGCAGCGAGCCATGAAGATCTCCCGGTGCTCGTCATCACCGCGCAATCGAAAGTGTCGATAGCGGTCGAGGCGATGCGCGCCGGCGCCACCGATTTTCTCGCCAAGCCGATTGCGCCCGAAAAGCTCATCGCGGCGCTCGACGCGGCGATCGAAACCCGCGCCCATCCGGGAGAATTGCGGCCGCTCAGCGAGAAAGTCACGCAGACATTGCCGTTCGACGAGATCGTCGGCTCGTCGCCCGAATTCCGCGCCGCGCTCGCCATCGCCGCCAAGGCGGCGCGCTCGCGCGTTCCCGTGCTGCTCGAAGGCGAAACCGGAGTCGGCAAGGAAGTCGTCGCGCGCGCGATCCATGCCGCCAGCCCGCGCGCCAAACATCCGCTCCATACGCTCCACTGCGCCGGCGCGCCGGTCAACCTGATCGAATCGGAATTGTTCGGCCATGAGAAAGGCGCGTTCGCCGGGGCGTTCGAAAAACATCTCGGCAAGCTGATCGAGGCCGATGGTGCGACGCTCTTCATCGACGAAATCACAGCGATCCCGAACGAGGTCCAGGCCAAGCTCGCCAAATCGATCGAGAACGGCATGGTCCGCCCGATCGGCGCGCCGCACAGCCGCGAGGTCGATGTCCGGCTGATCGTCGCCTCGGATACCGACCTGATCGAACAGGTCACCGCGGGAAATTTTCGCGAGGATCTTTATTACCGCCTCAATATCGTCCAGCTGACGATCCCGCCGCTGCGCGCTCGCTCAGGCGATATCCCGGCACTCGCGCGCCATCTGCTGACGCGGATCGCGAACCAGCCCGGCATGAAGGCGCTCGGCATTACCGACGACGCGCTGTCGCTGCTGATGCGCTATGACTGGCAGGGCAACGTCCGCCAGCTGCAGGATACGCTCTTTCGCGCCGCGATCGGCTGCGACGGCGCGGCGCTGACCTCGAGCGATTTTCCGCAAATCGCCGAAGCGCTCCAGACCGCCGGCCGCCGGCCCGCCGGATCGGTCACCGTCCCCGCCTTCGCCGAAGGCCCGGGCGTCACGCTCTACGAAGCCGACGGAAACCTGCGTCCGCTGTCCGAGATCGAAGCCGATGTCATCCGCCTCGCCATCGGCCATTATCGCGGCCGGATGACCGAAGTCGCGCGGAGACTGGGGATCGGCCGTTCGACGCTCTACCGAAAACTGGCAGACCTCGGGATAGACAACGCGGCTTAGAAACTCAGTAGCTTTTGCGTGGATCTTCCAAAATCGGACTGCTTGGCACCGGCGATTTGATTTTCACGCGTTTGTTCCGCTTCTTGTATTTGCTTTGATATTCCCGCCGCTGCTTTGTCACTTCGTACAAGACAATACCCGACGACGTTCCCAGATTAAGGCTTTCAATCATCCCATACATTGGAATGTTGACGCACATTTCACTCCGCTCAACGGCCTGATCGCTTATACCGATCGCCTCGCTCCCGAACCACACTGCCAGCTTGGCGTGCTTAGTGAAGTCTCCCTCGTGGAGGATCGCGTTTTGCTGCCCTTTGATGTGTGGCGAGGTGACGATTGACACGAAGTTGTTCTTTTCGAGATGAGCGAGGCAATCTTCGGTGCTGTCAAAACGCTTAACGAAGCTCCATTTGACAGCGGAGACTGATGTCTTCGAAAGCGACCGTCGCTCGCGCATTTCCTGCCAGTCGTCAGGCAAAGCGTTCCGAGGATCGACGACATAGACCTTCTCGACGCCAAGGGCGTTTACATTCCGGATAACGGTGCCGATATTTTTGATATCACTGGGGTTTTCTAGGACGGCAATCAGGTTCTTGCAACGATAAGGTTTGATCTGATCAGCGCGTGCACGTGCTGATCTTTTCTTCGGCGACTTGTCGTCGGTTTCGGATTTTTGTTCTTCAGAATCCATGGCAATTGCTCTTATGTTAGATCAACGAAATTTACTCAAACGATAGGCATCAGCGCCTGATCTTTGAGCCCGCGCCAGACATGGAGCGCCTGCACGCTCTCCGCTACATCGTGGACGCGGAGCAGTTGCGCGCCGCGCGCCGCACCTTCGAGCGCCAGGGCCAGCGATCCGCCAAGCCGTTTTTCGGGCGGGGCTTCGTTCGATAGCGCGCCGATCATCCGCTTGCGGCTGGCGCCGAGCATCACCGGGCAGCCCAACCCATGAAACAGCGCCAGCCCGTTTATCAGCGCGAGATTGTGCTGGAGCCCCTTGCCGAAGCCGATGCCCGGATCGACGATAACCCTGTCGCGCGCGATACCGGCGGCTTCGAGCATCGCAATGCGATCGGCGAGCCAGTCGTATACTTCGATCAGCGGATCGGCGTAATTGGGGTCGGCGTGGAGCTCATGCCCCTTGCCCGCATGGTGCATGATAACGACCGGACATCCTGCCTTGACGACAACCTCGATCGCACGGTCGTCATAGCGCAGCGCCGAGACATCGTTGACGATGGCGGCCCCCGCCGCGAGCGCGGCCTCCATCACCACTGCCTTGCGGGTGTCGACCGAGATCGCAACGCCCGATTTCGCCAGCCGCTCGATCACCGGGACGACACGCTCGATCTCGTCGCCCTCCCAGACATCGGCGGCGCCGGGCCGCGTCGATTCGCCGCCGACATCGATCAGCGCCGCGCCGTCGGCCGCCATCGCGAATCCGGCATCGGCCGCGCCCTGCGGGTCGCCGTCATGCTGGCCGCCATCGGAAAAGCTGTCGGGTGTGACATTGAGGATGCCGGCGACGAGAGGGGCTTCGAAACGCAAGGTGCGTTCGCCGAGCGCGAGCGGCGCGCGCGGGGCCTCGATACGCGCGATCGTCTCGCGGGCGGCAGCGGCCTGTTTATCGGTCAGCGTATCGAGAAGCGCATCGAGCGCTTCGACGGTCACGAGCCGGGGTTCGGCCCGTTCGCCGCCTTCGACCGCAATTACCTCGAACGCGCTGAACCAGAGCAGCCCGCCGGCAACTCGCTTGACCTTGCCGTCGAGCCCGAACGGCGCGTCGACGAACGCGGCCGGGCGGAAATAGAGATCGGCGGTGGGGGCGATGTCGGTCATGCTTTCGCCTTACACATCATCGTCATTGCCGCGAAGGCGGCAGCGTTATCCGGTCCGGGATAATCGGGCTTTATTGAGTGCCGCGCCGGTTTCTCACCCCCGTTTGGCAGGAAATTGTTTCACACAAGGACACAAAGGCACGAAGGCGCTGAGCTCGCAAATCGAACATGGCGTGCCAAACCGGCGAAGATAGCGAAGCGCGCTTCGCGTGCAAAATTTCATTGGGCCTTTGTGTCTTTGTGTGAAAAAATTCGACTTACGGAAAGCGCCTGAACCAAATGACGCGCGCCTCAATGCGGGTCGGATGGCCCGCTGAAACCGCCGCCTGTCCGGCCGCCGCGCAGGTGCAGGAAGAGGAAAAACAGAAAACAGGCGATCGCGACGTAGAAGAGGACCCGCGCGATATCGACGAAGCTGTCGCCAAGCCCGCCAAAGCCGAGCGCGGCCATGACAACGCCTAAAACGGCAAATAACAGCGCCCATTTCAACATGATGCGTCTCCATTTCTCCCCGTCAAGCGAACATGCTTGCCTCGGTCGATATCGTCAAGGCGGAGCGAGGCACCGTCGCGCGGGCTTACTCGGTCGCGCGCTCGACGGCGATGCCGGCGGTCAGGCCGTGGATCACGGTCGAAACGGCGATCGTAAAGGCGACCGTCGCCCAGAGCGCCGGTTCGTCGACAAGCTCGATATGGTTGCCGGCATAAGCGAGATAGAAAATCGAACCGATACCGCGCACGCCGTAAAAGGCGACGACGGCGCGCTGGCGGAGATCGAGATCGACGCCCCAGAGCGAGATCCAGGCGCCGAGCGGCCGCACGACGAAGATCAGCGCCAGCCCGATCGCCGCATGCTGCCAGTCGAGATAGGGCCACAAGGCGGGCAGCACCGCGCCGAGCGTCACGAGCAGGATCGCGGTGAGCGTATGTTCGAGCGATTCGGAAAAATCGTGCAGCCGCTGATGGAAACGATGATCCGATTCCTCGCGGCGCAGCACCGCGCCGGTCACGAAGGCGGCGATGAAACCATAGCCTTCGATGAGCTCGGTCATCCCATAGGCGAACAATACGCCGGCGAAAGCGACTACGCCCGATTGCGTTTTCGACAGTGCATTGTCTCCGGGCCAGTCGAACAATATCTTGCCGAGCAGCCAGCCCGCCGCCGCGCCGCCCAGTGCGCCGATTATGATCCGATAGAAAAAGTCTCGCATGAGCCATTCGAATGCCAGCTCTCCGCTCAGCATTCCGGCGGCCGCGATCAACAGGCCGAGATGGACGAAGGGAAAAGCGAGCCCGTCGTTGAGGCCGGCCTCGGTGGTCAGCGCATAGCGGACCGAATGCTCCCCGCCCTCGAGCGGCGGCCCGACCTGGACGTCGCCGGCGAGCACCGGATCGGTCGGCGCGAGTATGGCGCCAAGCAGCAGGCTGCCTGCCAAAGTCATCCCAGCGACCTCCGAGCCCACCACCATCAAGGCAAGAACGGTCAGCGGCATCGCCACCACGAGTAGCCGGATCGTCGGTCGCCACCGTTTGTAATCGACGATACGGTCGATCCTGAGCCCGCTGCCGAACAGCCCGAATATCACGCACAGTTCGGCGGTCTTTTCCCAGAGCACCGGCTCCGAGATCGGGTTGATCGCGCCGGGCATGCCCGGAATCCAGCCGAAAGCGATCAGCCCGGTCCCGATCAGCAACGCCGACGCCGCCGGTTCGCGCCCCGAAAAGAAGCGCGGCAGCCAATAGGAGACGACGATCGCCACGCCCATCGCGACCATCAGCACATGATAGGGAGCCAAGCCGAACATCGCGCCATCATGGACCAAGACCGACGACTACAGAAGACGGGAATTCAGAAGTTTAGTGCGCAAAGCGCGCTATTTTTGTCCATCTGCTATTTGAGAAGCGACCGTCAGCCTGTGGGCGGCGCCTTGGTGTCTTGGTGTCTTTGTGTGAAAAACTTCCTCACCCTATGGAAAATGCGCCAGCCGGTATTGTTCACGCAATTTGTCGATCGGCTGGAGGCCGTCCTCGCCTTCGAAATGCCAGAAGGTCCAGCCGTTGCACGACGGTGCGCCTTGCAGCAGCGCGCCGAGCTTGTGGATCGAGCCTTCCTTGCCGGCCTTGGTCGTCAGCGATCCATCGATCCGCACCGTCGCCTTCCAGCGGCGCTTGACGTCCATCAGCACAGCGCCGGGTTCGATCAGACCGGTTTCGAGCAGCGACCCGAAGGGCACTTTGGGCTGGGCCGCGTTCGAGCGCATGATCTGGAGCGAGGATTCGTCGAGCGGCAATGCATCGGCGATCCGCTCGCGCGCGATCCGGCAATAGCGTTTCTCGCGCTCGATACCGAGCCATTTGCGGCCCAGCCGCCGCGCCACCGCGCCCGTCGTTCCCGTCCCGAAAAACGGATCGAGCACGATATCGCCGGGCTTGGTGCTCGCCAGCATCACCCGGTAGAGCAAAGCCTCGGGCTTTTGCGTCGGATGCGCCTTCTTGCCGTGATCCTTGAGCCGCTCACCGCCGCCGCAAATCGGGATCAGCCAGTCCGATCGCATCTGCAATTCGTCGTTGAGCGTCTTCATCGTCTTGTAGTTGAAGGTATATTTCGCCTTCTCGCTCTTCGAGGCCCAGATCATCGTCTCATGCGCGTTGGTGAAGCGCGTGCCGCGGAAATTGGGCATCGGATTGGCCTTGCGCCAGACGATATCGTTGAGGATCCAGTATCCCTCGTCCTGGAGCGCCGTGCCGACGCGGAAGATATTGTGATAGCTACCGATGACCCAGAGCGTGCCATCGGGCTTTAGGATGCGCCGCGCTTCCTTGAGCCAGGCGCGGGTGAAACCGTCATAGGCGCCGAAACTGTCGAACTTGTCCCAATCGTCGTCGACCGCATCGACCATGCCGCCCTCGGGCCGCAGCAGATCGCCGCCAAGCTGCAGATTATAGGGGGGATCGGCGAAGATCATGTCGACACAGCCATCGGGCAGCGCGGCCATGCCGGCGATGCAATCGTTCTCGATCACGCGATCGACCTCGATTTTCGGCGCGGATTTGCGCGCAATCTTGCGCGGTTTTGCGGTTTTCGCCGCCCTGGCAGTCGTCGCCATTCGTAAGCCCCCCTTCGAACGAACCGCAGACCCTGAGTCCACGCTCCCTATGGGTCAAGGACGATATGGTTAACGAAGAGGCCGAATATTTCGTTAACGCGGGGAGAACGAAAAGAGTCCGCCACCAGATATGGCGCTTGGACGGCGCGCCGGACTCCACATCATGGGGTGTGGCGCGAAAGACTCGATTTGGCCGGGATATCCCCTCGCCGTCACCCTGAACTTGTTTCAGGGTCCACTCCGCAGCCTAAGACGACTGTGCTGGTGGAACGGTGGATGCTGAAACAAGTTCAGCATGACGAAGCGTGCAAATTGGTGACATTTCTATTCCGCAAAATCCATCTCTGCCTGCGCCACCGGTGCGAAACTCCGCCGATGCAGAGGCGTCGGTCCGTGTTCGCGCAGCGCGGCGATATGTTCGGCGGTGCCATAGCCCTTGTTGCGTTCCCAGCCATAATGCGGGTGATCGCATGCCGCCTTGGCCATCATCCGGTCGCGATATTCCTTGGCGATGATCGAGGCGGCCGAAATACAGGGGTGGAGCGCATCGCCGCCGATCACCGCTTCGGCTGGATAGGACCAATCGGGAAGCCGGTTGCCGTCGACGAGAATATGGTCCGGAATATCGGGCAGCGCTTCGACGGCGCGCGCCATCGCCCGCATCGTCGCCTGGAGGATGTTGATCCGGTCGATCTCGTCGATGTCGGCAATGCCGACGCCCACCACACACTTTGCACGGATCTGCTCCTCAAGCTCGGCGCGCCGTTTCGCGGTCAGTTTCTTGCTGTCGTCGAGTCCGGCAATTCCGCGGTCGCAAAGAATAACCGCCGCCGCGACGACGGGCCCCGCCAAAGGTCCCCTGCCCGCCTCGTCGACCCCGGCGACGATCACGGCCAGAACTGCCCGATGCCGGCAAAACCCAGCGGACCGTTGCCTTTGCCCAATCCCGGCGCGGCTTTCAGCGCGGCGCGGACGAAGCCGCGGGCCTGGTTGGTCGCATCGACAAGTTCGAGGCCCTGGCCGAGTCCCGTCGCCAGCGCGCTCGACAGGGTGCAGCCCGTGCCATGGGTGTGCTGCGTCTCGATCCGCTTGCTCTTCCAGCGATCGACCTTGCCATCGGGCCGGACGAGGACGTCGATCACCGGGCCGGATTCGAGATGCCCGCCCTTGGCGAGGACGACACATTCGAAATCGCGCGCCAGCCGCCGCGCCTCGCGCTCCATTTCATAGGCCGAGGCGAGCCGCGACCAGGTCAGCCGCGCGAGTTCGGGAACGTTCGGCGTGACGATCGTCACCTTCTTCATCAACCTGTGATAGGCCTTGATCGTCTCGTCATCGGCGAGCTCGGAGCCGCTCGTCGCGACCATCACCGGATCGAAGACGATCGGGACATCGAAATCCTTCAGATGGTCGGCAAGTGCCAGTACGAGCTCCCCCGACCCCAACATGCCGATCTTGATCGCATCGACGCCGATGTCGGAGACAACGGCATCGATCTGCGCGAGCACGGTGTGTGTCGGAACGAGCTGGACGTTATCGACGCCGAGCGTGTTCTGCACGGTGACCGCGGTGACCGCGCTCATCGCATGGCCGCCGAGCAAGGTGATCGTCTTGATATCAGCCTGGATTCCCGCGCCGCCGCCGCTATCCGAGCCGGCGATGCTGAGAATGCGTGCTGGCGTGCCGGTCACCTAATTCCTCCCTGCCGCGAAGCGGTGGGGAGGGGGACCGTCGAAGACGGTGGAGGGGAAAGGCGAGACAACAACCAAATAAGTAACCGATCGGTGAGCGCGATGCCCCTCCACCGCGTAAGCGCGGTCCCCCTCCCCATTGCTCCGCAATGGAGAGGAACTGGTACGCCCTCCCCTCATGCCTGCGCCTTGTATTTCCGCTCGCTCGATGCAGGGAAGCGCTTGAGCAGCGCCGTCGCGCGAACCGGACGCGGGCGGAGTTCACCGCTGCAATTGGGGCAGCTTCCGGCAAGCGGACCGCGCGCGCACTCAAGGCAGAAAGTGCATTCGAACGAGCAGATATGCCCGCCGGCCTTGTCGGCAGGGAGGTCGGCGCCGCAGCGTTCGCAATCGGGACGCATTTCGAGCATCAGGCGACCTTTTCCACCGCCGCGCAAATATTGTCGACGACCTGTGCGACAAGGGCCTGGTCTTCACCCTCGGCCATGACGCGGATCAGCGGCTCGGTGCCCGATTTGCGGATCAGCACGCGGCCGCTGTCGTTGAGCCGGTTCTCGCCCTCGGCGATTGCCGCCTTGACGCTCTCCTCGCCGAGCGGGTCGCCGCCCTCGAAACGAACGTTTTTCAGCAGCTGCGGATAGGGATCGAACAGGTGGAGCAGCTCACTTGCCGGTATTCCGCTCGTCACCAGAGCGGCGAGGATTTGCAAGCCCGCGAGCAGGCCATCGCCTGTTGTCGCATAATCCGACAGGATCAGATGGCCCGATTGCTCGCCTCCGACATTGAAGCCATCGGCGCGCATCCGTTCGAGGACATACCGATCGCCGACCTGCGTCCGTACGAGCATCAGACCGCGATCCGCGAGAAATTTTTCGAGCCCGAGGTTCGACATCACCGTCGCGACGATGCCGCCGCCCCGCAGACGCCCGCGATCCTGCCAGTCGCTCGCGATCAGCGCCATCAGCTGGTCGCCATCGACGATCGCGCCCTTCTCGTCGACGACGATCAGCCGGTCGGCATCGCCATCGAGCGCCAGCCCGATATGCGCGCCTTCCTTGACCACCTGCTCGCACAATGTGTCGGGATAGGTCGATCCGCAATGATCGTTGATATTGGTGCCATTGGGGCTGACGCCGAGCGTCACGACATCGGCGCCGAGTTCCCAGAGCACCGAGGGCGCGACTTCATAAGCCGCGCCGTTGGCGCAATCGATGACGATCTTGAGCCCGTCGAGACGGAGGTCGGTCGGGAAGGTCATCTTGGCGTTATGGATATAGCGCCCGCGTGCGTCCTCGACCCGGCGCGCCCGGCCAATCTGCGCGGCGGGGACGAGCTTCGGCTCCTCGGTCAGCAATTTTTCGATCGCCGCCTCGTCGGCATCGGAAAGCTTGTAGCCATCGGGACCAAACAGCTTGATGCCGTTGTCGACGAACGGGTTGTGGCTCGCCGAGATCATCACGCCGATATCGGCGCGCATCGAGGTCGTCAGCATCGCAACGCCCGGCGTCGGCATCGGCCCGACCATGATCACGTCCATGCCGACGCTGGTGAACCCCGATACCAAAGCCGATTCCATCATATAGCCCGAAAGCCGCGTGTCCTTGCCGATAACGACGCGATGTTTGTGGTCGCCGCGCTGGAAATGCGCGCCCGCCGCCTGGCCGACCTTCATCGCGATCTCGCTGGTCATCGGCCGCGAATTGGTCAGTCCGCGAATGCCGTCGGTGCCGAAATAGTTACGCGTCACTGGGGTTACTTCCTTGATAATAGCCTTGTACCCCCTCTAGCCGCCGCCCATGATCGTGTGAAGAACGGTTGCTGGAAGGAACGTGCATGATCGATTGGCTCGAAGCGGCGTTGGCCGATCTCAACGCAATGGTATTTGCGAGCGTTCCGGTCTTCGGCGTCGATGTAACGCTGATCGTGATCTGGCTCGCGCTGCCGATGCTGATCTTCACTTTCTGGCTCGGCTTCATCAATATCCGCGCCTTTCCGCGCGCGATCTACGACCTTTTCAATACAGAGCAGGATGAAGGCGCGCCGGGCCAGATCAGCCAGTTCAGCGCACTGACCACGGCGCTATCGGGCACGGTCGGCCTAGGCAATATCGCCGGCGTCGCGATCGCCATCGGTATCGGGGGGCCAGGCGCCGCCTTCTGGATGTTCGTCATCGGCTTTTTCGCGATGACGGTGAAATGCATGGAAGTGACGCTCGGCATGAAATACCGGACGTTGAACGAGGACGGCACCGTGCGCGGCGGGCCGATGTATTCGATGAAGAACGGGCTGGCGGCGCGCGGCTGGCCGAAATTCGGGATAATCCTCGGCGGCATCTACGCATTCTTCGCGATGGCGGGAGCGATTTCGCTGGTTCAGGTCAACCAGAGCTATGTGCAGGTCTCCGAGGTCACGGGTTTCGACAATGCGGCTGCTTACGGCATCATCCTCGCTTTTCTGGTCGCGCTGGTGGTGCTCGGCGGGGTGCGCTGGCTCGGCCGGGTTACGTCGCTGCTCGTGCCGCTGATGGCGCTGGTTTATCTGGCCGGCGTCTTCACGATCATCTTTCTCAATTTCGGTGAGCTTCCGGCCGCCCTCGGCATCATCGTCGGCGATGCCTTTAGCGGCGAAGCGGCGGCGGGCGGAATGCTCGGCGCCTTCGTCGTCGGAATGCAGCGCGCGGTCTATTCGAGCGAGGCCGGCGTCGGTTCGGCGGTCATCGCCCATGCGCAGGCGAAGACCAGCGAACCGGCGTCCGAAGGCCTCGTCGCCCTGCTCGAACCCTTTATCGACACGGTGATCATTTGTTCGCTGGGGGCGATCGCCATCGTCCTCGCCGGCACCTACCAGGGCGACGCCGACGATATCGCCATTACCTCGCAAGCCTTCGCGCAGATATCGAGTTGGTTCCCCGTCCTGCTCGCCGTAGCGGTGTTCCTCTTCGCGTATTCAACGCTCTGCTCCTGGGGGTTTTACGGTTTGCAAGCCTGGGGATATCTTGTCGGCGAAGGGCCGATACGGAACATGATCTACAAGATTTTCTATGTCGTAACGATTCCGGTCGGCGCCGTATTGCCGATCCAGGCGGTCATCAATCTCGTCGACAGCGCCTTCTTCCTGATGGCGATACCCAATGTCATCGCGATCTATATCTTCGCGCCTGAAATTCGCCGCGAAATTTTCGGCTATCTCGACCGCGTCCGCAAGCCGGCCCGCGCACCGCAACAGGAGATCACATCATGAAGACCCGCAAATTGGGAAGCGAACTCACCGTCTCCGCGCTCGGACTCGGGTGCATGCCGATGGTTCAGGGGGGGCGCCTCAGCTATGGCGCGGCCGATGACGATGAAAGCAACGCGACGATCCATCGCGCGATCGAACTCGGCGTCACGCTGTTCGATACCGCCGAAGTCTATGGCCCGCACAGCAATGAGGAGCTTCTCGGCCGCGCCATTGCGGGCCGCCGCGACAAAGTCGTCATCGCCACCAAATTCGGCTTCATAAAGCCCGACGGCAGCCTCGGCCTCGATTCGACGCCCGCCAATCTGCGCCGCGCCTGCGAGGATTCGCTCAAGCGGCTCGATATCGACGAGATCGACCTTTTCTATCAGCACCGCGTCGATCCAAACGTGCCGATCGAGGAGACCGTCGGCGCGATGGGCCGTCTCGTCGAGGAGGGCAAGATTCGCTATCTCGGGCTGTCCGAGGCCGGCCCCGAAACGATCGCCAAGGCCGCCGCCACGCATCCGATCGCCGCGCTGCAATCCGAATATTCGCTGTGGGAACGCGAGATCGAAAGCGAAATTCTGCCAATGTGCCGCGAACACGATATCGGCTTCGTCCCCTATTCGCCGCTCGGGCGCGGCTTTCTCACCGGCCAGATCACCAGCCGCGACGACCTCGCCGAAGGCGATTACCGGCTCAACGACCCGCGCTATGACGAGGAAAATTTCGCCAAGAATATGGAAATCGTCGATGTCGTTAAGGGGATCGCGGAGGCGCATGGCGTCTCGCCGGCGCAAATCGCGCTGGCATGGCTGCTCCACCAGGGCGACGATATCGTGCCGATCCCGGGATCGAAGCGCCGCGTCACGCTCGAAGACAGTATGGCGGCGGTCGATGTTGCGCTATCCGAAGACGATCTGGCGACGATCGACAAGGCCGCCCCGCTCGGCGAAACCTCCGGCCCGCGTTACCACGAACCGATGATGAAGATGGTGCGGATCTAGGGCGGAGCCTCGCGCCGGTACGACTATCGCTGGAGGATGGACTTCCCGTCTCTGAATTTCCGCTAGCGCCCCAATTGCCGACATTATTAATACTGTGAAACTATGCCTGCATCGCGCCCATTGCGGACAATCGCCTCTAGATCAACTTTGGGTGGAAGCGAACTGTCCAACCAGGACTATCCACATTTGGCCATTTTCTTGTTCAGGTATCGCTTCGGCGGAATGCCGATGCGATGCCCGAATAAGTTCTAGTGATTGGTTCGCTGGCCAGAGCCGCCGCGATCAGAGTTGGAGCAGTTGTCCGCATTGACAACACCGGTTCGATAGTTGCGCCGTCCGCCACCGCATATGGCATCGCATAGCTGCTGCTATTCTTGATTCCGCTGCTACCGGGGTTATTACCCGCCGCGTCCACGGCCTACCGGATCGGCATACCGGCCGGTATCGCTGTCGGTAACGCCGCCACGACCGCCGCCGCGTCCGCGACCTACCGGATCGGCATAGCTGCCGGTATCGCTGTCGGTAACGCCGCCACGACCGCCGCCGCGTCCACGGCCCACCGGATCGGCATAGTTGCCGGTGTCGCTGTCGGTAACGCCGCCACGACCGCCGCCGCGTCCGCGGCCTACCGGATCGGCGTAGTTGCCGGTGTCGCTGTCGGTAACGCCGCCACGACCGCCGCCGCGTCCGCGGCCCACCGGATCGGCATAGCTGCCGGTGTCGCTGTCGGTAACGCCGCCACGACCGCCGCCGCGTCCACGACCTACCGGATCGGCATATCTGCCGGTATCGCTGTCGGTGGCCCCATATGCTCGCGGATGAGCGCATCCAGACACAACCCCCAATGCGCCGACACCGACTGTGGCGCCTATGCGTCTCAAAAACAATCGGCGATCGATTTTATTACTCATTAAACCCTCCCCAAAATGGAGTTATACGCGCGCTACCAATGGTGTAATAATCTTATGCAGGAGTGTCAAAAATCGCTGCCTAATTGATCATAGATTGCATTTCTACGCCTTGCTCTGTGTCGGAGTTGTTATCGGAAGCGGAACGCCCGCTATGGATCGCCAGCGGCTGCATCTCGGACTGTTGCCAATGCCCGCTGACGGCCACAAGCGGACGCATGAGCGACCTTGAGCCGGCCGCTTTCCACCCAAAAGCAGAAATTCAAGCTGGGACACCGCCCGCTCACGGCTCGGGTTTGCGGCGCTTCGCTCGCAATGACGAAGCATATCGTTCGAATCGTCACCTCGGCGCAGGTTGGGGGTCTATCCCGGCTGCGCAATCGCAAGGGCGAGAGCTCGGATAGATGCCAGCGTTGGGTTTGCGCCCGCCTCGCGACTCCGCCGGCATGACGGCGCGTTGCGCGTTCGGAAGCTAGTTAAGCCGCCCGTCGAGCCCGGCGATCGTCCGGTCGATCAGCGCCTTGTCGGCATCGGCATCGTGCTTCTGCTCGATGATCGTGGCGGCGGCGGCGGTCGCGGCGCTGGTGGCCTTGGCGCGGACTTCGGCGATCGCGCTGCGTTCGGCTGCGGCGATCTTGTCCTCGGCGAGGCGCGTACGGCGCCGGACCAGCGCCTCGGCATCGTCTTCGGCCTGCGCGATGATTTCACCGGCTTCGTCGCGCGCGCGACCCAGCATCGCTTCGGCTTCCTGGTCTGCATTGGCCATTTTCTGCTCATATTCGGCCTTGATCGCCTCTGCCTCGGCACGAAGCTTGGCGGCCTCGTCGATTTCCTTGCGGATCTCGGCGATGCGCCTGTCCATCATGCTGCCGACGATCGCCGGGACCTTTTTCCACAGCATGATCGCGAGCACGACGATCATCGCCATCGAGACCCAGCCGGTTGCATCGAGGAACAGCGCCGTCGGCTCGGCGTGCGATTCCTGCTCGACATGGCTTTCGATCACGCCGGGATTGTCGTGGATCTCCTGGGCGGTCGGGGGGCTTTCTTCAGCCATTGGCCATCGCCTCCTTCACGGCGCTGCGCGCCTCGGCTTCGGCGACTTCGCCGCCGGCAATCCGCGTCACGATCTGCTGCGTCGCTTCGGTCGCCACACCCTCGATTTCAGCAAGAGCCGATTCGCGCGCCGCAGCGAGGCTGGCCTCGGCGGCGGCGAGCTCGGTGTCGAGCTTTTCGTCGGCAGCGGCAACGCGTTGTTCGGTATCGGCAGCCGCCTTGGCTTTCGCCTCGGCGGTTACCTGGCCGGCATTCGAACGCGCTTCGTTCATTTGCTCGCGATAGGTTTCCTCGATCTCGTCGGCCTTCTCATGCGCCGCATCGGCGGCGGCGAGATCGTCGGACACGCGCCTGGCGCGTGCATCGATCGTATCCTGCACCTTGGGCAGCATCGCCTTGGCGATACCGAAATAGATGATGGCGAGAACGATCAGCAGCGCGACAATCTGCGACGCATAGCTGATCATTACCTGATCTATTTGTGGCATGGACTATCGTTTCCTATCGCTGAACGTTCGTCAATCGGCGGGCGCCGCACCCCATCAAGGGCGGGCACCCGGCCCGACTAGAAGACGAACAGGATCAGGATCGCAACGGTGAACGCGATCAGGCCGAGCAGCTCGGCGGCCGCGAAGCCGATGAACAAGCGGCCCTGCTCGCCATCGGCGGCAGCCGGATTGCGCAGCGCGCCAACGAGGAACGATCCGAAGACGTTGCCCACACCGGTGGCGGCGGCGCCGACACCGATCGCGGCAAGGCCCGCACCGATCATTTTTGCAGCTTCAAGTTCCATTGGAAAACTCCCTTAGTTCAAATTCGATATTGGATGGGTTGGTCGGAAAACTAGTGCAGGTTGACCGCGTCATTGATGTAGAGCGTCGACAACAGTGCAAAGACATAGGCCTGGATTGCGCAAACCAGAATTTCGAGCGCGCTGATGAAGACGATCAGAGCGAAGCTCAATACCGCGACGAGGATGCCCGAGGCCGAAATGCCGCCCAGCGCCTGGACGATAAAGCTGGCGAACACCTTGAGCAGGATATGCCCCGCCGTCATCGCGATGAACAGCCGCAGGCCGAGGCTGAACGGCCGCACCATGAACGAGATGAACTCGATCAGGAAGATCAGCGGCACCATCGGCAGCGGCGTCCCATGCGGAATGAAGAGCGTGAAGAAACGGTGCTTGTGCCGCCAGAAGCCGACGATCAGCACGATCGAGAAGCTCATCACCGCCATCGTGCCGGTGATCACGAAATGGCTGGTCACGGTGAATGGATGGCCGCCGAAAATGCCGATCGGCACGAGGCCGAGCATATTGGCGAACAGGATGAACATGAAGATCGTGAAGATATAAGGAACGTATTTCTTGCCCTCGGGCCCGATCGAGGTGCTTATCATATTATTGATAAAGCCGGTGATGCCCTCGACGGCGAGCTGCCAGCGGCCGGGCACGAGCTCACGCTTCATGCCGCCCCACATGAACAGCCAGAGCCCCGCAAGCGCGATCAGCATCCATACCGTCGAGTTGGTGAACGCGATGCTGCCTTCGCCGAGCGTCCCGAAAATGGGCTGCACTTCGAACTGGTGCATCGGATCGATTTCGCCGCCTTCAGCCACGTAACTGTCCTGTCTCAATCACTGCGGAAAGCCCTAACGAGGGGATTCCTGAGAAATCTTGTAAATATTCCTGACGGCGACGGCGAACCCGAGGAACACCAGCACCAGCAAGAGCCATGGGGATGTATCGAGCCAGCGGTCCAACCACCAACCGATAATGCCACCACCCAGCGGTGCTCCGATCATCTCGGCGAGAATGCGGTGCCCTTGCGAATATCCCTTCGCCGGCCCCTTGTTCCGCCTGCCCGATCGGATCGCTTCTGCGCGTTGGGCGGCCTGCAATCGCTCTTCGAGCGACTGAAGCCGCGAATCTTCCGCGACAGAGGGATCCCGCCCGGTTTCGTTCTCCGCCATGATTGCTCCCAGGGCCCGAAAGCCGGACGCGCGCATGGAGGCGAGCGACCCCGCCAAGGCAGGTGCCGTTTAGAAAGCGCACCCGTTCAAGTCAACCGAATATGATGCAGTGCGGCATAGGGGTTGGGGATATGTCGGGCGACTGGAAACGCGGCGCGAAATAGGGCATGACAGGCGCATGAAAGTTACCCGCATTGCCCTCGCCATCGCACTGTTATTGCCTCCGGTTGCGATTGCCGAAATCGCGGTTGCGCAGGAAGCGGAAAGCGACGGCGGTTTCAGCTACGATTATCCGCAAATCGTCGAGCAATTGCCCGGGCTTCTCGATCATCTTGCCGCCGACCGGGCGGCCGCACAGGACGAATTCGAGACCAATCGGCGCGAATTCGCCGAGATCGCGCCCGACAGCGCGGCGCTCGATCATCTGCAATATAGCGCGGGCTGGAGCATCGTCGGCGAAACCCCGGTGCTGCTGAGCCTGGGCCAGGGAATCTACACCTATTCGGGCGGTGCGCACGGCAACAGCGATTTCGACGCGCTGCTCTGGAACAAGCGGCAGGACCGGCAATTGTCGCTGCTCGACCTATTCACCAATCGCTACGCCGCGCTGGCGCTGATCGACGCGCAATTCTGTCCGGCGTTAAGGGCCGAGCAGGAGACGCGGTTCGGCAGCGAGGTCGGCGGGCTATGG
>JABDLY010000208.1 GCA_013001755.1 Sphingomonadaceae bacterium
CATCAAAGTCGAAGCCTTTATGCTCCTCGCTATGGCGCGGTTTCTGATCCTTGTCGTACCACTGAAATATTGGCGCGGCCTGCTCGGCCCGATCGGCGAGCATGACGCTGAAAGCGCGCGCGCTCCGGACGCCGCCACAACGAGGACTGCACTGAATATCGGCAGGTTGGTCAGGCGCGTCGCCGCAAGGGCACCCTTTTCGGCGCTTTGCCTACCTCAGGCGATCGCCGCGAAATTGATGTTGCGCCGCCGCCGCATCGCCAGCCAGATTCATGTAGGCGCGCGCAGCGGCACAGGCAGCAAGGCCATCGACCTCCACGCATGGTTGATGATCGGCGAGCTTTGCGTAACCGGCGACGATGAACGCACTCAGTTCAAAGCGTTTCGCAGAAGCGGCGATCCGCGCACGATGGAAGCCGGCTAACGCCGACAGGCTTAGCTGCGTGCAAGAACAGCGGCTTTTATCCGCCGGGTGTAGGATTCGACGACGTTGATCTGGCCGTGGAATATCAGGCGTTCGGGGTTTTCGAAGCGCGGTCGACGCATCGGCGAACGGCGATTGCCTTCGCTACTCGACGCGCAGTAGTGGCGATATTTCTCGAGCAGCTCGGCATGACGCCGGCCGCTACCCCGATCGCGGAGCACACCGCCGAGGTTTTCGCCCAGGCTGCCGGGGAACAGCTCCTCGACAAAGGCCAGGCTCGATAAAACTGCAGCCGCGCATCCATAGCGCCCGGAAAGGTCGAGCGCCGCCAGCACCGTTTCATTTTCGACCGTGCGGACTATTGTCGACAGGTCGACCACCCACTTCAGCCGCCGCCAATAAACGAGCGCGCCGTGCAGGATCAGATAGAGCAGATAATGCTCGTCCTCCACCAAAGGCACGCGCGGCAGATCGCGGCGCCGTGCGAAATCACCGCTGAAATCGCCCGGTTCGATGAAAAACATCCGGTGATGCGTCTCGATCTCCACGCCATGTTCCGGATCGCGAAAGGTGAAGTCCTTGAAGGTTTCTATCCGCCTCAGGATATCTTTGCGGGGGCGTGTCGCCTTGGCGTTTCTCGGGCCATCGCGCCAGACAAAGCCGGCATCCTGCAAAATCTCAACGGTCTCTGCGGCGCGCTCGGGCGCGATGAGAATATCGACATCCTTCGACGTCCGGACGATCGGATCGGTATAGATTTGCTGGCCGAGCTGGTGTCCCTTCAAAAAATGGCAGGCAATCGAATGATCCGCCATCAGCCGCGTCAATTTTTCGCTGACCGCCTTTTGCCGGAGCACTTCGCGGCCATTGTGGCGATAGGATTCTGCCAGTCGCTCAAGATGCGCTGCTTCGGTTTTTCCATTCGCGCTATTCTCGACGGCCTTATGCAGCAACGGGCCCACACGGTGACGGTACAGCGCGAAATCCACGAGGTCGCCATCGACGCTGCGAGTATCGACCGAAACCGGCAAGCCCATCGCACCCCTCACCTGCGCGCAAAGCGTATTGAGAAGAGGTGTTTCGGCAAACGGCATATGGCGGTTTAGTCGAAAGAACCGACAATGGCGACGGTGAAGCCGGGTGCGTCTCGCCGGGGTTGAGAACTTCGGGCCATCCACCCATAGCCGTGCCCATGGTCAAATATGTTCGTCTCGATTGCGGCCGCATGCCGCCTGTATCATACGATACGCTGCGATGAGGATTATCGCCGGCCGCTGGCGAGGAAGGAAGCTCGAAGCGCCCCGTGGCGAGACGACCCGCCCGACAAGCGACCGCGCTCGCGAGACGCTGTTCTCGATGCTGACCAGCCGGATCGGTAGCTTCGACGATCTCCGCGTCGCCGATATTTTCGCCGGCACCGGCGCACTCGGACTCGAAGCGCTGTCGCGCGGCGCGAAGCATTGCAGCTTCGTTGAACAGGACCGGCCGGCACTGGAGGCGTTGCGCAAAAATATCGCTGCTCTCGACGCAGGAGGCGAAGTGTTGGCGCGATCGGTTCTCGCCATACCGCGCGTTGAACGCCCCTATGATCTTCTGTTGCTCGATCCGCCTTACAAGAGCGATCTGCTCCATCCGGCAATCGCAACGCTGACCGCGCACGGCTGGATCGGCCCCGCGAGCTGGATTGCGATCGAAACAGCGCGCGATGAGCAGCTCGACTCGATTGACCTCACGCTCGAGGCCGACCGCGTTATCGGTAAGGCGCGCGTAACAATATTTCACGGCTCAGGCTGAACGGATTATTTTTCGTACGCAGCGGTGCTGCTGATCACAGCCGCGTCCGTCGATTGCCGTGTATAAAGGCGTCGCAACACAGGAGAGGCCGACATGGCAGAGAATGAAAGGAAGACCGTCGATCTCGACGAGCTGGCGCGAACGCTGGCGAACCATGCCGGTACCGACTGGGACCGCCTCGCCACCTATCCCGGCTATGCCCGCAACACGTGGCGCGAAAAGGCGAAACGGGTTTTCGGGCTGCCCGAGCGCGGCATGTGATCGGACGCATTCCCGGCCAGCGATGCCGCTACACCGAAAAAACCAGCGCGCGCTTGCTCCGTGAATGAGTGTTCCCTACTTGTTCGGCAGTGACTGATCCCTCCACCCAGCCTTCCGAACCGCCCTATTTGCGCGCGCTCAACGCGCCGCAGCGCGAAGCCGTCGAAACGACCGAGGGGCCGTTGCTGGTTCTCGCGGGCGCCGGAACGGGCAAGACGGCGGCGCTGACCGCGCGGCTTGCGCACCTCATCTACACACGTCGCGCCTGGCCGTCCGAAGTGCTCGCCGTCACATTCACCAACAAGGCCGCGCGCGAGATGAAGGAGCGCGTCGCCCGCGCGCTCGGCCAGGATGTCGAGGGGATGCCGTGGCTCGGCACCTTCCACGCGATCGGGACCAAGATGCTCCGCCGCCATGCCGAGCTGGTCGGTCTGCAATCGAATTATACGATCCTCGATACCGACGACCAACTCCGCCTGCTCAAACAGCTTATCCAGGCCGCCGAGATCGATGAAAAACGCTGGCCGTCGCGGATGCTCGGCGGACTGATCGACCGCTGGAAGAACCGGGGGTGGATGCCGGACGACGTGACGGCCGACGAGAGCGAGGCCTATGCCAATGGCAAGGGCCAGCAAATGTACGCCGCTTATCAGGAGCGGCTGAAGGCGCTCAACGCCTGCGATTTCGGCGACCTGCTGCTTCACATGCTGGTGATCCTCAAAAGCCATCGCGACGTGCTCGAAGACTATCAGCGCCGCTTCAAATATATTCTCGTCGATGAATATCAGGACACCAACAGCGCCCAATATCTCTGGCTCCGCCTCCTAGCGCAGGAGCGCAAGAATATCTGCGTCGTCGACGATGACGATCAGAGCATATATTCATGGCGCGGCGCCGAGGTCGCCAACATCCTTCGTTTCGAAAAGGATTTTCCGGGCGCGAAGACCGTCCGCCTCGAACAGAATTACCGCTCGACCCAGCATATCCTCTCGGCCGCGGGCGGCGTGATCGCGCATAATAGCGGCCGGCTCGGCAAGGAGCTGCACACCGAGGCCGGCGATGGCGAAAAGGTCAAGGTCATCGGCGTCTGGGACGGACCTGAAGAAGCGCGGCGCGTCGGCGAGGAGATCGAGGCGCATCAGGCGCGCGGCGGTTCGCTCGACGATATCGCGATCCTCGTCCGCGCGCAGTTCCAGACGCGCGAATTCGAGGACCGCTTCATTCAGATCGGCCTGCCCTATCGCATCGTCGGCGGCTTCCGCTTCTACGAACGCGCCGAAATCCGCGATGCGCTCGCCTATCTGCGCGTGATTACCCAGCCCGCCGACGACCTCGCTTTCGAGCGCATCGTCAACACGCCCAAGCG
>JABDLY010000025.1 GCA_013001755.1 Sphingomonadaceae bacterium
AAGTCTATGTGACCGACGACGGGGCGGAGACCGATCTCGATCTTGGCCATTATGAACGCTTCACCGGCGTCTCGGCGCGCCAGTCGGACAATGTGACCTCGGGCCGGATCTACCAGACGATCATCACCAAGGAGCGGCGCGGCGATTATCTGGGGGCCACCGTCCAGGTGATCCCGCATGTCACCGATGCGATCAAGGAATTCGCGCGCGCCGATCTCGGCGATATCGATTTCGTGCTCTGCGAGATCGGCGGCACCGTCGGCGATATCGAGAGCCTGCCCTTCATGGAGGCGATCCGGCAGCTCAGGAACGAACTCGGCCGCGGCCAGTCGGTCTCGATCCACACGACTTTGGTGCCCTATATCGCGGCGGCCGGCGAGCTGAAGACCAAGCCGACCCAGCACAGCGTACGCGAATTGACCTCGCTCGGCATTCAGCCCGAAGTGCTCGTCTGTCGTACCGAGCATCCGCTGCCCGACAGCGAACGCGCAAAGATCGCGGCCTTTTGCAATGTTCGAAAAAGCGCGGTTATCCCTGCGCTCGACGCGCCGAGCATCTATGCAGTGCCGCTGACTTATCATGAAGCTGGGCTCGATGACGAAGTGCTCCGCGCCTTCGGGATTGAGGGCGCCCAGGAACCCGAGCTGACGAAATGGGTCGAGATCAACGACCGGCTCGAAAACCCCGAGGGCGAAGTCACGATCGGCGTCGTCGGCAAATATGTCGGGCTGCAGGACGCGTATAAATCGCTCAACGAGGCGCTCGTCCATGGCGGCATCGCCAACCGCGTGAAGGTCCATATCAAATGGATCGATGCCGAAATTTTCGAGGAAGACGATACCGATATTGCCGTTCAGCTCGAGCCGCTGCACGCGATCCTCGTCCCCGGTGCGTTCGGCGAACGCGGGGCGGAGGGCAAGATATCGGCGGTCCATTTCGCGCGCGAACATAATGTGCCGTACTTCGGCATATGTTTCGGAATGCAGATGGCCTGTATCGAAGGGATGCGCGATGCCGGTGTCGACAATGCCTCATCGACCGAATTCGGGGAAACCAGCGAACCTGTTGTCGGCCTGATCACCGAATGGATGTCCGAAGAGGGTATCCAGCAACGCGAAGAGGGCGGCGACCTTGGCGGGACGATGCGGCTCGGCGCCTATGAGGCGAAGCTCGACGGTAACAGCCATGTCTCGGCGATCTATGGCGGCGCGGGTGAAATCAGCGAGCGTCATCGTCATCGCTACGAGGTCAACACCAACTATATGGAACCATTGCAAAAGGGCGGGCTCGTCTTCTCTGGCATGTCGCCCGATGGGCGGCTGCCCGAGATCGTCGAACGCCCCGATCATGACTGGTTCGTCGGTGTCCAGTTCCACCCGGAACTCAAATCGCGGCCCTTCGATCCGCATCCGCTATTTGCCAGCTTCGTAGAGGCGGCGGTAAGACAGTCGCGGCTCGTTTAGGCGCGCGCGAGTCTCCCGCGCGCCTAACGGGGAGCGGGGCAACAGGAGGCGACGATGGCCAAGGATATGATGACCGCGCAGGATCTGCTCGCAATCTTGCCAAAGGGTTCGCTGCTTGCGGCCTGCGAGCCGGGCGAACTCGACGATCTGCTCTCACGATCGCAGCTTGAATTCGCGGGCAAGAAGACCGTGCTGATGCATCAGGGCGATCCCGGCGATTCGGCGGTGATCCTCGTTACCGGGCGCGCGCGCGTCGATATGGTCTCGTCGAACGGCCGCGAGATCGTCCTCGATTATCTCGACGCCGGGACAGTGATCGGCGAGATCGCCTTGCTCGACGGCGGCGAACGCACGGCGAGCGTGACGATGGTCGAGGATGGCAGCGTCATGCATTTGTCGCGCGACGCCTGCGAGGATTTCATCACCCGCAACCCGATGGTCGCGTTGCGGATGTTGCAGGAAATGGCACGGCGGCTGCGGCAAATGAACACGACGATCGAGAGCGACCGCGCCTATTCGGCGGGCCCGCGTCTCGCACGCTATCTCCAGCGGTTGACCGACGAAGAGGCGGCGAGCCAGCAGCTCAAGATCAACATCAGCCAAGGCGAGCTCGGCAATTTCGTCGGTATCAGCCGCGAAAATATCAACCGCCAGCTTTCGGCCTGGGCCGATTCGGGGCTGATCGAACTCGAACAGGGCAAGGTGCGGATCGTCGATCCCGAAGCGCTCTGGGATATCGCGGCGATGGGCGATTGAGAGCGCGCCTCGGATCCAACGGCCCCGTCAAGACGCCGTCATTGCGAGGAGCCGAAGGCGACGAAGCAATCCAGAGCTGCAAACGCTATCGTTAGTTTCTCTGGATTGCTTCGCTACGCTCGCAATGACGTTACCGATGCACGCGATCAATTTGAGATAGGAAATACCATATGACCACCAGCACCGACTTTATCGTCGAAAAGACCAACCTCTCCAACGCGCGTTTCGTCGAGACCGAACTTCCCGAACTCGGCGAAGGGCAGGTGCTGCTCGCGATCGAAAAATTCGCCGTGACCGCCAACAACATCACTTACGCGGTGATCGGCGATCAATTCGGTTACTGGAATTTCTTCCCAGCCGAAGAAGGATGGGGCCGCGTGCCCGTATGGGGATATGCCCGCGTCGAAACGTCGAACCATGTCGACATCGAAGCCGGCGAGCGGCTCTACGGCTATCTGCCGATGTCGTCGCATTTGATCGTCGAGCCGGGAAATATCGCGCCGGGGCAGTTTTCCGACATGGCAGCGCATCGCCAGCCGATGAGTCCGATCTATAATAATTACCGCCGGCTCGGTGCCGATGCCTCGCATAGCGCCGAGTTCGAAGATCATCGCCCGATCTTCGAACCGCTGTTCACGACGTCTTTCCTGATCGAAGTCTTCCTGCGGAAGGAAAATTTCTTCGGAGCGCAATCGGCGTTGCTGACCAGCGCTTCGTCGAAGACCGGCATGGGGCTCGCCGAATGTCTCAAGGCGCGCAGCCCCGATATCGAGCGTATCGGGCTCACCGGCAGCGGCAATGTCGCGTTTGTCGAAGGGCTCGGGCTTTATGACAAGGTGATAGGCTATGACGGAGTCGACGGTCTCGATGCGTCGGTGCCGTCGGTCGTCGTCGATTTTGCCGGCAACGCCAAGGCGCTCGACGCGATCCACAATCATTTCGCCGATAGTCTCAAATATAGCTGCCTGGTCGGTGCGACGCATTGGGACGCACGCGGGCTCGAGCCCGATATCGCCGGGCCGGCGCCGGTGCTGTTCTTCGCGCCCGACCATGCGATTGCACTGCAGAAGGAACTCGGCCCCGAAGGCTTTGCGCGCGAGCTTGGCGAGAGCTGGCGGCGCTTTATCGGCCAGGCGAAGGATTGGATCGATGTCGTCCGGCGCGAGGGGAAAGCCGACACCGAGAAGACCTATCAGGATATGCTTTCGGGCGAAGCCTCGCCGAAGGACGGGTTTATCGTTAGCCTGTAAGGGCGACATAATTTTATCCGAACTGTCATTGCGAGGAGCCGAAGGCAACGAAGAAATATAGAGCGGCTGGCGATAGCGTTTGCGGCTCTGGATTGCTTCGCTAGGCTCGCAATGACGGCGCTTCAGCCCGGCGTGACCAAATTTGAAGGCCTGCTGCGCTCGGGCTGTCATACCCCAAATAATATGCCCGGGCCGTTTCCGACCCGGGCACATTTGCGTGACGAACAATCGTCAAGCCCCCTTTGGTTGGTTGCGACGCGCTTCCCGAACCCCCTCCTTGCCGAGAGCAGCGTCGCGAACCTCCCTGAACCACGGCCTTGCGATCGTGTTTCGTGTCAGACGGTTAGGCTCGCCGGAGGGGTGTTGTCACGGGGGAAGCCGCATTCTCGCCACATTATGTTGCGCCCTGTTGGAATTGTGCAACAGCATCTATGGTTGCCGTGAACGGAGGCGCACCCTAGAGACGCCGCAGTTTCAGCCCGGAAGACACCAGCAACCATGCGCCTTTCCCGCTATTTCCTGCCCGTCACCAAAGAGCCGCCAGCTGACGCGCAAGTTGCCAGCCACAAGCTGATGCTGCGCGCCGGGCTGGTGCGGCAGACTTCGGCGGGGATTTACGCCTGGCTGCCGCTCGGTCACCGTGTGCTCAAGAAGATCGAGTCGATCGTTCGCGAGGAGCAGGATCGGGCGGGCGCGGTCGAGATGCTGATGCCGACGATCCAGTCAGCCGAATATTGGCGCGATACCGGGAGATACGAGGCCTATGGCCCGGAAATGCTGCGGATCGAGGATCGCCAGGGGCGCGACCTGCTCTATGGCCCGACCAATGAAGACATGATCACCGCGCTGTTCCGCGACGGCGCCAAAAGCTATCGCGACCTGCCGCGCATGCTCTACCATATCCAGTGGAAATTCCGCGACGAGATCCGCCCGCGCTTCGGCGTGATGCGCGGCCGCGAATTCCTGATGAAGGACGCGTACAGCTTCGATCTCGATGAGGCGGGCGGCCGGATCAGCTATAACAAGCAGTTCGTCGCCTATTTGCGGACGTTCAAGCGGATGGGGCTGCGGGCGATCCCGATGCAGGCCGATACCGGCCCGATCGGCGGTGATCTCAGCCACGAATTCATCATTCTCGCCGATTCGGGAGAGAGCGAAGTCTTCTTCCACAAGAATTGGGAGCAGGACCGCTCCTACGATGTCGATGTCGAGGACACCGCCGCGCTACAGGGCTTCGTCGATAGCATGACCGCCGATTATGCCGCGACCGATGAGAAACGCGACGAGGAGAGGGAGGCCGAGCTCGGCGATACATTGCTCAAATCGCGCGGCATCGAGGTCGGCCATATCTTCTTTTTCGGCGACAAATATACCAAGGCGCTGGGGATGCAGGTCAGCGGCCCCGGCGGCGATATGATCACACCTCTGATGGGCAGCTACGGCGTCGGCGTGTCGCGGCTCGTCGGTGCGATAATCGAGGCGAGCCATGACGATAACGGCATTGTCTGGCCCGAACCCGTCGCGCCCTATAAGGTCGGCCTCATAAACATGCGCGCCGACGACGAAGCGTGCGTTGCAACTTCCGACGATCTCTATGCGAAGCTCGAAGCGGCGGGCGTCGAGGTGCTTTACGATGATCGCGACGAACGCGGCGGCGCGAAATTCGCGACGATGGATTTGATCGGCCTCCCCTGGCAGCTCGTCATAGGGCCGCGCGGGATCAAGAACGGCGTCGTCGAGCTGACGAACCGCGCCACGGGCGAACGCGAAGAATTGAGCGCCGAGAGCGCGCTGGAGAAACTGGTTTGATCCTCTCGCGCCACGAACGGATGATCGCGAAACGCTATCTGCTGCCGGGCAAGGGCGAGCGGTTTATCTTTGTCGTCGCCTCGATCAGCCTTGTCGCGGTGATGCTCGGCGTGATGGCGCTCGTCGTCGTGATGAGCGTGATGAACGGTTTCCGCGCCGATCTTCTCGACCGCGTCGTCGGGCTCAACGGCCATGCCGTGGTCCAGGGCTATGGCGGGCGCCTGCCCAATTGGCAGGAGATCGTCGACGAAGCCGAGGCGACGCCCGGTGTGGTGTCGGCGACGCCGATGATCGAGCACCCCTTGATGGCGAGCTTTACCGGTCGTGTCGAAGGCGTGCAGGCGCGCGGAATGCGGATCGAGGATATTCGCGCCAACGAGCTGCTCAATTCGAACGTACGCGCCGGCGACATGGCGGAACTCGTGCCGGGCGCCAACAACATCGCAATCGGTTCGCGGCTGGCGGTGTCGCTCGGCGCAGTCGTGGGAAGCCAGGTCAGCCTGATCTCGCCCGAAGGCCGTTCGACGCCATTCGGCACCGTGCCGCGTATTGTGTCGTATAATGTCGCGGCGATATTCGAGGTCGGCGTTTACGATTGGGACAAGGCGTTCGTCCTGATGCCGTTGGAGGACGCGCAGACGCTCCTGCTGCTCGACGAGAACACCGTCGGTATTGTCGAGATCGACACCGCCAACCCCGACGACGTTGCCGAAATCGTCGAACCGCTGGCAATGCGATTTGCCGATCGCGGCGTGGTGACCAACTGGCGCGAAATGAACAGCGAGATATTCGAAGCGCTCGAGATCGAACGCGTCGTGATGTTCGTGATCCTGTCGCTGATCATCCTCGTCGCGGTGTTCAACATATTGTCGTCATTGATCATGCTGGTGCGCGCAAAGAAGCGCGACATCGCGATCATGCGCACCATGGGCGCAACGCGGAGCAGCATGACGCGGATATTCCTGACGATCGGTATGACGACGAGCACGCTCGGCACGATCCTCGGCATCATATTGGCGATGCTGCTGCTGCAATATCGCCAAGGCGTACTCAATTTCGTCCAGCGGCTGACGGGCGCCAATCTCTGGGACCCTTCGGTTCGCTTCATCACCGAACTGCCGTCGCGCACCGATCCTTTCGAAGTATTGATGATCGCCGCGCTGGCGCTCGGATCGGCTTTCATCTTCACGCTCTATCCGGCGTTCAAGGCGGCGAGCACCGATCCGGTGGAAGTGCTGCGCTATGAGTAACGTATTGGAAGTGCGCGGGCTGACGCGCAGCTTCGAACAGGGCGGCGTTACCATCGAAGTGCTGCGCGGTATCGACATGGAGATAGCCAAGGGCGAAGTGATCTCGCTGCTCGGCCCGTCGGGTTCTGGCAAGTCGACGATGCTCCAGGCGGTCGGGCTGCTCGAAGGCGGCTTCGGCGGGTCGATCGCGATCGACGGCGAGCAGGCCGCCAATCTCGAAAACGATGCGCGCACGACGACGCGGCGCGAACATCTCGGTTTCGTCTACCAGTTTCACCATCTGCTTCCCGATTTTTCGGCGAAAGAGAATGTCGTCATTCCGCAGCTGATCCGCGGCAAGAATTATCCTGAATCGGAGGAGCGCGCCGAGGCGCTGCTGACCCGGCTCGGTCTGTCTCACCGCATGACGCACCGCCCCTCGCAGCTTTCGGGTGGGGAGCAGCAGCGCGTGGCGGTCGGTCGTGCGCTCGCCAACCGGCCGTCTCTGGTGCTTGCCGACGAGCCGACGGGCAATCTCGACGAGGCAACGGCGGATATCGTGCTCGCCGAATTCATAAAGCTTGTCCGCGAAGAGGGCAGCGCGGCGCTGATCGCCACGCATAACGAACGGCTTGCGCGCAAGACCGACCGGATGATCCGGCTTCACGAGGGGTTGTTGGAATAATACGTCGCCCTAGCGGAGGCTGGGGCCTATCCCAGACAGGCAATCGCGAGACCGCAATCTGGGATAGATGCCAGCCTTCGCTGACATGACGATTAACGGAGAACGGAAATGACTGACGTAACCGATTACAAAGTAGCGAAGGCCGATGGCGGCGAACTCGATCTGTCGGACTATGAAGGCAAGGTGCTGTTGATCGTCAACACCGCGTCGAAATGCGGATTCACGCCGCAATATGAAGGGCTCGAAGAGCTTTACGATGCCTATAAGGATCGCGGCTTCGAAATCCTCGCCTTCCCGTGCAACCAATTCGGCAATCAGGAACCCGGCAGCGCCGAGGAAATCGCCGAATTCTGTACGCTCAATTACGACGTCAGCTTTCCCGTACTCGGCAAGGTCGAGGTCAATGGCGACGGCGCCGATCCACTCTGGCAACATTTGAAGGCGCAGCAGGGCGGCATCATGAGCTCGGCGATCAAATGGAATTTCACCAAGTTCCTTGTGAACCGCGAAGGCGAAGTCGTCTCGCGCCATGGCTCGATGGTGAAGCCCGAACATTTGAAGCGCGAGATCGAGAAGCTGCTTTAGCCGGCCGGTACTCGACGCAGGTGATTTGGTGGCCTCATCCACATTCGTCCTTTGTTCTTCGTGACGAATCGTCTGGGTCCGCCTAGCTTCGACTGATGCCCCACGCGCCGTTCGTACCCCTGCGGATTTTCTCGGCCTATACGATGCTCGAAGGCGCGATTCAGCCCAAAGCTATCGCGAAGCGCGCGAAGGAGTTGGGTTTCCCTGCCGCCGCGCTTGTCGATCGTAACGGGCTTTATGCCGCCATGCCCTATTGCGCTGCAGCCATGTCGGCGGGCGTGCAGCCGATCATCGGTACGATGCTCGCCATTGCGCGGCCCGGCCGTCCCGACAATGAAGCGCTGGTTATCGACTGGCTGCCGCTGCTCGCGCAGGATCAGACCGGCTACGAAAATCTCTGTGCGTTGGTGTCGGAGGCGCATCTCGATCGACCGATCGAAGAGCCGCCGCATGTCCGGCTGTCGTCGCTCGAAGGGCGGAGCGAAGGCCTGATC
>JABDLY010000063.1 GCA_013001755.1 Sphingomonadaceae bacterium
GATCAGGAACGCGCCGTCCTCGCCCGGGACCTTCAGCGTGATATGGTTGAAGATATTCTCGTCCCAGCCTTCGAGCGCGAAAATCCGGTAGGCGGCGGCGAGATCGAGCCGCGCCTGACGCTCTTCATCGGTCATTTCGGTCGATTCGGGTTCTTTGAGCTGCGTCGCCATCTGTCAGGCCTCCATTGGATTCGAAACTTGTCGGGATTGTCCGACATTCAGGCGCGAAAGTCGAGTGTTGCCGGGGGCGTTTTTGCTTGAAATCGGCGCGTAACGTGGCTATCTCGCCATCGAACGCCGCGGAACGGGTTTCGCGGCTCAACTGTTTTTGTGCTATATGCATTGCCAGGACGGGCTCGAAAAAGCCTGTTTTTCAGGCGTTTTCGATTGGAGACTGACGGGTTTATGCAAGTTTCGGTTCGTGACAACAATGTCGATCAGGCGCTTCGCGCGCTCAAGAAAAAGCTGCAGCGCGAAGGTGTGTATCGCGAGATGAAGCTGCGCCGTCATTACGAAAAGCCGTCGGAAAAGCGTGCGCGCGAACGCGCCGCCGCGATCCGCCGTGCCCGCAAGCTCGAGCGCAAGCGGCTGGAGCGCGACGGCTAAGCCGCCGGACATTCTAGACTGGATTTTATAGGGGCCGCTCCATAGGAGTGGCCTTTATTGTTTGTGCAGCGCCTTTTCGGAGACTTGTCGATGTCCGTTACCGCCGTTCCGCTTCGTCCTATCCAGAAAGGCACGCTGACCAAACTCTGGATCGGCGTCGCCATCGTATTGCTCGCGGCCTGCGTCTTTGCCTGGTTCTCGACGGCGCGCGCCGTCGCGATCAACGGCGGGCCGGAAGCCTTTATGACCTGGAACGGCAGCCGGTCGGGCGTCACGACAACCGATACGGGCCTGCAATATGAAATACTCGAAGCGGGCGATGGCGATGGCAGCCCATCGCTCGGTGATGCGGCGCTGGTCAATTACGAGGGAAGGCTGATCGACGGCAGCATATTCGACGCCAATGACCGTGCATCGTTTCAGGTCGGAGCGGTGATCGAGGGCTGGAACGAGGCGCTGCAGCTTATGGATCGCGGCGCGCGCTATCGCATCTGGCTGCCGCCCGAACTCGGCTATGGTTCGACGCCGCCGCCCGAAAGCACGATCCCGGCCGATGCGGTGCTCGAATTCGACGTCGAGCTGGTCGACTTCATTTCGCAGGAAGAGGCGATGCGGCGGATGCAGATCGAGCAGATGATGCAGGGCGGCGGGCAGGGTGTTCCACCGGAAGGCGGCCAATAGCCGCTAGCCATGCTCCTGGATCGGTCGTTGCTGGGCCTCGGTGCGTAGCTCCTCGAGCTCTTCCTCATGCTCCTGTCGCCGTTCGAGCCCGGCCTTGATCATCGCCAGGATCGGGTCGGCAAGCGCCAGCCCGATAATCCCAAACAGCGCTGCAAAGATGATCTGCGAGGACAAGGTCAGCGCGGGAGGCAGGTCGACAGTCTGCCGCGCCACCATAGGGACGACGACATAGCCGTCAAAACTCTGCACCACGAGATAGATGATGAACGCATAAAGCCCCGTGTCGGGACCAGCACTGAGGCCAACGGCGACCATCAGCACGCCTGTGATGAAAGCGCCGATATTCGGGATGAAGGCGAGAATCCCGGCAAGGATGCCGAGCAGCAGCGCCATCGGTACACCGGCGAGCGACAGCAGCAGCCAGGTCAGCACGCCTTCTAGGATCATGCCGAGAATACGCCCGGCGAGAAGCCGGCGCAGCGTGTAGGCCATGCTGGCCGACATTTTGCGGAATTCGGGCCGCGTGCCGCGCGGCAGCATCCATTGCACGCCGCGATCGTAGATATTGGGCTCGATCGCTATGAACAGGCCGATCACCATGACGAGGAACAACGCCGCGATCCCGCTGACCGCCGAACCCAGCGCTGAGGTAAGGCTGCCGACCGAGCCGAGTACCTGGCGGAGAACGTCGGTCAATACTTCGCCCTCGGGCCGCATGCCCATTTCGCTGAGCCACGATGCGAAGCTCGTATATTGACGGTCGAGCGTCTCGCGAAGCTGTTCGGCCTGGGCGGCGATCTCGAACCCGGCGAGCATTATGATGCCGGCGAGCGCGGCGAGAATCAGCAATACGACGATCAGAAGGCGTAGCGCGCGCGGTATCGGCAGGAACCGGCCGAGCAGGCGCGTGCCGCCGTCGAGCAAGGTCGCGAAGACGAGGCCGCCGACTATCAGCAGCAAGGGCTGCGCGAGAAACCAGATCAGGACGACGGCGATGGCGACTATCGCCCAGGCGCTGGCCTTGCGCAATTCTCTCCTGATCAGCGGATCATGGACTTCGGCCGGCCCGGCGCGGCCGTCATAGGGCCCGGGGAGATCGTCGCGCAGGCTCATTCGTTTCCGGCGGCGGGGTGCAGCCCGGTACCGGCGCGCCCGCTGCGCATCGCCGAGAACCAGCTGACCGGATTATACCAGCTCGAAGTGCCGTCGAGCGAGAAGGTGATGAATTCGGCCCGCCCGCCGATGCTTTCGACCGGCACCGGGCCGCCCAATCCGCCCGCGGCGAGCGGCGCGCGGCTGTCGGCCGACTGGTCGCGATTGTCGCCCATCAGGAAGACATGGCCTTCGGGCACGGTGACCGGGCCGTAATAATCGGCCGGCGAGGGGCCGAGATCGATCGTATCGTAATGCCGCCCCTCGGGCGTCCATTCGCGATAGACGGGCATCCGGCAATAGCGCAGCCCGTCGCTCCCGGTCGTCGCGAGCGCGGGGAAATCCGAGCAGGGGACATTGGTGTCGATCGGGATCATCGCCGGCGCCTGCTGTTCGCGACGTAGCGCCTCACCGTTGATGTGGACGATCCCGCCGCGCACTTCGATCCGGTCTCCGGGCAGCCCGATGACGCGTTTGATATAGTCCGATCGTCCGCCGCGCGGCACGGCGATTACAACGTCGCCGCGCTCGGGATAACGGCCGAACAACCGCCCATCGATAAAGGGCAGGATATGGAAGCTCGGCGATACATAGGACCAGCCATAGGGATATTTGGTCACGACCAGCCGATCGCCCTTGATCAGTCCCGGCATCATCGATTCAGACGGAATGTAAAAGGGTTTGGCGACGAGGCTGTGAAAGGCGAGCACGGCGATGACGAGCCAAAAGATCCCCTTGATCTCGCCCCACCAGTCGGTCTTTTTGTCCCTGCCCGTGTCGTCATCGCTGACCTCGGGCGCGGCGGCCGTGTTGCCGCGGATATCGGAATCGCTGTCGCTCACGCTTAACTCATTCACTCTTTTATCTTTTCAGTTCCCGCTGACGTCCGTGCGGACCGCGTAAAGGATGACGAAAGCCTGCGCCCAGGGATGATCGTCGGTCAAGGTCAAATGCACTTCGATCCGGTGGCCGGGCGGGGTCAGCGCGTCAAGCCGCTTCTTCGCCCCGCCTTCGAGCGCCAGCGTCGGGGCGCCGCTCCTGGCGTTCACTACGCCGATATCCTTCATGAATACACCCTGACGAAAGCCGGTGCCGACGGCTTTGGTAAACGCCTCCTTGGCGGCGAAGCGCTTGGCGTAGGTCCCGGCGATGGTGAACGGGCGACGCTGTGCCTTGGCACGCTCGATCTCGGTGAAAACGCGGTTCTCGAAGCGCTGACCGAACCGGTCGAGCGATGCCTGGATGCGCTCGATATTGCAGAGATCGGAACCGATGCCGATTATCATGAGAGCTTTCCTGTCAGACTCAACCTGACGGATTTCGCGTCAGCGAAATTCTGACAAAAGACTTTCATCTTGCCAGATCCATCAGCTCGCGCATTCGCGTCACGCTTGCCTCGAGCCCGGTGAAGATCGCCTCGCCGACCAGAAAATGACCGATGTTGAGTTCGTGTAGCTGCAGGATCGCGGCGATCGGCCCGACATTGTCGAAAGTCAGGCCGTGGCCGGCATGCGGTTCGATGCCGTTTTTCGCAGCGAGCGCGGCGGCATCGGCGATACGGCGAAGTTCCTCGGCCTGCGCTTCTCCCTCGAGATTGGCATAGCTGCCGGTGTGGAATTCGACGACCGGCGCGCCGAGACGCATCGCGGCCTCAACCTGCGCGGGATCGGGCTCGATAAACAGGCTTACGCGCATCCCGGCGGCCGACATTTCACGAACGAAACGCGCCAGATGATTATGCCCGGCGGCGGCATCCAACCCGCCTTCGGTCGTCTGTTCCGCTCGTTTTTCCGGAACGATACAGGTTGCCTGCGGCAATTGCCGCAGCGCGATTTCGAGCATCTCGTCGGTCGCCGCCATTTCCAGATTCAGGCGCACGCCCTCGATTTGGGCCAATCTCGCGATATCGTCATCGGTAATATGCCGCCGGTCTTCGCGCAGATGTGCAGTGATGCCGTCCGCGCCCGCCTGCGCCGCGAGTTCGGCGGCGCGCACCGGATCGGGATAGTCTCCGCCGCGCGCGTTGCGGACGGTCGCGACGTGATCGATATTGACGCCAAGGCGAAGATGGTCGGTCATTCTTCGCCATCTTCCCAGTCACAGGCTGCCAAGGCAAGCAAATCATGGGCGAATCCCTCGCCGCGCCAGACCTGACCGAAATCGAATTCGGCCGGCGAGCGATTGATGAAGGCAATCACGGTCATGTCGCTTTCCGGCAGGATGAAATTGCGTGCCTGGACACCGCCGATTCCGCCATGGCGCTCGACAAGGCGAACCGGTGCATCGCAGCCGGTCAGCGATAGCGGCAATTCCCATTGGCCCAGCGCGGCGTGGCCGAGTTCGGGATCGCCGGTCCACATTTCGGCGCGCCTGTCCGCGCCGAGCAATTCCCCGGTCATCAATGCGCGATCGAAACGCCAGAGATCGTGGACCGTGCCGTTGAGTCCGCCGGCGGCGCCATAGGCGGCGAAGCGAAACGGCGGTTCGGCCTCGCCGAAATGGAACCCGGGGACGGTCGCTCCGCCGTCCGGAAAGAACAGTACATTGGCCGAAATACGGCTTGCAACGAGCTGCGCCAGCGGCGTGCCGGTGACGCGTTCGAGGATCGCGCCCAGCACGATGAAATCGCAATTATTATAGGAGTAGCGCGATCCCGGTTCCGCCTCGACCGGACCCGCGCAATAGGCGTCGGCCGGCGTCAGGCTTTCGCCGTCGGATGCATAGAATGCCGGCAGACCTGCGCGCGTCAGTGGCGTTTTGTCCGGATTGGGCAGGCCGGATCGATGCTGCATCAGATGCCGGATGGTAATAGCATCGCGCGCATCATTGGGAAATTCGGGCCAGTAGCGCGCAATCGGCGCGTCGAGATCGAGCGTGCCGGCCTCTGTTTCCTGCATTGCGATCGTCGCGATGACCTGTTTGGTGATCGACGCCCAGCGCCAGCGAGCGTCGAGATCGTGGCGGCGGCCGCTTCCCGGGATCATTTCGCCAAAGGCGCGCTCATAGATGATCGTATCGCCGTGCGAGACCAGGATGACGCCCGCAAAATCGGCGTTCTCGGCGAGATCGCCGATACGCGCGGGATCGAAGGCGTCGGCCGGATGCGCGGCGAACAGGCCGGCAAGGCCGATCAGCGCACCGAGCCAGCGGGTCACTTTTTCCGGCTGCCGGGTTTTTCGGCAGGGGTCGCGGCGAGCTCCTCGGGCAGTTCGTCGGGAGCGTAAACCGGGAAATCGAGCGACAGCAGCGTGAACAGCGGCACGCCGACATCGGCCGTGCCGAGCGAACGATCGACAAGCGCTGCTTCGGCGATCACATCGCCGCCCTCGCGCTTGACCGCCTCGATCGCCTCGCGCGACGACAGGCCGGTGGTCACGATATCCTCGACGAGAAGCACCTTCTGGCCGGGCTCGAGCGCGAAACCGCGGCGCAGCTCGAAAACTCCTTCGGGCCGTTCGAGGAACAACGAATCGACCCCCAGCGCACGGGCCATTTCATGGCCAATGATCAAGCCGCCCATCGCCGGAGACACGACGACCTCGATCTCGCTGCGGATCTCGCGCGGCAGCCGCGCCGCCAGCGTCGAGGCAAGGCGCGAGGCGCGCATCGGGTCCATCAATACGCGCGCGCATTGCAGATATCGGTCGCTATGCTTGCCCGAGGAGAGAATAAAATGCCCCTCGAGAAGCGCGCCTGCGGCTCTGAATTCGGTGAGGATATCGTCGTCGATCATCGCTGTTACCTGCCCTTTGCCCGGGCGCGACATAGGCGGGCATGTTTCGCGCCGCAAGCGCTTGAGCCTTGGGAATTGCGCCCCTATAAAGCGCGCCGAAAGCGATATCGCTGCCATGCGAACTCTGGCGCTTCGGCCAGGCATGAATGGGGACAAGATGCGTATTTTGAAAACAGCGATGCTGGCGGCGGGACTCGCCCTGGCATCCTTTTCCGTAACGTCACCGGCCGAAGCCGCGGCTGCGCCGGCGCCGCAGGCCGAGCTGGCACCTGCACCCGAGGCCGAACTTGCGCCTGCGCCCGGGGCAGAGTCTGCGACTCAAGACGCCGCTGCCGCGCCGGCCGAAGAATTTGAATACGCTGTTCCCGTCGAGGGTGTCGGCATGCCCGATGGCGGCATCGACCTGCCCGATCAGGTTACCGAGGTCGGGCGTCAGGCGCTGTGGTTCCATGATGCGTTGCTGATGCCGATCATCACGGTAATCTCGCTTTTCGTGCTCGCGCTGTTGCTTTGGGTCATGGCGCGCTTCAATCGGCGCTCCAATCCGGAGCCGTCGAAGACGACGCACAATACGACGCTCGAAGTTATCTGGACATTGGTGCCGGTGCTGATCCTCGTCGCGATCGCCGTGCCGTCGATCAACCTGCTCGCCAACCAATATGATCTGCCCGAGGGCGAGAGCGTGACTGTCAAGGTCACGGGCAATCAGTGGAACTGGCTCTACGAATATCCCGATCACGGCAATATTTCTTTCGTTTCCAACATGCTCGAAGAGGAAGGCGAACAGGCCGAAGGCCAACCTTTCCGCACCGATGCCGATGGTCCGCGCCTGCTGGCGGCCGATCGCCGGCTGGTGATCCCGGCCGGCACGACGGTGCGTTTCCAGATAACCGCGAGCGATGTGCTGCACAGCTTTGCCGTACCTGCCTTCTGGCTCAAAATGGATGCGGTGCCCGGCCGGCTCAACGAGACCTGGGTCCGTGTCGATGAGCCCGGCGTCTATTTCGGCCAATGTTCCGAACTGTGCGGTGCCCGCCATGCCTATATGCCGATCGCTGTCGAGGTGGTGACGCCCGAGCGCTTCGCCCAATGGGTTCGCATCCAGGGCGGTTCGATGCCCGGCGACGATACGGGCGACGAGGCGCTTGAAGTAGATATCGAGGGCGCGGAAGACGCGCCGACGGTAGAGGGCGAGGTCGTCGACCAAGCCGCCGTGGATAATAGTTAAGGGTTCGCAACGATGACAGACACAGCCGCCACCCCCGCTCATTTCGAAGCGCATCACGACGAAACGCATGACGAGGCCGATCACAGGCCCGGCTTTTTCGTCCGCTGGTTCATGTCGACGAACCACAAGGACATCGGCACGCTTTACCTGCTGTTCGCGATTATCGCCGGGATAATCGGCGGCGCGATTTCGGGCATGATGCGGATGGAGCTCGCCGAGCCCGGAATCCAGTATCTCCAGGCCTGGTCTGGTCAGGAAGGCGATGCCGCCAAGCATATGTGGAACACGCTGATCACGGCGCATGGCTTGATCATGGTGTTCTTCATGGTGATGCCGGCGATGATCGGCGGTTTCGGCAACTGGTTTGTGCCGCTGATGATCGGTGCGCCCGATATGGCATTTCCGCGGATGAACAATATCAGCTTCTGGCTGCTCGTTCCCGCCTTCCTGTTGCTGATGGGGTCGACCCAGGTGATGGGTTCGACGGGCTTGGGCTCGGGAACCGGCTGGACGGTCTATGCGCCGCTATCGACGCAGGCGTCAGGTCCGGCGACCGATATGGCGATCTTCTCGCTCCATCTCGCGGGTGCGTCATCGATCCTCGGTGCGGTCAATTTCATCACGACGATCTTCAACATGCGCGCGCCGGGCATGACGCTGCACAAAATGCCGCTCTTCGTCTGGTCGGTACTGGTGACGGCGTTCCTGCTGTTGCTTGCACTGCCGGTGCTTGCCGCGGCGATCACGATGCTGTTGACTGATCGCAACTTCAACACGACCTTCTTCGATGCAGCAGGCGGCGGCGATCCGATCCTCTACCAGCATCTATTCTGGTTCTTCGGGCACCCCGAAGTTTACATCATGATCCTGCCGGGCTTCGGCATGGTCAGTCAGGTGGTGGCAACGTTCAGCAAGAAACCCGTCTTCGGCTATCTCGGCATGGCCTATGCCATGGTCGCGATCGGCGTTGTAGGCTTTGTCGTCTGGGCGCATCATATGTTTACCGTCGGCTTGAGCCTCAACATGAAACTCTATTTCACCGCCGCGACGATGGTGATCGCGGTGCCGACCGGCATCAAGATCTTCAGCTGGATCGCCACGATGTGGGGCGGTTCAATGACGCTCAAGACACCGATGCTGTGGGCGCTGGGCTTTATCTTCATGTTCACCGTGGGCGGCGTGACGGGCGTTGTGCTCGCCAATGGCGGCTTCGACGATATCGTGCACGACACCTATTATGTGGTTGCCCATTTCCACTATGTGCTCTCGCTCGGCGCGGTGTTCGGCATCTTCTGCGGCTGGTATTACTGGTTCGGCAAGATGAGCGGGAAGATGTACAACGAGTTCCTCGGGCAGGTGCATTTCTGGCTGTTCTTCATCGGCGTCAACGTGCTGTTCTTCCCGATGCATTTCCTGGGGCTGGACAGCATGCCGCGCCGTTATCCCGATTATCCCGATGCGCACGCTTACTGGAACGAGATCGCGACCTATGGCTATTGGATCATGGCCGCGGGTATGGCGGTGTTCTTCGTCAACATGCTCTGGTCGCTGATTGCCGGCAAAAAGGCCGCCGACAATTATTGGGGCGAAGGCGCGACGACGCTCGAATGGACGCTGTCGAGCCCGCCGCCCTATCACCAGTTCAACCGGCTGCCGAAGATCGATTAGCGGAGGCCGCGAACAACAGGAGCGCGTCATCCCAGCGAAAGCCGGGATCTCGTCCCGCGAGTGAAACGCCAGCCGATGGAGATTTCAGCCTAAGCTGGAATGACGAGATCGAGGGATATGAACACAGCAACCGCCCAACCTAGCGCCCAGCCGCTCATTGCCGACTGGCGCGATTTTTACGCGCTGACCAAGCCGGGCGTGATGAAGCTCGTCGTGTTCACGGGCGGCGCGGGCCTGCTCGCAGCGCCGATGATCCCGCATCCGGTCATCGCCTTTACCGCGATCCTGTGCATCGCGATGGCGCACGGCGCGGCCGCAGCGCTCAACCAGTGGTTCGAATCGGATATCGACGCGCTGATGCAGCGGACCGCGGACCGCCCGATCCCGGCGGGACGGATGGACCGCGAAGCGGCGCTTCATTTCGGCGTCGGGCTCGGCGCTTTTTCGGTGCTGCTGATGGGCGTGGCGACAAACTGGCTCGCCGCCGCGACGCTCGCCGCTGCGATCCTCTTTTATGTCTGCATCTATACGATCTGGCTCAAACGCCGGACGCCGCAGAATATCGTTATCGGCGGCGCTGCCGGCGCGTTTCCGCCGTTGATCGGCTGGGCAGCGGCGACGGGTGAGATCACGCTCTTGCCGGTGCTGCTCTTCGCGCTGATCTTCCTTTGGACGCCGCCGCATTTCTGGGCGCTGTCGCTGTTCGTCAACGCCGATTATGCGCGCGCCGGCGTCCCGATGATGACTGTTGTCGCGGGGCCGAAATCGACCCGCCGCCAGATGCTGCTCTACACGCTGCCGATGGCGGCGGTCGCGATTGCGCCTTGGCCTCTCGGCCTGACGGGGCCGATTTACGGCTTCACGGCAACGCTGTTGAGCGCGATTTTCCTTGCGCTGACGATTGCCGTTCTTCGCAATCCTTCGACCAAGCCAGCAAAGATGGTGCCCGAAAAACGGCTGTTCCTTTTTTCGATAGTCTATCTCTTCGCGTTGTTCGGTGCACTCGTCATCGACGCCTGGCTGCCCTTGGGAGCGCTCGCATGACGCCCGATGAAGAAGACCTGATCCGGCAGAAGCAGCGCAGCCGCGCAGTGGCCATGGCGCTCGGCCTCGGCGGGCTCGTGATATTGTTTTACCTGATCACGATCGTGAAGATCGGGCTGTTCGCGTGACCGACGATGTCACCCTCAAGCGCAAGAACCTGCGCAGCGCCGGGATGGCGGCGTTGCTCGTCGCCGGGATGGTTGCACTCGGCTTCGCCTCGGCGCCGCTCTACCGCATCTTCTGCCAGGTCACCGGCTTTGCCGGCACGACGCAGCGCGCCGAAGCGGCGGTCATCGAGGACGGCGTTATAGGCCGGCAGATCACGATACGCTTCGACTCAAATGTCTCGCGCGATCTGCCCTGGGCTTTTCGGCCCGAGCGCAACACCGAAACCGTTGCCATTGGCGCGCGCGATATCGCCTTTTACGAGGCAGAGAACCTGTCGGGCCGCGCGATCACAGGGACCGCGTCATTCAACGTCACTCCGCTCGAAGCCGGCGCCTATTTCACCAAGATTGAATGTTTCTGTTTCACACAACAGACGCTGCAGCCGGGCGAGCACGTCCGCATGCCGGTCACCTATTTTGTCGATCCGGCGATATTGGACGATCCCGATATCGGCGATGTCGAGCAGATCACGCTATCCTACACCTTTTACCCCGTGGACGACGAAGCGTCCTGACGGTAGACACGCTAATAACAGTATCTAAGGGACCTGAACGCCATGGCTCACGCCGCCCCCGAACATGACTATCACCTTGTAAACCCGAGCATCTGGCCGCTTATCGGTTCCATTTCGGCGTTCGCCTTTTTCGGCGGTTTCGTGATGTGGCTCCATGAACAACCTTATGGCGGCTATATCTCGATCGCCGGGTTGATCGGCATCCTCTTCACGATGTTCAGCTGGTGGGTCGATGTCATCCGCGAGGCCAACGGTGAGGATCATACGCCGGTCGTGCAGCTTCACCTGCGTTACGGCATGATCCTGTTCATCGCGTCGGAAGTCATGTTCTTCGTCGGCTGGTTCTGGGCGTTTTTCGGCGCCGCGCTGTTCCCGCCGGAAGTCGAAGCCGTCGGCGGCGTCTGGCCGCCCGAAGGCATCCATGTCTTCGATCCCTTCTCCTTCCCGCTGCTCAACACGCTGATCCTGCTCTGCTCGGGCACCACGGTGACTTGGGCGCACCATTCGCTGCTCAATGGAGACCGTGAGGGGTTGAAGCTCGGCCTCTGGCTGACCATCGGCCTCGGCATCATCTTCACCTGTATCCAGGCCTATGAATATGCCCATGCGGCGTTCGATTTCGGCGGCAATATCTATGGCGCAACCTTCTTCATGGCGACCGGTTTCCACGGTTTCCATGTCATCGTCGGCACGATCTTCCTCGCCGTATGCCTGCTCCGCACCTATCGCGGCGATTTCACGCCGAAGCAGCATTTCGGTTTCGAGGCGGCCGCCTGGTATTGGCATTTCGTCGATGTCGTCTGGCTGTTTCTCTTCGTCTCGATCTATGTCTGGGGCGGCGCCGGCGCCGAGTATCACTAGAGCGTCTCTCCCCTAAAGGATGGCAGCCTGCTAAGGCGCGTCCGATGGAGCAGCCCACTCTCTTGCAGATCGGTCTTTCAGGCCTCTGTCCGCAATGCGGCGCGCCGACGCTCTATGAAGGGCCGATCACCTTCGCCGATAATTGCGCGAATTGTGGGCTCGATATTTCGGAATTCAATGTCGGCGACGGCCCCGCCGCTTTCCTTACGCTGATCATCGGCGCGCTTGTCATGGCGCTCGCGCTAACGCTCGAACTGACTCTCTATCCGCCCTTCTGGGTACATATCCTGCTTTGGGTGCCGATCACCGCGGCTGCCGTCGTTTTCGGGCTGCGCCTGGCCAAAGGCATGCTGCTCGCCAGCGAATATCGCAATCAGGCGCGTGAAGGCCGGATCAGCGGAAAGGACGACGAGTGAGGTTTCCGCTGGTTCCCACGATCTTCGTCGCCGTTGCCGTCGCTACGATGATCGGCCTCGGTATCTGGCAGCTCCAACGCAAGGGCGAGAAGGAGGCGCTGCTCGAACGTTTCGAGGCGGCGGCCGAACTGCCGCCGATCGCCTATCCGTCGCTGCCCGATCGCTCGCTCCTCTATCGCCGTGCAACCGGCTATTGCCTCGAGCCCGTTGGCTGGCGCGCGCGCGGCGGGCAAAATAGCGACGGCGAGACCGGCTGGATCCATATCGCATCGTGCCGCACCGGCGGCGGCGAAGGACCGGGGATGCAGGTCGTTGGGGGATGGTCCGAATCGCCCGAATCGCCCGAAGGCTGGAGCGGCGGTGAAATCACCGGTGTGATCGCGCTCGACCAGGATTTCGGGACGCGGCTCGTTGCCGATGAACCGATGGAGGGGCTCGAAGCCGCTGCGCCGCCCGATCCCCAAAACATCCCCAACAACCATTTGCTCTACGCCATCCAGTGGTTCTTTTTTGCCGCGGCGGCGGCGATTATCTATCTTCTGGCGGTGCGGCGGCGCTGGATCGACGCCGGGCCGGCGGAATAGCGACGGATAGTAGCAATGCGTATCACATATTTGCCCCATCTCCTGTTCGGCCTCCTGCTTGCCGTTTCCAGCGCAGCGGCGACGGCGCAGAACCCGCCACCTCCGCCGGGCCCGACTACGGCTCCGCCACCGTCAGGCGAGATTGCCGGTCCCGAAGAGCCTGCCGGAGCCGGAGATCGCGAGCGGCGCCGGAGGGGATCGACATGGCAATTCTCGATGCCGCCGATGGACATGGCGGAGATGCCGGCGCTCGATATTATCGACGATCCGTTTCTCGGTTTCGGCAACGAGACATTGTGGTTCGATCGCACCGTCTTGGCGCCTGCCGGCGAAGCGACGGTTGTCGGGACGGGCGCAGGCCGCTAGCGCGCATGGCGATGCGCTATATCAGCACCAGGGGAAGCGCGCCGGCGCTCGATTTCGAGGGCGCGACGCTCACCGGGCTTGCCAGTGACGGCGGGCTCTATGTGCCCGAAAGCTGGCCGCAGCTTGCGCCCGACGACATCGCCGATCTGGCGGGACTCAGCTACGCTGAAACGGCGGTGCGCATCCTCGCGCCCTTTGTGGCGGGCAGCCTTGGGGAAAGCGAACTGCGCAGCTTGTGCGAGACAGCTTATGGCGGATTCCACCACCAGGCCGTGACGCCGCTTGTTCAGCTCGATTCCCGCAATTGGCTGCTCGAACTCTTCCATGGGCCGACGCTCGCCTTCAAGGATGTCGCGCTCCAGCTGCTCGGCCAGCTCTTCGAGCGCTTTCTGACCGGCAAGGACACGCATCTCACCGTCATCGGCGCGACATCGGGCGATACCGGGTCGGCGGCGATCGAGGCCGTCGCGGGCCGCGACAAGGTCGATATCTTCATGCTCCACCCGCAGGGGCGCGTTTCCGATGTCCAGCGCTGCCAGATGACGACGGTGCTCGCGCCCAATGTCCACAATATCGCTATCGAAGGCGATTTCGATGCCGGGCAGGCGATGGTCAAGGCGATGTTCGGCGATAGCGATTTCGCAGGGCGCTTCCGGCTGTCGGCGGTCAACTCGATCAACTGGGCGCGGATCGCCGCGCAGATCGTCTATTATGCCTATGCCGCCGTCCGGCTCGGCGCGCCGGGCCGCAGAATCGCCTTTTCGGTGCCGACGGGCAATTTCGGCGATGTCTTCGCCGGCTACGCCGCCGCGCAGATGGGGCTGCCGGTCGAGCAGTTGATCGTTGCGACCAATGTCAACGATATCCTCCACCGCGCGCTCAGCACGGGCGACTATTCGGTCGGCACGCTGACGCCGACGGCGGCGCCGTCGATGGATATCCAGGTCAGCTCGAACTTCGAACGGCTCTTGTTCGACATCTATGACCGCGACGGCGGGGCGATGGCACAGGCGATGCAAGGCTTCGAATCGAGCCGGAAGATGGTTCTCGACGACAATGCGCGCTCGAAGATAAGCGGGCTGTTCTCCTCGAAACGCATCGATCCCGACACCATGGCGCTGACGATGCGGCGAACGGCGGAACATTGCGGCGAGATTGTCGATCCGCACACCGCTATCGGCCTCGCCGCCGCGCATGACAGCGATCTGCCGACGGACGTGCCGATCGTCACGCTCGCTACCGCCCATCCGGCCAAATTCCGCGACGCCGTCGAGCGCGCAACGGGCACGCGGCCGCATCTGCCAACGCATCTCGCCAGCCTGTTTGACCGCGAAGAACGTTATGATGTGTTGCCGGCGGATATCGAAGAGGTGAAGGCCTATATCGCCGAGCGGGCGACGCCTGCGTGAAACTGGAAACGCTGATAGCCGAACCCTGGGCCGATTATGGCCTCGTCGATTCGGGCGGCGGCAGGAAGCTCGAACGCTATGGGCGTTTTCGTTTCATTCGCCCCGAACCGCAGGCGATGTGGAATCCCGTCGAAACGAACTGGCGCGCCGATGGCGAATTTGTGCCGGGTTCGGACGCCGATGGCGGTGGGCGCTGGCAATTGTCGGGCGGCGTCCCGGCCGAAGGCTGGCCGCTGTCCTGGGAAGACGTGCGCTTCACCGCGCAGAATACGCCGTTCCGCCATCTCGCCTTTTTCCCAGATATGGCGAGCCATTGGAGCTGGATGCGCGAGCGCGTGAGGCCCGACTTCGAGGCGCTCAACCTGTTCGGCTATACCGGTGTCGGCAGCCTCGCGCTTGCGGCCAAAGGCGCGAAGGTCACCCATGTCGATGCGTCGAAAAAATCGGTCGAGGCGGGCAAGGCCAATGCGGCTCTGTCGGACATGGCGGACTTGCCGATCCGCTGGCTCGTCGACGATGCTAGCAAATTCGCCGCGCGCGAGGTGCGGCGCGAACGGCGCTACGATGGCATCATGCTCGATCCGCCCAAATGGGGGCGTGGGCCCAAGAAAGAACTCTGGCAGCTCGAAGAGGGTCTGCCTGGCCTGATCGCCGATTGCGCCAGGCTGCTCGATAGCGACAGCCGCTTTCTCGTGCTGACTGTCTATGCGGTGCGGATGTCGGCGCTGGCGATCGGCGAACTCGTCCGCCAGGCGACCGAACATTTGGGCGGCGAAATCGTCTGCGGCGAGATGGCGGTGCGCGAAGAGGCGAGGGGACTGCCGCTTCCGACCGCGATTTTCGCACGCTGGCAGAAATAGTGAGCGGGATTCGGGCGTCCTGAAGCGGGACGACTCATTCGCTCGACTCCACAATATCGCGACCCCGGCTATGGTTAACATATGGTTTTCCGAGTCGTTCTTGGCGCTACAGCGCTCGCGTCAGCCGCTATCCCTGCGGTGGCGCAGCAGCCCTTGCCCTATGACATCGACAATTTCTTTCGCGTCTGGGGCGAAACGCCGCCGCCGGTAGTTCAGCCGCAAGCCCGTCCCGAAGCTCGGCCCCGGGCGCAACCGCGTCGCGAACCGATATCGCTGCTGCCCGTCAGGCGCGGTCCGCGCATCGCCTATAATCTCGACGGCCTGTTCTTCAATCGCGTGCCCGACTATGTCGCGCTCGGCTATCGGCTCGAAGGGCTGACCGATTATGTCCCGCCCTATCGCGATGGCCGCAATGTAACGCCGCTGCGTTATGAGCTCGATAATTTGCTGTTCGGTCTCAATAACACGCGCTTCGAGAGCGCAGCCGGCGCGCCCTAG
>JABDLY010000105.1 GCA_013001755.1 Sphingomonadaceae bacterium
CCAGTGCGTCGGCGCTTGTCGGATCGGGCATGGTTTCAGCGAAATGGACGCGCGCCCAGTGCGACGGATCGGCTTCGACCGCGGTCGCGATCTTGTCCATCATCTCGACCGCTTCGCAGGGATAGTCGCCCGCCGCGGTTTCGGCCGACAGCATGATCGCATCGGCGCCGTCGTAAACCGCCGTGGCGACATCGGACACCTCGGCGCGCGTAGGCGTCGGTGAAGTGATCATCGATTCGAGCATCTGCGTCGCGACGACAACGGGCCGGCCAAGCTTGCGCGCTTTCTCGATGATCTGTTTCTGCAATGGCGGGACATTTTGCGGCGGGATTTCAACGCCGAGATCGCCGCGCGCGACCATCACCGCATCGGCGGCTTCGAGGAGTTCGTCGATTCGCTGGATGGCCGACGGTTTTTCGATCTTGGCAAGCAAGGCGGCGCGATTCTGGATCAACTTGCGCGCTTCGGCGAGGTCTTCGGGGCGCTGCACAAAGGAAAGCGCGATCCAGTCCGCCCCCTGATCGAGCGCGAAATTGAGGTCGCTGCGATCCTTGTCGGTCAGCGCGGCGAGCGGCAGCACGATATCGGGCACATTGAGGCCCTTGCGATCGGAGAGTGTGCCGCCGACCTCGACCTTGGTTTCGATCGCATCATCGCCGACGGCCTTGACCCGCAAAACAATTTTGCCGTCGTCGAGCAGCAGTCTTTTGCCCGGCTCGATTGCTTCGAAGATTTCGCGGTGCGGCAATTGGGCGCGCTTGGCCGTGCCCGGCTCCGCCTTACGGTCGAACGTAAAAGCCGCGCCGTCCTTGAGTCTGGCCTCACCGCCTTTGAACTTTCCGACGCGCAATTTTGGGCCCTGCAAATCGGCGAGGATCGTCATCGGCCGGCCGATTCGCTTTTCGAGCGCGCGGATCGCGGCGATCGATTTTTCGTGATCAGCGTGCGTCCCGTGGCTCATATTGATCCGGAAGGCATCGGCGCCGGCGCGGTAGAGCGCCTCGATCATCGCGGCATCGCCGCTCGCCGGGCCGAGCGTGGCGAGAATGCGGACCTTGCGTTGACGCGGAGCGATATCGGGGGTCATGCGGTTCCTTATATCTGGCTTTCGCTGCACACGACCATTTCTCTCAGGCGCCGTCTTTCGCGATCACACGGAAATCTCTAACTCCATCCTGTTACAGTTCAACCGGCGGAGGAACAGATGGCCGATAGCAAGATCATGCCAGAAATCGACGACGCGGTTGCCGCGGCCGCCTTTCGCCGACTCGTGGCGCATCTCCGCCATCGTCACGATGCGGAGAATATCGACCTGATGGGGCTTTCGGGTTTCTGCCGCAATTGCCTGGCCGAGTGGATCGCCGATGCCTCGGCGGAAAAAGGCGCGCCGCTCGGAAAGGACGAAGCGCGCGAAATTATCTGCGGCATGCCCTTTTCCGAATGGAAAGCCCGTTACCAGGGCGAGGCCACCGAAGAGCAAATCACCCGAATGAAGGAAAGTGTGGCCAAGAACGCTTGAGGCGCGCGAACGGCTCGCCTAAGCCCTCGCGCTTTCCCACCCCAATCGGAGAATCGAAGAACATGGCGGATGGCGCAATTCAGGCGGACCGGCTCAAGCTGCTTATCGAACGGGTCGAGCGGCTCGAAGAAGAGAAAAAGGGCATCGCCGACGACATCAAGGATGTTTACGCCGAGGCCAAGGCGGTCGGTTACGACCCGAAGATCATGCGCAAGGTCGTCAGCCTGCGGAAGATGGACAATGCCGACCGGCGCGAGCAGGATGACCTGCTGGAGACATATAAGTCCGCGCTCGGCATGGAGTGACAGTGCATGATAGCGTGATGGCTGAACGGGAGACGCACCGATGACCTTCACGATCGCAACGCGCGGATAACCGGCATGACGTTCGCCATCCGGTCGGCGCTGCCCAGCGATGCCGAGGGCTGCCGAGCGATCTACGCGCCTTTCGTTACCGCGACCTGGGTCAGTTTCGAGGAAGAAGTGCCCTCGGCGCGCGAGATGAAGCGGCGGATCGAAGGCTATGGCTATTCGCATGGCTGGGTCGTTGCCGAGGCCGATGGCAGGATTGCCGGCTATGCCTATGGTTCGCCCTATCGGCTGCGCGAGGCCTATCGCTTCAGCTGCGATGTCGCGATCTATGTCGACCCCGAATGCACCGGACAGGGCATCGGGCGCGGGCTATACGACGCCCTGTTCCCGGTGCTCGTGGCCAAGGATGTCCATTCGGCCCATGCCGGGATCGCGCTGCCCAATGATTCTAGCGTCGCCTTCCACAAGGCCGCAGGCTTCCGCGAGGTTGGCACCTATCGCGAAGTCGGCTGGAAATTCGATGCCTGGCGTGATGTCAGCTGGTGGCAGAAGCTGCTCTAGCTCGCGCTTGGGCGTTGCCTAAAACCGCTGCGCTGGTCTAAGGCGCGCGGATATCTTCGATCACAACATTTGACGGAACCATGGCCGGCCATAGCAAATTCAACAATATCAAACATCGCAAGGGCGCCCAGGACAAGAAGCGCGCGGCGCTCTTCTCCAAGCTCAGCCGCGAGATTACCGTCGCGGCGAAAACCGGCACGCCCGATCCCGATATGAACCCGCGGCTGCGCCTCGCGGTCAACACGGCGCGCGGCCAGTCTATGCCCAAGGACAATATCCAGCGCGCGATCGACAAGGCGATCGGCGGCGATGCCGAGGATTATGAGGAAATCCGCTTCGAGGGCTTCGGCCCGGGCGGCGTCAGCCTGATCGTCGAGACGCTGAGCGACAATCGCAACCGCACGGTGACCGATGTCCGCACGATCTTTTCGAAGAACGGGGGCAATATGGGAGAAAGCGGCTCGGTAGCGCATGGCTTCGACCAGCTCGGCCTGATTACCTATCCGGCGAGCGTCGGCGGCGAGGAGAAAGTGCTCGAAGCGGCGCTCGAAGCGGGCGCGGAAGACATCCAGTCCGACGGTGAAAGCCATGAAATCTGGACCGCCGCAGATCAGCTTCACGCGGTCGCGGGCGAGCTTGAAAAATCGCTCGGCGAACCCGAAGGCGCAAAACTCGCCTGGCGGCCGTCGGTTGAGGTCACGGTCGACGAAAAGGATGCGACGACATTGCTCAACCTGATCGACCTGCTCGAAGACAATGACGATGTGCAGACCGTCTGGGGCAATTACGATGTGCCCGACGACGTGATGGAAAAACTCGGCGCGGACTAAGGCCTTATCTTACCGGCGGGCGACGGTTATTTGGCCGCGGCGAAGCCACCATATTGAAATAGTTAACTTGTTTCCAATCCTTACCAAATCGTGTATTTCGTGACCCGAAGCAGGACAAAGGGTCGCGGCCTATGGCTACGAAATATGCTCAAACTGGCGTTCAGGACCGGTTAGACGCTGATATTGCGGCGAAATCGCGCGATTCGGTCGAAGAACTGCTGATCGAAGAGCCGATTGTCGGGGTGCGTTTCGGCACCGAAGCAGCGGTATCGCGGCGCCGCGAGCATCTTTTCTACGCGATGGTGAAGCAGGGCGGCGCCATCGCGGCGGTCGTCTATATCTTCTTCTTCCCGACCGGCTGGATCGAATGGACAGGCTTTGCCTTTTTCTACGTGCTCAATATCTTGGGCATGTCGATCGGCTATCACCGCTATTTCACGCATAACGCCTTCGAAACGTCGAAACCGATGCGCTATTTCTTCGCGGCGCTGGCCCAGTTCGGCGTTTACGGCTCGCTCTGGCGCTGGGTCGCCGATCACCGTCGCCATCATGCGATGAGCGACAAGCCCGGCGATATCCATAGCCCCTATTATGATGGCCATGGCCGCGCACTCGAAGGCCGCGAGGGCCTCAAACACGCGCATCTCGGCTGGGCCTATGACGATTGCATGACCGATATGGAGGTCTACGGCAAAGGCGTGGTCGACGATCCGGCGATCGTCTGGGCCCACAAGACGCGCTATTTCTGGCTCTTCGTTTCGTTGCTCGTTTTGCCCGCGCTTTGGGGCCTCGCCTTTGGCGGGCTCGAGGCGATTATCGGCACGGTGATGGTCGCCGGTTTTCTGCGGCTGGCGCTGGCGCTTCATGCGATCGCGGCGGTCAACAGCTTTGGCCATAAATTCGGCCGCCAGCGTTTCAAGGGTCGGGTTAGCGGCGCGCGCAATAACTGGTTCATCGCGCTGCTCTCGCTCGGCGAGGGCTGGCACAACAACCATCACGAGCATCCGCGCGCGGCCAATGCCGGCATGGCCTGGTACGAGATCGACATGACAAGCTGGGTGATCCGCGCGATGGAGGCGGTCGGGCTGGTGTGGAATGTGCGCTGGGCGAAGCTCGACGATACTCCCGAAAAAGCCTGACCCGCCCCTTCCGCCTGCCGGGCCCCACGGCTAGGCTCTTTTAATGATCATTATCGGCCTCGACCCGGGTCTCGGCACGACCGGCTGGGGCGTCATCGCGGCGCAGGGCAACCGGCTTTCGCATATCGCCAACGGACAGATCAGGACGAACGCCAAGGCGGCGATGGCCGAGCGGCTGGTAACGCTGGCGAACGAGTTGCGCGATATCCTCGCAACCCATCAGCCCGATAGCGCGGGGATCGAAGAGGTCTTCGTCAACAGCAATCCGCAATCGACGCTCAAGCTCGGCCAGGCGCGCGGTGTGCTGATGCTGGCACTTGCCGAGGCCGGTCTGCCGATCGGCGAATATGCGCCGCGCGCGGTGAAGAAGGCGGTCGTCGGCACGGGCGGCGCCGACAAGCGCCAGATCCAGACGATGGTGAAGACATTGCTGCCGGGTGTGAAGATCACCGGCGCCGATGCCGCCGACGCGCTCGCCGTCGCGATCACCCATGCGCATCATGGCGCGAGCGCCGCGGCCATGGACTCTGTCCTGAGCAAAGTCGAAGGGCGCGCGGCATGATCGCCAAATTACGCGGGATTTTGGAGGCGAGCGCCGCCGATCATGCGGTGATCGATGTCGGCGGTGTCGGCTATCTCGTCGCGGCCTCTTCGCGCACTCTCGATGCGTTGGGGCCGGTAGGCGGCGAGGTCACGGTGCATACCGAGATGCTCGTCGGCGACGATTTCATCCGGCTGGTCGGCTTTGCAAGCGCCGGCGAGCGCGACTGGTTCCGGCTGTTGGGGAGTGTGCAGGGCGTCGGCAGCAAGGTGGCGCTGGCGATCCTCTCGACGCTCGAAACCGCCGAACTACAGGCCGCGATCGCGGCGGGCGATGCCGCAACGCTGGCCCGCACGCCCGGCGTCGGCCCGAAGCTCGCGAGTCGCATCGCCAATGAACTCAAGGACAAGGTCGGCGCGATCCCGACGGCTGGCGGCACGGGCACCGCCGCCCCCATCGGCAGCGAAAACGCCGACGCCGTCTCCGCGCTCCTCAACCTCGGCTTCAAGCCCGCCGAAGCGACCGCAGCGGTGGCGGCGGCGCAGGGCGAACTGGGCACCGATGCGGGGCTGGATGCGCTGGTGCGCGTGGCGCTGAAGAAGGCGGCGAAGTGAGGCGGGTTCAGGTGCTACTCGCGGGTCTGACTGTCTATCAAAAGGCAGCAATCGCTTATGCCGCCGCTTACCTCTTTTTCGTACTTTTCTTTCTGGCCTTAGCGGTGGACCGCAGTTTTTCAGTGGCGTTGATTGCGATGGTCGGAGCGTGTGTCGCGGCTTTCATGGTGCAGTTCCAAACTGTCTGTCCGGAATGCCGAAAATCACCAAGCTGGAATCAATTCGCGGGCGGCTGGTTTGGACGAAAAGTTTGGGGATATGGCAGATTTTGGCCCGAGAAAATCTGCTCGAAATGTTCAACGAACCTGAATGAGCAGCAGCGGCATGACTGACAGCCGCACCGCCTCCTGCCGCTGCGGCCAGCTCCTTGCCACCTGCGAGGGCGAGCCCGTCCGCGTTTCGGTCTGCCATTGCTTTGCCTGCCAGCAGCGCAGCGGATCGCCGTTCGGCGAGCAGGCGCGCTGGCCGGCGGGCAAGGTGACGATCACCGGCGAAGCGACGGTATGGGAGCGGGAGACCGATGCGGGCAATGTCACCAGCTATCATTTCTGCCCGACCTGCGGAACGACGGTCTGGTATGAAGGCGGGCCGATGCCCGATGCGATTGCGGTGCCTGTGGGCCTCTTTACCGATCCGAATTTCCCGCCCCCGGGCTTTTCGGTATGGGAGGAGCGCAAACACCCCTGGGTCGAAATAAAGGGCGATGTCGAACATAGTGACTGACACCGACCGACATATCTCTCCCGAGCGCAAGGCCGATGACGCCGATGCCGCGCTGCGGCCGAAGACGCTCGACGAGTTTATCGGGCAGAAGGCGGCGTGCGAGAATTTGCGCGTGTTTATCGCGGCCGCGAAAGGCCGCGACGATGCGCTCGATCATGTCATGCTGTTCGGTCCGCCCGGGCTCGGCAAGACGACGCTGGCGCAGATCGTCGCGCGCGAGCTCGGCGTCGGTTTCCGTGCGACGAGCGGCCCCGTCATCGCCAAGGCCGGCGATCTCGCGGCCTTGCTGACCAATCTCGAAGATGGCGACGTCCTCTTCATCGACGAAATTCATCGGCTCGCCCCGGCGGTCGAGGAAATCCTCTATCCGGCGATGGAGGACCGCGCGCTCGACCTGATCATCGGCGAAGGGCCGTCGGCGCGTTCGGTGCGGATCGATTTGCCGCGCTTTACGCTCGTCGGCGCGACGACGCGGCAGGGGTTGATCACGACGCCGCTCAGGGATCGCTTCGGCATCCCGGTGCGGCTCAGCTTTTACAGCGTCGAGGAGCTAGAGGAGGTGGTGCGCCGCGCCGCGCGCCTGCTCGATCTCGCGATCACCGACGATGGCGCGCACGAGATCGCCGCGCGCGCCCGGGGCACGCCGCGGATCGCCGGGCGGCTGCTCCGCCGCGTCCGCGATTTCGCCAATGTCGCGGGCGAGGGCGAGGTAACGGCGAAGACCGCCGATGCGGCATTGACGCGGCTCGAAGTCGATAAATTGGGTCTCGATACGATGGACCGGCGTTACCTCCATATGATTGCCGATATCTACAAGGGTGGCCCGGTCGGCGTCGAAACGCTCGCTGCGGGGCTTTCGGAGCCGCGCGATACGATCGAGGAGGTGATCGAGCCGTATCTTATCCAGCTCGGCCTGCTTGCGCGGACGGCACGGGGTAGAGCGCTCAATGGCCGCGGCTGGACGCATCTGGGGCTCGCTCCGCCAAAGGGCGCCGAAGACGGGTTGTTCGATTGAGTAAATCCTCCCTGTGCCGGGGAGGACAATAGCGCCCGCCCGTTCACCGTCCACGACAGCCCGAATATCCCTGCTTCCCGCGCGACTCGCGCTCGCCTATGCCCGGTGCCATGGATGCAGAGACGCGCGATCGGCCCCATTTGGGCTATTTCGAGGGCGGCGAACACCGGTTCGCCGTTCGCGTCTATTTCGAGGACACCGATCTTTCGGGGATCGTCTACCATGCCGGCTATCTGCGCTTCATGGAGCGCGCGCGATCGGACATGCTGCGCGTCGCCGGGATCGACCAGCGCGGGCGGATGGAGGCGGGCGAGGGCGCCTATGCGGTCGCCGATCTCGCGATCAAATATCGCAGCCCGGCGCGGCTCGACGACGATCTACTGGTGGTCAGCAAAGTCGCGGATGTCCGCGCCGCGAGCTGCATCATTCATCAACGAGTCATGCGCGAACACGACATATTGACCGATGCGAGCGTTACCGTCGCGCTGCTCAATGCGGCAGGACGGCCGGTGCGCCAGCCGCGCGAATGGGTCGAAACATTCAACCGGCTGAAATCAGGGGAAGAATAAAAGAAATGGGTGGACTGGATTTGACTGCGAACGAATCGCTGATGAACCCGATGACGCTGTTCCTGCAGGCCGATATCGTCGTGCAGGTGGTGATGGTCGGCCTGCTGCTCGCCAGCATCTGGACCTGGGCGATCATCATCGGTCATACGCTGAAGGTCGGCCGGCTGCGCAAGAAAAGCGAGCGGTTCGAGCGCGATTTCTGGCGCAGCGACGATATCGACCGCTTCTACGAGACGCGCGCCGGCGAGGATATTCCCGCCGCCAAGGTTTTCAGCGCGGGGCTTTCCGAATGGCGGCATTCCACCAAGAATGGCGAGATCGACCGCAACGGCACGCGCCAGCGGCTGTCGACATCGATGGGCGCCTCGATCGCGGCGGAAATGGACAAGCTCTCGGATCGCCTCAACATATTGGCGACGGTCGGTTCGGTCGCGCCCTTTGTCGGACTGTTCGGCACGGTCTGGGGCATCATGCGCGCGTTTACCGATATCGCCGGGCAAAGCTCGACCAGCCTCGATGTCGTCGCGCCGGGCATTGCCGAGGCGCTGTTCGCGACCGCGCTCGGCCTGTTCGCCGCGATTCCCGCCGTTATCGCCTATAACCGGTTGACGCACGGGTTGAACCGGCTCGAAGCGCGGCTGACGCGCTTTGCCGATGGTTTCCACGCGACGCTGAGCCGCGAGTTGGAGAAGGAGAAATGAGGGGCACACCGCAAATCCTCCCCGTACCGGCGGCGAATTCTTAGATGGCCGTCCAGCTCCCTTCTCAATCGATGCGCGGCCGCCGTGCGCCGATGGCGGAGATCAACGTCACGCCGTTCGTCGACGTGATGCTCGTGCTATTGATCATTTTCATGGTGACCGCGCCGTTGCTAGCATCGGGCGTGCCGATCGAATTGCCCGAAAGCCGCGCCGCCGCGCTCGACCAGGATATCGAACCGATGCAGGTCAGCATCGACGGCGCGGGGCAGATCTATGTCGACGATGCGCCGGTGTCCGAGCTCGATCTGCCGCCGATCTTCGAGGCGCGTGCGGCGCAGCCCGTCGGTCCCGACGGCCATTCGGTTTTCCTGCGCGCCGATACCGGCCTCGATTATGGTCGGGTGATGCTCGTCATGGGCGAGCTCAATCGGGCGGGCCTCAATCGTATATCGCTGGTGACGACGAGCGCCGACGGCGCGCCGGGCGAAACCGCCGAAGAGGAAGAGGATGGACAATAGCGAACGCGTCAGTCTCGGCGCCGCGGTCGCGGCACATGCGGCGCTGTTCGTTGCGCTGTCCTACGGCCTTACGCCGCGGACGCCAGAGCCGAGGCGCGAAGCAGTGGCGGTGACGCTGACCGATAATGTCGGCGAAATTGCCACGGCGACCGATCGCCCCGCGGCGGCCGCCAGCCAAAGTACGCCATCGCCTCTCGAATCGATGCTTCCGCCGTTGCCGATGCAGCCCAGCGTCGAGCCAAGGCCGCAACCGCGCGCCACGCCAGCGCCTGCGCGCCGTCCCATGCCGCGGTCGCGCC
>JABDLY010000124.1 GCA_013001755.1 Sphingomonadaceae bacterium
TTGCGCGGGAGCTGCGCCTGATAGGCGCGGCCGCAATGTTCGACGCAATAAGGAAAGCCGGGGTTCACCGCTTCACCGCAAAAATGGAAATCCGATTCGCCGGGATGGCCCATCGGCCATTTACAGACCCGCTCGGTGAGATCGAGCAGGCCGGTCTTGTCGGCGATTTCCGGATCGAGTTTTTGCGGCACGAGACGGCGCGGCGGCGCGGGCGGCAGCGGCGCCTGGTCGGCGGGCGACTGGCGGACGAAGCCACCCGGGCCGAGCGAGCGATATTGCGTACCCGACGGGGCCGGCGAAGGCGGCGCGGGCGGCGCACTGCCGGCGCTTTTCGTGGCCGGTTGGGCAGCCCGGGACGGCGCTTGCGCCTTGCGTTTGGGCGGCGCTTTTTTTGGCGCGCTTTTCGCCTTGGCCTTCTTGTCCTTGGCTTTCACCGGCGACGGACGCGATTTGAGGCCGAGCCTGTGCGCCTTGCCGATCACGGCGTTGCGGCTGACCCCGCCGAGCTCGTCGGCGATCTGGCTCGCCGTCATGCCCTTGGTCCACATCTTCTTGAGGCTGTCGATCCGTTCGTCGGTCCAGGCCATGTTCAATCCTTTTATCATCGCTTGCCAGCCAGCGCCGCAGCCGATAGCCGCGTAGGCGATGTCAGACCAGCCCAAAACTCGTACGCTTCCGGAACCCGGCGTTCCGGCCATCCCGTTCGTCAATTGGGGAGGCTTGCGTGCCCTCTACATTAAGGAGGTTCGCCGTTTCTTCAAGGTCCAGCTGCAGACAATCTGGGCCCCTGCGATCACCACTTTGCTGTTTCTGGTGATCTTCACCGTCGCACTGGGCCGCGGTGACCGCGAAATCCTCGGCGTGCCGTTCAACAGCTTTCTCGCGCCCGGGCTCATCGTGATGGGCATGATCCAGAATGCTTTCGCCAACTCGAGTTTCTCGCTTCTCGTCGGCAAGATCCAGGGCACGATCGTCGATTATCTGATGCCGCCGCTTTCGGTGCTCGAATTGCTCAGCGCGCTGGTGGCGGGCGCGGTGACGCGGGCAATTTGCGTCGGCCTCACCGTCTGGGCCGCGATGTGGCTCTGGGGAATCGATGTTTCGCCCGAGCATTTCTGGGCGATCGCGTATTTTGGCCTGATGGGATCGGCGATGCTCGCCTTTTTCGGCGTGCTGACTTCGATCTGGGCGGAGAAATTCGATCATGCGGCGGCGGTGACGAATTTCGTCGTCCAGCCGCTCGCGCTGCTTTCGGGCACTTTTTATACTATCGAGCGGCTCGATCCGGCGTTCCAGCTCGTGAGCGAGTTCAATCCGTTCTTCTATGTCATTTCGGGCTTCCGTTACGGGTTTATCGGCGCGTCCGATTCGAACATCGCCGTCGGCGCGATCGTGTTGCTGGTGATGAACGTGGCGATCGGCGCGCTTTGTTATTGGCTCCTGGCGCGCGGCTGGAAGATTAAGAGCTAGCTGGCTTAACGCCTGCTGACATCGCCATTCAGCGCCGACCAATTGCGACTCGGCTAGGACCTTCTTGACGATTGAGAAGGAGATGTATCATGCGTAAATCAATCATTCTCGCCGGCCTGCTTACCGCGGCTGTCGCTGCGGCGCCGGCATCGGCGCAATATGGCCGCGGTCATGGCAATGGCCTTCAGAACCAGCTTTACCAGCTCGATAACCGAGTCGATCGCGCCTACAATCGCGGCCGTTTGAGCCGGGGCGAAGCGCGCAGGCTCGATCGCCGGATCAGGCGCATTTCGCGACGGCTCGACCGTTATAGCTATGACGGTTTGCAGCGTTGGGAACGGCGCGAGATTCGCCAGCGGATTGGTAACGTCCGCGATGCGCTCCGGCGCGATCGCCGCGACGGGCGGCGTTACAGCCGCTATGATCGCCGCGGTCGTTAGGTCGATCAGACCGCATCGCATGCAGCCGGGCCGTCATTGGTTTCATTGACGGCCCGGTTTGCGAATCTGTATAAACCGGGACTGTCGGGCGGCCGATTGGCCGCCTTTTTCTATTTGAGAAGAGGTCTCCCATGTCGATCACGCCGCTCATGCCAGTTTATCCGCGCAGCCCGGTGCGGCCGGTGCGAGGCGAGGGGGCGTATCTTTATGGCGAAAACGGCGAAAAATATCTCGATTTCGCGAGCGGCATCGCGGTCAACATTCTCGGACACAGCCATCCGCATCTGACCAAGGCGATTCAAGACCAGGCGGCGACGCTGGTGCACGTCTCGAACATGTACGGTTCGCCGCAGGGCGAGGCTCTGGCGCAGCGAATTTGCGACAACAGCTTTGCCGATACGGTGTTCTTTACCAATTCGGGCGCCGAAGCGGTCGAATGCGCGATCAAGACGGCGCGGCGCTATCACCACGCCAATGGTGCGCCGGAACGCAAGAAGCTGATCACATTTTCTGCGGCTTTCCACGGCCGGACGATGGCGACGATCAGTGCCGCCGGCTCCGAAAAGATGATCGACGGATTCGAGCCCATCCTGCCGGGCTTCGAAACGGTCGAGTTCGACAATCTCGATGCCGCCGAAGCCGCGATCGACGACAAAACTGCGGGCTTTCTCGTCGAACCGATACAGGGCGAGGGTGGTATTCGCCCGGCGAGTCAAGAGTTCATGCAGGGGCTGAGAGAGCTCTGCGATGCCAACGGCCTGATGCTTGTGCTCGACGAAGTGCAATGCGGCTATGGCCGGACAGGCACCTATTTTGCACATGAACAATATGGCATCGAGCCCGACATTCTGGCTGCGGCCAAGGGCATTGGCGGCGGCTTTCCGCTCGGTGCGTGCCTCGCCACCGAAGAGGCTGCGTCGGGCATGGTGATCGGCACCCATGGTTCCACCTATGGCGGTGGCCCGCTGGCGATGGCGGCGGGGCAGGCGGTGCTCGACGTGATCCTCGAAGAAGGGTTTTTCGATCATGTAAAGGCGATGGGCGAACGGCTGCGTCAGGCGCTTGAACAAATGATTCCCAACCATGATCATCTTTTCAAAGGTGTGCGGGGCAGGGGTCTGATGCTCGGCATCGAGATGAAGATCGATAGCAAGCCGCTCGTGCCCTATCTGCGGGCGCGCGGTATCCTGACGGTCGCCGCTGCGAACAATGTGCTGCGCGTGCTGCCTCCGCTCAATATCGAGGAATCTCATATCACCGAATTTGTCGAAGGGCTGTCGAACGCCGTGCGCGAGTTCGAAGTGCCGGTGGAATGATACGGCATTTTCTCGATATCGCGGATCTCGACGGCAATGCGCTCGCCGCGATTCTCGACGATGCGCTGGTCGCGAAACGCGCCCGCGGCGTCCGCCCCAAAGGTGCGGCCGATAGCGACGCCTCGCTTGCCGGGCACACGCTGGCGATGATCTTCGAGAAAAATTCGACGCGGACGCGAACCTCTTTCCAGATGGCGATCCGCCAGCTCGGCGGCAGCGCGATGGTCATGGAAACCGGATCGATGCAGCTCGGCCGCGGTGAGACGGTCGCCGATACCGCGCGCGTCCTGTCACGGATGGTCGATGCGATCATGATCCGCACCGACGATCATGCCAAGCTCGTCGAGATGGCCGAGCATGCCGATGTGCCCGTTATCAACGGGCTCACCGATCGCTCGCATCCGTGCCAGATCGTGGCCGATATGTTGACCGTGCTCGAACATCGCAGCCGGCTCGCCGGCACCAAATGGGCGTGGCTCGGCGACGGCAACAATGTGCTGACCTCGATCATCGAAGCGGGCAGCCTGCTCAAATTCGAAGTAGCCGTGGCCTGCCCCGAAGCGTTGCAGCCGCCATCGGATATCGTCACCGCGGCGCGCGAGCGGGGCGGATCGGTTACTATCACGCGCGATCCGCACGAGGCGGTGGCCGGCGCCGATGTCGTCGTGACCGACACCTGGATTTCGATGGGCCAGAAGGGCGGCGAAGCCAAGCTCGCCGCGCTCGAACCCTTTCGCGTGACCCCCGATCTCATGCAGCGCGCCAAGGACGATGCGCTCTTCCTCCATTGCCTGCCCGCCCATCGCGGCGAAGAGGTCAGCGCCGAAATTATCGACGGGCCGCAATCGGTCGTCTGGGACGAAGCGGAGAACCGGCTCCATGCCCAAAAAGCGATATTGCGGTGGTGCTTCGGCCTGATCGGATGAGCGATAGCGGCCAAGACAGTGCGCTCGGTTTCACCATTCCGTCGCAGAATGCGCGCGGCCGCGTCGTTCGGCTCGGGCCGGCGCTCGACGAAATCCTCGCGGCGCATAATTATCCGCCGGTTATCGCCAATCTGCTCGCCGAGGCGATCGTCATTGCCGCCTTGCTCGGCTCGACGCTGAAAGAAGCCGGCGGGCAACTGACCCTGCAGGCGCAAACCGAAAGCGGGCTGATCGACCTGCTCGTCGCCGATTATCGTGGCGGCGCAATGCGCGGCTATGTCCGTCACGATCGCGATAAGCTCGCCGAGGCTCCGGAAAGCCCCTCGCTTTTCGCGCTGTTCGGGCAGGGCTATCTGGCGATTACCTTCGACCAGATAGCGACGAACGAACGCTATCAGGGTATCGTGCCGCTCGAAGGCGGATCGCTATCGGACGCTATCGAACATTATTTCGTCCAGTCCGAACAGATTCCCAGTCTCGTGCGCGTGGAAACGGCGATGCGCGAAGACGGTCGCATGGTGGCGGGCGGTTTGCTCCTCCAGCATTTGCCCGAGGGCGAAGAGGGGCGCGAACGGCTCCATGTCCGGCTCAACCATCCCGAATGGGAGCATATCCGCACACTGGGCGAGACGGTGACCGGGCAGGAACTTGTCGATCCCGGCGTCGAGATGAAGGCATTGCTCTGGCGGCTTTTCCACGACGAAGAAGAGATTCGCACGTTGACGCCGATCGCCCTTGCCAAGGGTTGTCGCTGCGATGCCGAGCATATCAGGCAGGTTATCGCCAAATTTTCCGCCGAAGAGCGCGCGGAAATGGCCGATTCGGAGGGCATTATTCGCGTAGATTGCGAATTTTGCGCGCGCGATTTTCCGGTCGAACTGGCTGATTTATAACCGTTTCGGCCTCATTTCAGGCGCGGTTCACCTTCTTTCGGCTACAAAATGGTCGAAATGGCACAGTAGCTGTTTCTGCGTGGAAAGGCTGATCCGATGACATTGCGTCCCCTGCTTGCCGGTTTTGCGGTGCTCTGCCTGTCGGCAGTGCCGACCGCCGCGCAGGCGCCGGCGGGTGCGCTGTCGAGTATTCAGACAGGGCTGTGGCAGCTGCGCGCGTTGAGCGGCGCGTCTCAGGGCGGGACGCGCAGCATCTGCGTGCGCAACCCCGGCCAGCTGCTCCAGCTCGGCCATGGCATGCAGAATTGCCAGCGGCGGGTGCTCAGCGACAGCGGCAACGAAATTTCGGTTCGCTATGAATGCCGTGGCAGCGATTGGGGCCAGACCTCCGTGCGCGTCGAAACGCCGCGGCTCGCCAACATCGACACCCAGGGTATCCGCGGCGGCGGCCCGTTTCACAGCCGCTACGAAGCGCGGCGCACCGGCAGCTGTTCCTAGATATTTCCAGATATCGTTAACGCGATATTTACCATGCTGGCTTAGACCGGGCGTGTGCCAAGTTTTGGGCACGCTTTCCTCCCTAGCTGGCCTCACGGCCAATCCTTGGCCGCTCTTCGGAGCGGCTTTTTTTTGGTTGCGCCGTTCTTTCGTGGGCCTTGCGCCAGCCAGCCGCGGCGCATAGCTCGTCCGCGATGAGCGAAAGAGCGCATAAAAAGGCGGTCGTGCTGCTGTCGGGCGGTCTCGATTCGATGGTCGCGGGCGGATTGGCGCGCGAGGCGGGCTTTGACCTGCTTGCATTGACGGTCGACTATAACCAGCGCCACCGGATCGAATTGCAGGCTGCCGCCAGCGTCGCCGCCGCGCTCGACGTCGAGCAGCATATCGTCGTGCCGCTCGACCTGTCGAAATTCGGGGGTTCGGCGCTGACCGGCGATATCGCCGTGCCCAAGACCGGCGTCGGCAACGATATTCCGGTCACCTATGTGCCCGCGCGCAACACGATCTTCCTCTCGCTCTGCCTTGGCTGGGCCGAGGCCGCGGGTGCGCGCGACATGTTCATCGGCGTCAACGCGCTCGATTATTCGGGCTATCCCGATTGCCGGCCGGACTTTGTGGCAGCGTTTCAGGACATGGCCAACCTTGCCACCAAAGCGGGCGTCGAAGGCGATGCTTTCACTGTGCAAACGCCGCTGCTCGAAATGAGCAAGGCCGATATAGCGCGCGAGGCCGATCGGCTCGGGCTCGACGCGGCGATGAGCTGGTCGTGCTACGATCCGACGGCGGATCTCAAACATTGCGGCTTGTGCGACAGCTGCCGGCTCCGCAGCAAGGGCTTTGCCGAAGCCGGTCTCGCCGACCCTACCGAGTACGCCGCACGTCCCGATCCGAATTCGGCATGAGCTATGCCGTCAAGGAAATGTTCCTGACGCTGCAGGGTGAGGGGATGCAGGCGGGGCGCCGCGCGGTGTTCCTGCGCTTTGCCGGGTGCAATCTCTGGTCGGGCCGCGAACGGGATCGGGCGAACGCCGTCTGCTCGTTCTGCGACACCGATTTTGTCGGCACCGATGGCGAAAACGGCGCGCGCTACGCCGATGCGGCAGCGCTGGCGGCGAAGGCGGGAGAGCTTTGGGGCGAGGATCGCGATCATGCCTATATCGTCTGCACCGGCGGCGAACCGCTGCTCCAGCTCGATACGCGCCTGATCGATGCGCTCCATGATGCGGACTTTGAGATCGCGGTCGAGAGCAACGGGACGATTGCCGCGCCGCCCGGCATCGACTGGCTCTGCGTAAGCCCCAAGGCCGGAAGCGAGATCACTCAGCGATCGGGCAACGAGCTCAAACTCGTCTGGCCACAAGAAGGGGTAGACCCTGCCGAGTTTCTCGATTGGAAATTCGATCATCACCTGATCCAGCCGATGGATTGCGAAGCGGCCGATGCCGCGCGCGAGGCGGCGATGGCCTATGTCGGCGCGCATCCCGCATGGCGGCTTTCGCTCCAGACTCACAAGCTGCTGGGGATTCCGTAGATTTTGCGCTGTCGGTAGCTACGACTTTTGTCATTGCGAGCGCAGCGAAGCAATCCAGAGCGGCCAGCGATCCCGTTTGCGGCTCTGGATTGCCGCGTCGCCTTCGGCTCCTCGCAATGACGCCAATATTGACGCTACCTAATACCGCACCGGCGCTGCCCCGCTCACGCTATTCCAGAGCGCGCGGAGCCAGCGCAGGCGCTTGTGTCCCGGATCGCGCGCGTCGTTCGCAAGCCAGTCGACGATCTCCTCGGGCGTGCAGGGCAGGCCTGTCGGCGGGTGGATGTAGCGCGGATAGAGGATCATCGTTCCGGCGACGAGTTCGTCGAGCGACAGCCGCCGTGTACGCCGGTCGAATTGCAGACGATCTTCGGTCAGCCCCCAGCCTGCGTAGAAAGGGCCGCCATAGGTGTAGACGCGCTTGCCGCGCATCAGCGCCTCGAAACCGGCGAGCGACGTCATCGTCGCGAGGCCGTCGGCGGCGGCGATCAAGGCGGCGATATTGGTATTGCGCGCCACGCTATTGGCCAGTTCATCGGTAACATCGGTTTCGACAGTGCCGCGTCGGTTGCCGGTTTCGACATCGGGGTGCGGTTTATAAGCGATGTGCGCGCCGGGATGATCGGCGCGTACCGCTTCGAGCAGGCCGCGATTAGTCGCGATGTCCGAGGTGCCGCGTTCGATCGAGCGATCGTCCTCGACCTGCCCGACGACGAGCAGCAATTCCTTGCCTTGGGGTGCGGCGAGTTCGGGCGCTCGGCCGACATTATATTTGCTGAGGCCTGCGGCGACGAGGGTTTCGCGCAGCTCTGCCGCGCGCGCGGTCAGCTCGGGCGTGAAATCGGCGGTTTCGAGAATCGTTTCGAGCCTTGAGCGAGCGTGCCGGTCGAAATAAATGCCCTGATCGTCGAGCACGATCGAGGCGGGGAGGTGAAAATCCGATCCCAGGCCGCGCGAGCGCAGAAAGCCATCCTCCATTCTCCAGACGGGCAGGTTGGCGCGCCCGAGATCATGGCGCAGCGTCTCGTCTTCCTTGCCCGCCCAAAGGAGGATACGGCCATTTTTGGCTTCGGCATCGCGTGCGGCATTGTGGGTCGATCCGTGAAAGCGCACCGAAGCGCGCGGCGCGGACAGCGCATTACGCACCGCGGCGCGTTTCCACGGACGAAAACCGAGCGCGGCAAAATGGCCGGTATTTTCGTCGGCGAGCTCGCGCCATTGCAGGAGACGGTCGATCGTCGCTTCGAGCGTCGTCGGCTCGCCGCTGATCGGATCGACATAGCGCGAATAAAGGAGGTAGGCGGCAGCGAAAATCTCGACAGTGCTGCGCGTCGCGGTGCGGCGCTCGCAGCTGGCTTCGTCCTGCGTCGCGCCCCAGCCGGCATAAAAGGGCATACCGAAACAGCGCACCGGCTTGCCGTGCATCAGCGCCTCGAACCCCATCAGGCTGGTGACGCAATAGACCGCATCGACTGCGGCGATGATATCGGCGGCGCGCGCATCGGCGTCGAGCAATGCGACGCCGGCTAGCGCTGCGTCGGGAATACAGCCACTCTTGAGGCCCGCGGCCATGGCAGGATGGCGGCGGACGATGATCTCGGCTTCGGGTTCGTCGCGCTTCGCCGCCTCCAGCATTCGCGCGAAATGTCTAGTGCTGGCGAGACCGAGTTCGATAGAAGCATCGCCGAGCGTCTGGTCGACAACGAGGATACGGCGTTTGCCCGAGGCCGGAAGGGCGGCTGGATCGAGCGGCGGGGCGCTGTTGGTCTTGCCCAAACCCGTTTCGACGATCCGCGCCATCGCGGCTTCGGCGCGCGCCAGCAATTCGGGCGTCTGCCAGCCGCCGTCTTCGAGCAGCGCCTCGATACGCGACGGGCCTTTCGCGTCGTAATAGATGCCGAGATCGTCGGCGACGAGGCTGAGCCCCGGCGCCCCGGCCTCGCCAAGCCCGATCGAACGCAAAAAACCGTCTTCGAGCGCGATATAGGGCAGGCCGTTATCGGCGGCGAGCGTCCGCGCCCTTCGCGCCGTCGGCTTGTGCCCCCAGCCCATGACCGCGTCAGTCCGGTCGTTCCGGCTTCCGCCGCGGTCGATCGCTTCGGCCTCGGGCAGAAATGCTTCGAGATGCGGCACACGCGCGACGCCGCGGCCCGGAACGAGCGGGCGGCAAATATCGAGACGGGCGTGAACCGGGGCGGTCATCGGCGCGGGATGCAAGGCCCCGCGGGTTTTGGCAAGCTTGGCAGACGAAGCTAGCAGCGGCGGCTGTTGAAACTGTCTCCGCGCCAGCAATCGTTGCTCAGATTGGGCAGCGGCGGCAGCGTCACCGGAACATTGGCGGGGAGCGTCGCATCGCCATAAACGGTGAGGCTGTTGCGCATCTGGCGCATCCGGTTTTGCGCGGTGACGTGCAACTGCCCCTTGGGGCGGCTCAGCGCGTCGCGCCCGATCTGCGCCGCACTGTGGCAAAAGCTGCGCTGCGCGCCGACCAGGATATAGCTCTGATACATCGAGGTCGTGTACTCATCCATCCGCGACTGCCAGTTGTTTCCCTGCGTCCGCCGGAAATAGCTTTTGAGACCCTCATAGGCATCATTCAGTTCATCGGCATGGTGAAGCAGGATGTCGTTGTAATTGTCGACCGTCATCGCCGTCGGCCAGAATTGGCAATTGAGCGCGGCGACGTTGAGGCTCGAGCGTAAATTCCAGATCAGGTTTGCACGGATCTCGGCGGGCTGGGCATTGAGCATGGGCGGGACGAACAGCCCCGGCTCGGCGCCGGTGACGGGTGCGCCCTCATGCTGCGGCGGATAGAAGAAGATCTGCGCGGAGGCCGGTGCGGCGGAAAAGCCGGTAAGGGCGACAAGCGCGAGCAGCAAATGGCGGGCGGCGTTCAACATTTTCAATCTCCTGGACCGGCTGACCTTACTCCCGCATGAAGCGGCGCGACCAGCGCCTGCGGACCGAGCCGTCCCTATGGAGCCACGCTTAGCCGCCTCGATTCGCCAAGAAAAGAGGCCACCGGTTTCCCGATGGCCTCCCTTGTTGATGAAATGACTGGCGGCTGAACTATTGGCCTTCGGCCTCACCGTCGCCGTCTTCCTCTGCCGGGGCGTCACCGTCGGGCATCGGCGCGTCTTCGGGCATGCCGTCTTCCATGCCCATTTCGCCTTCTGCGCCGATCGTGCCGTCGATAACCGTCGTGTCATCGATCGTGCCGTCGCCTTCACCGGGATCGACATCGGTAACGGTCGTGTCGTCGTCGGTCGTTGCGTCTTCCGCGCCGCCACAGGCCGCGAGCGAAAGCGCCGCGACGCCGGCGAACATTCCGGTCGAGATTTTGGTCAGTTTACGCATATACATACTCCCATTTGCTACGATGACCCGTGCATCAACAGCGACGAACGGATCGGCTGCCACAATATAGACATAATTGCCACACTCAAGACCTTTCTGAATTTTCTTTCAAAGCTCGCAGAAAAGCAGGTGTTTCAGCTCTAATGGCGGCATCCAGAGCGGGCATTTCGGACTCGCGGCCCAGTTTTTCGAGGCTGGTGACCGGATATTCGGCGATCCCGCACGGGACGATGCCTTCGAAATGCGCAAGATCGGGCGCGGCATTGACCGCGAAGCCGTGAAAACTCACCCATTTGTGGATGCGAACGCCGATCGCGGCAATCTTGGCTTCGGTGTCTCCGTCGTCGGTCCAGATTCCGATTCGGCCCTCGGCCCGCCGCGAATCGACGCCGAGCCGCGTCAGGCTAGCGATGACCCAGCCTTCGATCGAATGGACGAAACAGCGGACATCGCGGCCGCGTTTGTCGAGATCGAGCAACACATAGACGATACGCTGGCCGGGGCCGTGATAGGTGTAGCGCCCGCCGCGTCCCGCTGCGAACACCGGAAAACGCTCGGGCGCAAGCAGCTCCTCGTCTGCCGCGCTTGTCCCGGCCGTGTAGAGCGGCGGGTGTTCGAGCAGCCAGATTAATTCGCGCGCTTCGCCCGCGCGGATCGCGGCGGCGCGGCTTTCCATTTCGGACAGTGCGGCCGGATATTCGGTCAATGCCGGAGAGACGCGCCATTCGATATCGGAAAGATCGGCCATCGAGAGAAGATGCGGCGGCCCGCGCGGTGGATCAAGGCCTTGCGATTGGCGCGGCGGCGTCGCAAGAAACTCGCCATGGCTGATGCAACACGATTTTCGCCGAGCGAAGGATGGAACCAGGTCGTTCGCTGGATCAACACACATCTGCAGGCGCTGATCGCACTCGCCGGTGTATTTTTCCTGTTGCCGTCGCTCGTCCTCAGTTTTTTCGGACCCGAATTTATCATGCCGGCGTTCGATGGAAACACTGCTCCGGAAGTTGTGATAGCGCAGCTGCAGGCGGCGTTCGAGCCGCTCATTCCCTGGGCGATTATGGTTTCGTTGATGCAGATGGTCGGGCAGCTCGCGATCATGGCGGTCGCCGCTACACGGTCAGGCGCCACGGTCGGCGAAGCGATCGGCATCGGATTTTCGCGATTCGGTTATCTGATTCTTGCACAGATCGTTCTGGGTATCGGGATCGCGCTGGTGTTTCTCGTGCTGAGTATCGTCGTCGGCCTGGCGATGGCCGCCCTTCCGATATTGGGCGTCTTTCTCGCGCTCGCCCTGATGGTGTTTCTCTTTTACCTGATGATACGCTTCTCCCTTGTTAGCCCAATTCTCGTGACCGAGGAGCATCGTTGGCCGATTGCGCTGTTGCGGCGGAGCTGGGAATTGACGCGCGGCAATGCACTGACGATCTTCTTGTTTTTCCTCATCGTCGCGCTGGTCTTCATGGTCATTTCGATCGTCGTCAGCATCGTCTTCGGTCTCGTGCTATCGCTGGCCGGAACAGTTGGAATCTCGCTGCTGGCGGTCATCACAGGGATTGTATCGGCCGCAGGCGCGGTGATTTTCGCTTTGATGCCGCTCGCCATCTGGCATCAGCTGAGCGGCGCGCCCGGCGCGACCTCGGACGTTTTCAGCTAAGTTGCAACCGTGTCTTCGATAATCGGCACGCGCGGCGCGCAATCGCGCGGCAGGGTGCCGTTCAACCTTGGGTCGGGCGAGGTTTCGAACGCGCGGCCGCGCGGCGTGAAGCCCATCTTGCGGTAAAATCCAAGCGCGCCGGGATGGTCTAATGTGCAGGTATGGAGATGCACGCGCTCGACATGTTTCCGCCAGGCAAGGGCGAGCGCCTGCATCATCAACCAGCGGCCATGCCCCTTGCCGGCGAGCTCGGGCACCAGCCCTATGAACTGGATTTCGCACTCGCCTTCGACGCGGAAATCGAGCTCGAGCATCCCGATCTCTATGCCTTGGCGGTCCTCGACGGCGTAAAAGGCGATACCCGCATCGTTGACGATCGCATCGAGCGCGGCATCGTCCATCTTTAACCGGGAATACCAGAGCCAGGGCGCTCCGACGCGCTCGAAAAGAATGCGATACTTGGCGAGGTCGACGGGCCGCCAATGATTGAGGCGGAGCGGCGAGGGCGGCAATGGCGCTGGCTTTGGCGGTTCGCGCATGTCGAGATAGGTGACGATTTCGGCGATATGGCCGGGCGGGATTGCGGTGATGTTCATCAGTTCCTCCCCAGCGCGCAGTGCGCAGGGGAGGGGAACCGCGCTTGCGCGGTGGAGGGGCGCGGAGCCGAGTGGCGGAGCGTTGCGCAACGCCGCAACGATCCTCGCCCTAGCGGGCTGCGGCCCCTCCGTCGCGCCAAGGCGCGCCACCTCCCCTGCAGGCCTTCGGCCTTGGGGAGGAATTCCGGCACGGCAATCATCTCCAGGTCGCAAGCGGCGGCAGGCTCATCAGGATCGCATCGACATTGCCGCCGGTCTTGAGGCCGAACAATGTGCCGCGGTCGTAGATCAGGTTGAACTCGGCATAGCGCCCGCGCCATTCGAGCTGCGTCGCTCGATCTGCCGCGGTGAACGCCTCGTCCATCCGCTTGCGCACGATCGCCGGGAAGGCCTTGAGAAACGCTTCGCCGACCGCTTGGGAAAAGGCGAGGTGCTTGGTGAAACCTTCTTCGTCATGGATCTCGAGATGGTCGTAGAAAATACCGCCGACGCCGCGATGGAGATTGCGGTGGGGAATCCAGAAATAGTCATCGGCCCATTTTGTAAAGCGCTCATAATCGCCCGGTTCATGCGCCTCGCAGGCGTTGAACAGGGCGGTGTGAAAGGCGTCGGTGTCTTCCTTGTACGGGATCGGCGGGTTGAGATCGGCGCCGCCGCCGAACCAGCATTTGGTCGTGTTGAGGAAGCGCAAATTCATATGAACCGCCGGGACATGCGGGTTCGCCATATGCGCGACGAGGCTGATCCCGGTCGCGAAGAAGCGCGGATCGGTTTCGGCGCCCTTGATCGTCTTGGCGAACTCCTCGTTGAAGCTGCCCCAGACCGTCGAAACGTTGACGCCTGCTTTTTCGAATATCTTGCCTCTGAACGAGCCGCGCACCCCGCCGCCGCCCGGCTGGCCATTGTCATCGAGTCGATCCCAGGGCGTGAAGGCAAACCGCGCGTCGCCGCCGGCTTCATCCTCGATCGCTTCGAACTCGGCGCATATCCGGTCGCGCAGGGATTCGAACGCCGCACGCGCCTTTTTCTGCCGGTCGTCCAGTTCCATCATTCGGGCCAGTTCCCTGTTTGCCGTATCGCTTCGCCGAGCGCGATGCCTGTTGCGACAGCGACATTCAAGCTGCGAAATCCCTCGCGCATCGGGATACGCAGACGGACATCGGCGGCATCATGGATTGCTTTCTCGACACCGGCGCTCTCCGAGCCGGCAAGCAATATGTCGTCCTTCGCGAAGCAAGCATCGGGCAGTACGGTCTCACCGGTCACCGTCAGCAGCATGATGCGTCCGGCCTGCGATTCGCGGAATGCCGCCCAGTCATTGTGTCTCGTGACGTCGACAGAGGCCGCATAGTCCATGCCGGCGCGTTTCAACTTGCGGTCCGAAAAGGGAAATCCGCACGGTTCGATGATATCGACGGGCACGCCGAAACACGCGGCCATCCGCAGGATCGTGCCGACATTCCCGGCAATGTCGGGTTGGCAGAGCGCGATACGCATGGCTATGTCTTAGCGAGGGAGCGCGGCATGTCACAACCATGTCAAAAACGATGTTGGCAAACCCCCTTGCGGGCGTCTATCAGGCGCGCCAAGAGCCGCTTGGGGGCACCGGTCGCGGCATCTTGCACCAGCCCCCGCCCACATATCAAAGGCTGAGGAATGGCCAGCGTAGACGATAAGCAACAGCCGGCAGGCGAAACACATGCGGAAGATGGCGTGCGCCGGCGCGATTTTCTCAACATCGCCGCGGTGAGCGTCGCAGGCGTCGGCGGCGCGGTCGTGCTGCTGCCGCTGCTCAACCAGATGAACCCGTCCGCCGATGTGCTCGCGCTGTCGTCGATCGAGGTCGATCTGTCACCGATCGAGGAAGGTCAGGCGATCAAGACGGTCTGGCGCAAACAGCCGGTTTTCATCAAGCATCTGACGGCACGCGAAATCGCCGAAGTCGAAACGATCGACGTTTCGGGCCTTCGCGATCCGCAGACTTTCGAGGAACGTACGCTTGAAGGGCACCGGAACTGGTATATCAGCCTTGCCGTCTGCACCCATCTCGGCTGCATTCCGCTCGGCTCGGCCGAAGGCGAGAACAAGGGCGAGTATGACGGCTTTTTTTGCCCGTGCCACGGCTCGCACTATGATGCCGTCGGCCGCATCATGAAGGGCCCGGCGCCGGAAAATCTGGCGGTGCCCGAATATGAATTTACCTCCGACACAACCGTCACGATCGGCTGAGGCAGACCAAGATGAGCTTTCCCTGGGCTGAGCAATACACCCCGAAAAACCCGTTCATGAAATGGATGGACGAGCGGCTGCCGCTGCCTCGCCTCGTCTATAATTCGGTCGGCGCGGGCTATCCGGTTCCGCGCAACCTGAATTACTGGTGGAATTTCGGCGTGCTGGCGGGGCTATTCCTCGTCATCCAGATTATCACCGGCATCGTTCTGGCGATGCATTATTCGTCGGACACCAGCGTCGCCTTCTGGACGGTCGAGCATATCATGCGCGACGTGAATTCGGGCTGGCTTATGCGCTACCTCCATGCCAACGGCGCCAGCTTCTTCTTCATTGTCATCTACATCCATATCTTCCGCGGGCTTTATTTCGGCTCGTACAAGGCGCCGCGCGAGATGATCTGGCTGCTCGGCATGGTGATCTTCCTGTTGATGATGGCGACCGCATTCATGGGCTATGTCCTGCCCTGGGGGCAGATGAGCTATTGGGCGGCGCAGGTCATTACCGGTTTGTTCGAGGCGATCCCGCTGGTCGGCACGCCGATCAAGCAATGGCTGCTCGGCGGATTCGCACCTGACAATTCGACGCTCAACCGCTTCTTCTCGCTCCACTATCTGCTGCCCTTCGTGATCGCGGGCGTGGTCATCCTGCATATCTGGGCGCTGCATATTCCCGGATCGAGCAACCCGACGGGCGTCGATGTGAAGGGCCCGCAGGATACCGTGCCGTTCCACCCCTATTACACCGCGAAAGACGGTTTCGGCGTCGGCGTCGTGCTGATCCTGCTGACGATCATGGTGTTCTTCCTGCCGAACTTCCTCGGCCATCCCGACAATTATATCGAAGCCAATCCGTTGCAGACGCCTGCGCATATCGTCCCCGAATGGTATTTTTGGCCGTTCTACGCGATCCTGCGCGCCTTTACGGTCGATTTCATCCTGCCGGCGAAGCTGTGGGGCGTGATCGCGATGTTCGCATCGATCCTGATCCTGTTCTTCCTGCCCTGGCTCGATAAATCGCCGGTGCGCTCGGGCCGCTATCGCCCGCAATTCAAAATCTGGTGGTGGGTGCTGCTCGCCGATATCGCGATCCTCGGCTATCTGGGCGGTGCGCCCGCCGAAGAGCCTTATGTGATGTTCAGCCAGGCCGCTTCGATCTATTATTTCGCTCACTTCCTCATCGTGCTGCCGATCATTTCGCGGACCGAGCGCCCGCGGCCCTTGCCCAATTCGATCACCGAAGCGGTGCTCGGCAAGGATGAAAGCGGCTCACCGGAATTGCCAGGCGGCACGGCTGAGCCCGTGGCGGCTGAATAAGGGGTTCGTACAGAATGATTCGCGTTATCGGATTTCTCGTCGGCCTCGGCTTTTGCGGCGTGCTGGCCTTTTCGCCGATCACCGGCATGGTGAGCTATTTCAGCGACCCGCCAGTCGAAACGGTCGAACACCGCTTCCATGAACATGCCCATGCGCCCCAGGGCGGCTTTTCGAGCGATGGCCCGTTCGGCCGTTTCGATCGCCAACAGCTTCAGCGCGGTTTTCAGGTGTATAAGGAAGTCTGCGCTGCCTGCCACTCGCTGCGCTATGTCGCTTTCCGCAACCTGACCGATCTCGGCTTCAGCGAAGCCGAAGTCGATGCGATCGCCGATCAGTGGCAGATTCCTGTGCCGTCGGTGAACGAACAAACCGGCGAAGCCGATACGCGATCCGCGGTCGCGGCCGACTGGTTCCCGCTGGTTTTCGCCAATGATGAAGCGGCACGTGCGGCGAACAACAATGCGATTCCGCCCGATCTCTCGCTGATGACCAAGGCGCGGCATAATGGCGCGGCCTATGTCTATTCGCTGCTGACCGGATATCAGGATCCGCCCGCCGACTTGCCAGAGGATTCGCGTCCGGGCGAAGGGCTGCATTACAATCCCTATTTCGCGAACCTCAACCTCGCGATGGCGCCGCCGCTTAGCGACGGTCAGGTCAGCTACGCCGATGGCACCGAGGCGAGCGTCCACCAGATGTCCGAAGATGTCGCGGCCTTCCTGATCTGGACCGCCGAGCCGACGATGGAGACGCGCAAATCGACCGGCTGGGCCGTGCTGATC
>JABDLY010000135.1 GCA_013001755.1 Sphingomonadaceae bacterium
GAACCAACAGGCTCATCGCCGGGATGGTCACCCATTTCGAGCGGCTCGGCGGCGCGATGCGGCTCGGCGACCCGGTGACCAAGATCGATTCGGTCGGCGACCGGATCACCGGCCTGACCTGTGAAAGCGGCTGGCATGACGATGTCGATGCGGTGGCGAGCAATGCCGATATCATGCACAGCTATCGCGACCTGCTGACCGGGACGAAGCGCGGCGAACGCGCGGCGCACAGCCTTGAGCGCAAATCCTTTTCGCCTTCGCTGTTCGTCGTCCATTTCGGGGTCGAGGGGACATGGCCGGGCATCCCGCATCACATGATCCTGTTCGGCCCGCGCTACGAAGGATTGCTGACCGACATTTACGATCATGGCGTGCTGCCCGAGGATTTCTCGCTCTATCTCCATCATCCGACGGTCAGCGATCCGAATATGGCGCCCGAAGGCCATTCGACCTTTTATGCGCTCGCCCCGGTGCCGCATCTCGGCAAATTCCCGGCCGATTGGGACGCGATCGGCGAGGAATATGCGAACCGCATCCTGTCGCATATCGAGGCGCGGCTGATCCCCGATCTCAAAGACCGCATCGTCACCAAATTCTGGTACACGCCGAGGGATTTCGCGGGCGATCTCAACGCCCATCTGGGGAGCGCGTTCAGCCTCGAGCCGACTCTCACCCAAAGCGCGTGGTTCCGCGTCCACAATCGCGACGATGTCGTGCCCAACCTCTATTTCGTCGGCGCGGGCACGCATCCCGGCGCGGGGATTCCGGGCGTCGTCGGCAGCGCCAAGGCGACCGCAGGCCTGATGCTCGATGATCTGGGAAATTAATTCTCCCCTCCCGCTTGCGGGAGGGGCCGGGGGTGGGGTTTCCCGTTTCGATGAAGGATGACGCAGCGCGCGGAAACGGGCCCACGCCTAGCCCCTCCCGCAAGCGGGAGGGGGATCCAAGCCGCGCAGCCCTTGTCGCCCAAGCGCGCGAAACGATCGTCAAAGGCTCGCAGTCTTTTGCGATGGCGTCGAAGATATTCGACCGCGAAACGCGCGAGCGGGTGTGGCTGCTCTACGCCTGGTGCCGCCGCTGCGACGATCTCGCCGATGGGCAGGCGCTCGGTCACGATATGACCGAAGTCGCCGATCCGCAGGCGCGGCTGGAAGAAATCCGCTCGAAGACCGATGCTGCTCTGGCCGGGGAGACAACCGGCGATAACTGTTTCGATGCGCTTGCTGTGGTCGCGAATGAATGCGGCATTCCGCGCGACTATATCGACGATCATATCGCCGGCTTCGCGCTCGATGCCGATGGCTGGGTGCCCGAGAGCGAAGAGGATCTGTTGCGTTACTGCTATCACGTCGCCGGGATCGTCGGCATGATGATGGCGATCGTGATGGATGTGGCGCCCGATGACGAAGCGACCTTGAATCGCGCGAAAGACCTCGGCCTTGCCTTCCAGCTGGCCAATATCGCCCGCGATATCGGCGAGGATGCGGCGAATGGCCGATGCTATCTGCCGCGCGATTGGCTGGCGGAAAAGGATATCGATCCGGACAATCCGATAGACCCGGCGCACCGTCCGGCGCTCGCTGCCCTGGCCGGCCGGCTGGCGGAGATGGCGGGCAAGTATGAAGAAAGCGCGCGCCGAGGCACGCCCGAATTGCCCTTCCGATCGGCATGGGCGGTGCTCGCGGCCGCGGGAATATATGGCGATATCGCGCGCAAGGTCGCGGCCAGTGGCGAGGCGGCGCTTGATAAGCGCGTCTTTACGACGCGGCGCGAGAAGTTCCGCTGGTTGCGGCGCGGTTTCCAGCAGGCACGGAACCGGCACCGTCTCTATGGCGATCCGCGATGAAATTTGCAGGCCATCTCACCGTCGATCGCGACCATCTTGTCGAACGGATGCGTTTCGCGCTGCCCGAAAGAGTCGAACGCGACGGATTTCGCGTCATCGCAGCCGCGCCGCTGCGCGGGCGGCATCGGCTGGGCTGGTTCGAGCGGCTGCGGACTGCGATGCGGGTCGGCGGCGGGGCGCTATTGGTGCGGCAGGCGCGCGAGATCAGCCTCGCGCTGCCGCTCTCGGGCAGCGGCCAGATCGTCTACGGGATCGACGCACCGGGCATCGGGCGGATGATTGCCGCGCTGGTTCTGGCGATCACCGCGATCGCCTATTTTAGCGAGGGCCTGGTGGCGGCGATCTTCGCCATATTGTTCGGCAGCGCTCTGGCCGCGATCGGGCTCCACTATTGGATGCGGCGCAGTGTCGAGATCTATCTCGGCCTGTCGCGCGGCCAATTCACCGAGCACCGGCTGACCATGGGATAGCGGAACCCTATCGCGCTCTCGCTGAGCCTGTCGCGGACGTGGCGCTTCGCCGACACCCTTCGACAGGCTCAGGATGAGCGCGGAGTTTCGTGCCTAGCTCAGTCCCAAGGGCGCGCGCACACCCGCCCGCCCGCGGCGCTTGAGCTCGGCCTTCAGCGCCTCCGGCCTGGGCGCCCAGAGGAAGCCGAAGCTCACCGTGCCGTGTTTGGTCTCGACGATATGATGGAGCCGGTGCGCCTGGACGATGCGTTTCATATAGGCGCTGCGAGGTACGTAGCGATGGTTCAGCCTCTTGTGGACGATGACGTCGTGAAAGCCGAAATAGATCGCGCCATAGGCGGCGATGCCCGCACCGATCCAGGTAAAGCCCGGCCACCAGCCGAGCTGCACGCCACCGAGCAGCATCACGAACGAGGGGATCGCGAAGATCAGTGCGTAAAAATCGTTGAGCTCCCAATTCCCCTCGCGCGGTTCGTGATGGCTTTTGTGCAGGAACCAGCCGAAACCGTGCATCACCCAGCGATGCGCGACATAGGCCACGCCCTCCATGAAGAGGACGGTGCCGAGGAAGAGGAGGATGCCGAGCGACCAGTGCATGGAGGCATTATAGTGTCTGGCAGTGTGAAACGCGACCTTTGGTTCCGTCGTCATGCTGAACTTGTTTCAGCATCCACTTTACGGTCTGCGAAGACAGTGCCCATGTGAAGAGTGGACCCTGAAACAAGTTCAGGGTGACCGATGTTGTCTCGGTATGCCCTTCCCATCCTAGCCTCGTTATGCTTTAGCCTCGCCTCGATTCCCTCCATTCGAAGGATGCTTTTCAGCCTATGAATATCCATGAATATCAGGCCAAGGAATTGCTCGCCGAATTCGGCATCGGCATCCCGGCGGGTCACGCGGCGACGACCGTCGACGATGCGGTGGCCGCGGCGGAGAAACTCCCCGGGCCGCTCTATGTCGTCAAGGCGCAGATCCATGCCGGCGGACGCGGCAAGGGCAAGTTCAAGGAATTGGGCGATGAGGCCAAGGGCGGCGTGCGGCTGGCGAAATCGGTCGACGATGTGCGCGGCGACGCCGGGGACATGCTCGGCAATACGCTGGTTACGGCGCAAACCGGCGAGGCGGGCAAGGAAGTGAACCGGCTCTACGTCACCGACGGCGTCGATATCAAAGAGGAATATTATCTGGCGCTGCTCGTCGACCGCGCTTCGGGCCGCGTCGCGATGGTCGTGTCGACCGAAGGCGGGATGGATATCGAGGCGGTCGCGCACGACACGCCCGAAAGAATTGAAACGATCACCATCGATCCGCTCGCCGGCTTCACCGAAGCCGATGGCCGCAAGGCGGCCGCCGCGCTCAAGCTCGACGGCGATCTCGCCGAGGCGTGCGTGAAACTCACCGGCAATCTCTACGAGGCCTTCACCAAGCTCGATTGCGCGATGCTCGAGATCAATCCGCTCGTCGAAACCGCTCCTGATTCTTCTGGCTCGGGCCAATTGCTCGTGCTCGACACCAAGATGAGTTTCGATTCAAACGCCGAGTTTCGCCATCCTGACTGGGAAGGGCTGCGCGACGAAAGCGAAGAGGACCCGATGGAACTCGAAGCCTCGAAGCACGACCTCGCTTACATCAAATTGGACGGCAATATCGGTTGCATGGTCAACGGCGCGGGCCTCGCCATGGCGACGATGGATATCATCAAGCTCAACGGCGCCTTCCCGGCGAATTTCCTCGATGTCGGCGGCGGCGCCAACAAGGAGAAGGTCACCGCGGCGTTCAAGATCATCCTGTCGGATCCGGCGGTCGAGGGCATCCTCGTCAATATTTTCGGCGGCATCATGAAATGCGACATTATCGCCGAAGGCATCGTCGCCGCGGCGAAGGAAGTCGAGCTCGATGTGCCTTTGGTGGTTCGTCTGGAGGGGACCAATGTCGCCAAGGGCAAGGAAATTCTGGCGAATAGCGGGCTGCCGATTGTCAGCGCCGACGATCTCGGCGATGCAGCACGGAAGATTGTGGCGCAGGTGAGCAAGGGAGCATAGAAATACCGACTACCCTGAACTTGTCGAAGGGTTGTCCTTCACTTTCGACCGCTGAAAGAAAGTGCAGGGCTTCGACAGGCTCAGCCCAATCGGAGTTTTGAAATGAGGTACCCGAAACTTGATTTGCTGCGCCGCAGCATCTAGTAGGCTTACGTAAACGTAAAGCAAGGCGGTAGCGGCCGCCCCGGAGGAAGAAAGCGATGAAAATTCTCGTGCCCGTCAAAAGGGTGATCGATTATAACGTAAAGCCGCGGGTCAAGTCCGACGGCTCGGGCGTCGATTTGGCGAATGTCAAAATGTCGATGAA
>JABDLY010000153.1 GCA_013001755.1 Sphingomonadaceae bacterium
GGTGAATGCCTCGAGCGCTTCGGGCCAGGGCCGCGAGGCGCCCATTTCGAGCATCGCATTCAGACGCGTACCGACTTCCTCATTGCCGTAGAAGGAGCAGCGGTGGAGCGGCCCGTCCCAACCGGCCTGGCGGCAAGCCGCTTCGTAGAACTGGAACTGCAAAATCCGCGCGAGGAAATAGCGCGTATAGGGCACGCTATTGGGCACATGATATTTGGCGCCTGCGTCGAAAGCGTCGGCCGGCCGATCGACCGGCGGCGTGATGCCCTGATATTGCAGACGCAGCGCATTCCATGCCGTATTATATTCGGCCGGTGTCGTTTCACCCGAGAAGATGCCCCAGCGATAGCGATCGACGAGCAGACCGAACGGCAGGAAGGCGACCTTGTCCATCGCCTGCCTGAGCAACAGGCCGATATCGCGATCGGGGCCGGGCACATCGGCCTCGTCGAGCAGATCGACCTGAACCAGATAGTTCGGCGTCACGCTGAGTGCGACGAGATCGCCAATAGCCTCGTGGAAGCCGTCATTGGCGCTGCCGCGATAGAGGAGCGGCAACTGGTTATAGGCGCGCTGGTAATAATTATGGCCGAGTTCGTGATGGACGGTGACGAAATCGTCGGCATTGACGCGGGTGCACATCTTGATGCGCAAATCGTCGATATTGTCGAGATTCCACGCGCTGGCATGGCAGACGACGTTGCGATCGCGCGGTTCGGTGATCTGCGAGCGCTCCCAGAAGGTCTCGGGTAACGGATCGAAACCAAGGGAACTGAAAAAGCCCTCGCCCTGGCGAACGATCTGCTCGGGCGTATAATTCTGCGCCTCGAGCAATTCGGTCAGGTCGTAACCGACATCGCCGGCGCCTTCGGGGGCAACGATATCGTAGATATTGCCCCATTCCTGCGCCCACATATTGCCGAGCAGATCGGCGCGGATCGGGCCGGTAGCTGCTTGTACATCATCGCCATATTCCTCGTTGAGTTCAGCACGGACATAGGTGTGGAGCTGTTCGTAGAGCGGGCGCAGCTCGTTCCACAGCCGCTCGGTCATCGCGGCGAACTCGTCGGGATCCATATCGTATTGGCTGCGCCACATCGCTCCGGCATCGTCATAGCCGAGATCCTGCGCGCCCTCGTTCGCGATGGCGGTCAGTCGCTCGTAATCGGCGCGCATCGCCGTACCATTGGCATGCCAGCTCTCCCACATTTCTGCGAGCGCCGCGGGATCGCGGACCGTGCCCATCCGGGCCTCGGCTTCGTTGCCGTTGATGGTCTCGCCGCCCATCGTTGCGGTGCCGGTCGAATAGGCGGTGCCAAGCGACGTCGCGAGCTGATTGAGTTCGGCCGCCGCGCCTTCGGTCGTCGGCGCAGGCAAAACGAGCCCGCCGCGAAGGAAATCGAGTTGGCGCGCGGTATCGTAACTCAGCCCTTCGATCTCCGCATATTGCGCCGCCTCGTTCGCAAGGCGCACCTGCATTTCGGTGACCTGCGTCCCGAAATAGGTGTTCAGCGCATTGGTATCGATGTTGATATAGGTCGACTGGACCCAGGCCGCGCGCGCCGAGATCTCGAACAGGTCGGCCATCTCCTCGTTCGCCGCAGCGACGAAAGCATCGGCGCCTGCGGGCGTCAGCGGATGTTCGAGCCCCGCTTCCATTTCGTCGCCCATTTGCCGATGATTGTCGGCATGGGCCGGCGCGCCTAGTGCGAAAGCGGCGATGGCAAGCGCCGACGCGCTGATCTTCACAAGCTTCTTCATGGGAATCTTCTCTCCGGATATGTGATTTGATGGCGGTGTTTGACCAACGGTTCGTCGCGCGGTCAAGTTCCGTTCGTCGAATGGCCTGCCCTATATGGGCGAGGCCTGTGGACGCGCGATATCGTACGCTTACTGGCCGATCGCGCCTTATCGCGCGATGAACGACGGATCGCCGAGCCAATCGGCGATCGCCTGCCCGAATTCGGGCTTGACTATACAGCTCATATGGTTGCCGGGCACCTCGACATGCTCTGCGTCCGGCAGCAGCGCGGCGAGATCCTCATGGCTGCCATTGTCGTCGTCATCCTCGCCCGCCAGCACCAGCGTCGGGATATCGATTGCGGCGATCGCCTCTTCGGGTGTGTTGGTGAAAACGTTGAGGATCTGGAGCAGAGCCTCGGGATCGCCGCCCGTGGTCTTCAGGAACGCCTCGGCCATCCATTCGGGCGAGTTGCGCGGATGTTCGCCGAGCCCGGTCAGCACCTTTCGGAAATAGTCGGCGCGGGTCGCCAATGCGGTCAGCCCCGACAGCCCCATGCCCGAGATGATCATCCGCGCGGGCCGCGCGCCGAGCACATGCATCCGCACCACCGTCCGCGCACCAAGCGAATAGCCTCCGAGATCGTAATCGGTCAGCCCGAGATGCTCGACCAGCGCGATAGCGTCGCGCGCGAGGATGTCGGGCGGGTAAGCCTCGGGATCGTGCGGCTTGGCGCTGTCGCCATGCGCCCGCAGATCGGGCATGATCAGGCGATAACCCTTGACCGCGATTGTCTCGGCATGGCCGTAGCGGATCCAGTTGATATGGGCATTCGAGAAAAAGCCGTGGAGCAGCAGCAGCGGCCGCCCCTCGCCCGTCTCGCGCCAAGCAAGCCTGTACCCGCCAGGGCTCTCGAAAAATAGCGGTTCGATCTCAGTCGGGGAGCTTGCCAACTTTTTCCTTCCAGCGTTTGACCAGCGGCTCATATTCGTCGGTACGCTTGCGTTTGAGGTCGCTGGTATCGAGCCACGCTTCGTGAATGCTCTCCGCGCCGAAATGATGGGTCGGTTTCAAGCCCGAAGGATCGTCGAACGAACCCACCGTCAAGTCGATATTCTCGCTGTCGGGAAAGGCGAAGCCCAGCGGCGTACCGCATTGCGAACAGAACGGCCGCCGCGCGATCGGCGAAGACTCATACCAATCGGGATCGGTCTGCCATTCGACATCGGCCTTATTCACATTCTTGAACGCCGCGGCAACACCGCCGGTCGCCTTCTGGCACATTCTGCAATGGCAGAGATAGGCGTCGTGATCTTCGATCTCGACCGTATAGCGCACCCTTCCGCACTGACATCCGCCCTCGACAGTCTCGGTCATCCCGATCCTCCTTTCTGCAGCCGATTTGCGGTATCCAGTATTTCAAACCAGTCCGCCTCGTCCGGCATCGCCTCGAACGTGCGGACGCCGTCGGGCAACGCGTCCCAATCCTGCTTAGATCGTAGCCAGATATGGGCAACGGGATCCAGGTCTTTGCTGTCGTCCAGCGTTCCGGCCCGCACCGTGCACAGGCCCGGCCTGTGGCTGATCGTGGTATAAAGCCTGACGAGGCATTTCGCGCAAGCGTGGATCGTGCTGACGCTGCCGCCCGGCATGACATGGTCGGCCGTTGTCAGTTCGCCGTCCACCGAAAATTTCGAGGCGAATACCGGCATCTGCAGCGCAAAAGCGCTGCCTGTATGGGTCTGGCAATCAATGCAATGACAGGCGTAGACGGGCGGCGCGTCTTCCTCGACCCGATAGCGCACGGCGCCGCAGATGCAGCCGCCTTCGATCGCGTCGCTCATCGCCAATCTCCCACCAGCCCGTCGCGCCAGGTCGACAGGTCTTCGGGCTGGGTATCGTGCAGCAAAACGTCTTCGGCAATCACCATCCAGCGCTGTTTGCGCGACACCCAGAGATGCGCCTGCGGTTCGAGCCATGACGTATCGTCGAGCGTCCCGCCTTTCACCGTTATCCTATCCGAGTTGCGGTTAGAAGAATGATAGAGACGCGTCCCGCATTGCAGGCAGAAATGACAATTGGTGGTCGCGCCGGATTCGCTTGGTCGCTGCCACGCTCCCGTCTCACCCGCGATTGCAAAACGCGTTCGGGCGAGCGGGATCGAAATACCGAAAGCGCTCGCCGACTGTTTCTGACATTCGCGACAATGACAGGCATAGACCGGCGGGCGACCGCCGCTGATGCGATAACGAACTGTGCCGCACTGGCAGCCGCCCTCGATCGGCTCGCTCACCTTTTTTCGAGACCCTTCTGCTTCATCCGCCACATTGCGACATCGATCCGGTCCTGTCCGAAAAAGGGCTCGCCCTCGAAGACCAGCGTCGGCACGCCCCAATGGCCGGCCTCTTCGAGCGCGGCCTGATTGGCTTCGACCTCGGCATCGAGCGCTTCGGCATCGCGTGTCGCTTCGCCATCGAGTTCGGCCATATCGAGACCGGCGCG
>JABDLY010000164.1 GCA_013001755.1 Sphingomonadaceae bacterium
GCATATAGCTGTCGGCATCGCCGCGGGCGGCAAGCGGACCGAGCGTATCGATGACCGCCGCCATATCGCCCGACCGGAATTGCGCCGCGCCGAGCAGGCGGAGCGCGTTGCGGTTGGCCGGCTGATATTCGATCAGCTCGCTAAGCTTACGGATCGCGCTTTCATAGTTGCGTTCCTGATAGGCGATCGCCGCCTGAAGCAACTGCATTCCCGCCATCCGATCGAGCCGGCCATCGACCTGTTCGACGATCCTTCGCGCCAGCCGGAAATTGCGCGCGCGCGGCGAGCACCGCCTGCAGGTAAAGCGCGTCGGCATTGCCGGGTTCGCGTTTGAGGACGGCGCGGGTCGCAGCAAGCATCTCGGTGTAGCGGCCGACCTCGCCCAGCGTTTTCGCCTGTTCGAACAGAGCCGGCATATAATCGGGATTGACTTCAAGCGCGCGTTCAAACCAGGGCAGGCTGGCGACAAGGCCATATTGGCTGCGCACCAGCCGGCCCTTGAGGACGAGCGCCTCAACATTGGTCGCGTCGAGCTCGACCGAGCGATCGGCGGCCTCGATTGCGCCGCCGAGCGCGCCGGTATCCATCCGAAAGCGCGCGATATCGAGCCAGAGGCCGCTGCTTTCGGGATCGATCTCGATCGCGACATCGAAGACGGCGGCGGCGCGCTGCGTGTCGCCTTGTGTGTGAAGCGCCCGCGCCCGCATACGCGCTGCATCGCCGAGAAATTCGGGCGCGATATCGTCGGCAGCCGTTTCGGAAAGCGCCAGCGCCGTGTCGCCCTGCAACAATGCCGCTTCTGCGAACAAATGCCGCGTACGTCCGGCCGTCACACCGGCGGCGCGCGCGCGCGCGACCGTACCGGCCGCGCCCGGCCCGTCACCCAGCGCCAGTTGAGAACGCGCTAGCAGCAGCCATGCCGCCTCATTATCCGGTTCGGCCTGAACCGCGTTCATCGCCTCGACACGTGCCGAGGCCATATCGCCCGCTTCGGCATAGGCCTCGGCGCGGGCAAAGGCGCCGGCCGAATCGCCGCTTCTCGCAACCAGCAGGATCAGCGCAAGCATCAGCAAAAGGCCGCCGCCCGCAAAAGCTGCTACCTTGAGCGGCACCTGAGGGGCGCGCGCCGCCGTCTTGCGTCGTCGGCGTCGGCTCATGCGCTCATCTCATATTGTTTGAGCAAATCGTAGAGCGTCGGGCGGCTGATCCCGAGCAGCTTGGCGCTTTGCGAGATATTGCCCTCGGCGCGCGAGAGCGCGCTGCGGATCGCGCCGCGATCGGCGATTTCGCGCGCCGCCTTGAGATTGAGCGGGTCGCTTTCGCCCGCTTCGTCGTCGAAATCGAGATCGGCGGCGGTGACGAGCTTGCCGTCGGCCATGATCGCGGCGCGTTTGATACGGTTTTCGAGCTCGCGGACATTGCCCGGCCAGTCATGGCTGTCGATCGCGGCGAGCGCATCGGGCGCAAAACCCTTGACCGGCGATTTCACTTCCTCGGCGAATTTACGCAGGAAATGCCTGGCGAGCAACGCGGCATCGCCCGCGCGCTCGGCGAGCGACGGGATTTTCACGACGATTTCGGCGAGGCGGTAGTAAAGGTCATCGCGGAAGGTCTGCGCGGCAATCATCGCGTCGAGATCCTGATGCGTCGCGCAGACGATACGGACATCGACCGCGATTTGCTTGCGCCCGCCGATCCGCTCGACAACGCGTTCCTGCAGGAAACGCAGCAATTTCACCTGCAAGGGAAGCGGAATATCGCCGACCTCGTCGAGGAACAAAGTGCCGCCCTCGGCCAGCTCGATCTTGCCCTCGGTGGTCTTGACCGCGCCGGTGAACGCGCCCTTCTCATAGCCGAACAGCTCGGCCTCGAGCAGGTTTTCGGGGATCGCGGCACAGTTGATCGCAACGAAGGGCTTATCCGCACGCGGGCTTTCGTCATGGACGCCGCGCGCAAGCAATTCCTTGCCCGTACCGCTGGCGCCAAGCAGCATCACCGAGACGTCGGCGCCGGCAACGCGTTCGATCGTCCGCGCGACCTTGAGCATCTCCGGCGCCGCGGTGATCATCCCGCCGAGCACCGAATTGTCCTTGCCGCCCGCTGCCTCAAGCCGGGCATTTTCGCGCTCGATACCGTGGAGATGGAAGGCGCGGCCGACGATATGGCCGAGCTCGTCGATATCGACCGGCTTCTGGTAGAAATCATAGGCGCCAGAAGCGATGGCGGTGAGCGCGCTTTCGCGAGCGCCGTGACCCGAGGCGATGATCACCTTGGTATCGGGTTTGAGCGAGCGGATCGTCTCGAGCGTCGCAAAGCCTTCGCTCGTCCCGTCGGGATCGGGCGGCAGGCCGAGATCGAGCGTGACCACGGCGGGCTCATGCAGCCGCATCATATCAATCGCGGTCGCGCGGTCGCCGGCAACGACCACCTCGTAATCCTCATAGGCCCAGCGCAATTGCCGCTGCAGGCCTTCATCGTCCTCGACGACGAGCAAAATGGGTTTTTTGTCGCTCATCAGGCGGTCATCCGTTCAAACTCGGAGGTTTTTGTCCGGGCACGCGGCAGAGAGACGGTGAAACGCGTGCCTTGTCCGGGACGGCTCTCGACTTCGAGACGGCCGCCCATCTCGCCCACCAGTGCGCGCGCTTCGAAGGCGCCGATGCCGAAACCGTCGGGTTTCCAGGAATTGAATGGACGGAACAGCTCGTCGCGGACGAAATCCTCGTCCATTCCCACGCCGCTATCCTCCACGACGATCCATGCCTCGCTTTCGGAGCAGCCGACGCCCAGGCGCACGGACGCGTCGGTCGGGCTCGCGTCGATCGCATTCTGGACGAGATGCGTGAGCGCGGTTTCGAGCCGCGCCGGATCGGCAAGCGCCTCGCATTCCTCTCCGGTATCGATTTCAATCGGATGCGCCGCGCTCTTTTGCGCCGCGAGCGCCTGCACCATCTGCCGCAAGCCGACCGGGCGCGGCGCTTCGGTCTTGCCGCGATCGCGCGGCGCAAGACGCGCCAGCAAGTCGTTCATCTTGCCGACCGAATCCTGCAGCGTCGCGATCATGTCAGTGCGGAATTCGGGGTTGTCGGCATGGCGCTCGGCATTGCGCGCGACGAGGCTGAGCTGGCTGACGAGATTTTTGAGATCATGCATGATGAAGGCGAAGCGGCGGTTGAATTCATCGAAACGGCGGCCTTCGGCCAGCGCCTCCTGCCCCTGCGCTTCGGCGAGATAGCTCGCCGCCTGGCGCCCGGCGATACGGAGCAGGTCGAGATCCTCCCAGTCGAGCGTGCGATCGACGCGCGGCTGCTCGATCAGCACCGCCCCGGTCAACTGACGCTGGTGAATGAGCGGCACGAGCGCCCAGGCGCGGGGCTCGTCTATCATCCAGT
>JABDLY010000174.1 GCA_013001755.1 Sphingomonadaceae bacterium
ATATCCTTCTTCATCAACCGGGACCGTAAACGGATAATGCTGCCACGGCATCTGCCACCATTCGGCGGCATTGAGCTTGCCTTTTCCTTCTAGCGGTTTGCAGCCATAAGCGCGCAATTGCGCTTCCCATTCTTCGCGCGGATAGCGACGAAGACTAATCAACTGCTGATCGAAGTTCCGAGATAGGTTTCTTGATCGAAGATATGGGCTTCGAACGGAAGCTGATCGAACGCCTCGTCGATCTCGGGCAGGCGCTTGATCCTCATTTCGAGGCCATACATTTCAGACAGTATAGTTTGTAGGGCGGGCACAATATCTGCGTGAACCTTTTGCGGGTCTTTATGCGAAAGCAGAAAATTGGGAACTTTGTCGCACCACGCTCGCAAGCCACCATCCTCTCGACTCGCAAATCGAATATGAAGAACGAACGGACTGGGTGTTTTGTTGCTAGCCATGACTACCTCATACCCCCCTGCTGCATGAAGTGCCTTCCCCGAATCACTACGCGCCAAACGGCGTAAAGCCTACAAATTGGCGCGTTAAGGGTGTATGAATCGGCTAAAGGGGCCGTGTCAAGAGTCCCGCGCAGTAGCCCCGTTCCGCCAACCCTCTTGAAGCTGCACGTCCGGCCTGACCAGTCGCCACGATAGCAGCGGCCCCTTGCCGCGCTTCTGAGACACCACAACGCCCCGTTTGCGCAGCCGTGACAGCGCATGGCCTACACGCTTGCGAGACAGCACCCTGAGCGCGTTGTCCGTCTCATTGAGGCGGCGCTGCACCATGACCTTTTCGTTTAGCTGGTCTGTGGTGCGCCAGTCCCGTGCGGCGCGCAGTGTCTCTATCAGGAAGCGGGAGAACTCACCCCGGAACGCGGCATTAGCAGGCGGCAACAGCTTCACCGGCATATCGTCGAAATCAATGTCCGGCTCGAACAACCGGATGCTGCAATCGAGATGATCTATCGCGGCGATCATGCGGGTGCGCTCTTCGTCGAGCGCCTGCACGCGGCCCACCATCTCCGCTCGCTTCTTTATCAGGCCGTGGACAACCGGGCGTCTCATGGGATTCACACTAGGCTAACAGGGTGCTAGAAGGCAGTCAGAAAGTTGGTGCGCTTGCTACATAATGCCGTGCGATCGCCCGGGGCCGACCACAAAGGCCGATTGCCTCAACCGGCTCTGGTTGGCGATGCGCGAAGACGAGCGGAAGACGGGGCAGCGTTTCAAGGCAGTCGTGCTGCACGATGCCGAAGATCTCGTCGATGCGCGCGAGCTCGACCTTTTCGACCGGCTGATCGGCGGCCATGCGCTCGTGCAAATCCCGGTGATCCCGCTTGTCGATGCCGGATCGCGCTGGATCGGCGGCCATTATTGCGACGAATTCGCCGAGGCGCATGGCAAGGATATGGTGGTGCGCGATGCGCTGGGGTCGGGTGTCCCGTCCGCCGGCGTCGGCTGCGCGATCGACCGGGCCATGCTCGGCGATATTGCGAAAGACAGGGGTGGTCGCCCCTTCCACGCCGCCAGCCTGACCGAAGATTACGAGCTTGGCCTGCGGATCGCCGAGCGCGGCGGATCGGGGCGCTTTGTGAGGATGCGCGACGAAAATGGCCGGCTGATCGCGGTGCGCGCCCATTTCCCGGCAAAGCTCAACCAGTCGGTGCGGCAAAAGACGCGCTGGGTGACGGGAATTGCGCTTGCCGGCTGGGACCGGCTTGGCTGGTCGGGCGGCTTCGCCGAACATTGGATGCGGCTGCGCGATCGCCGCGCGATCCTCGCCGCTGTCGTGTTGCTCGCCGCCTATGTCGCGCTGGCGATGCTGACGCTGCTCGCGGCCATCGCCTATTTCACTTCCGCCGAGCTGACGCCGATGACACCGCTCTTCTCCACGCTGCTCTCGATCAACGTCGGATTGCTTGGCTGGCGTTTGGCGGTGCGCGCCATCTTCACGGCGCGCAGCTATGGCTGGCGCGAGGGGCTGCGCGCGATGCCGCGCGCATTCATATCGAACATCATCGCGATGATCGCGGCGCGGCGCGCGGTGACCGGTTATCTGTTCGGCAACGGCAAGCAGCCGCTTTGGGACAAGACGGCGCATGTCTTTCCCGAAAACGCGCGGGCTTGATGGTGCAGCTGACGCCCCCGATCCGCTTCGTCGCGATAATCCTTTTCCTTTGGGTCGGGTCGCGGATACTGCTCTGGGCGCCGCTTGGAATCGCGGCGAACGACGCGCTTTTCCCGCCCGATCCCGGATCGCCAGGCCCCCAAATTGTGGCCGCGCCGGTCACGGAACCAATGTCGGCCGGCGGAGAAAAGACGCCATTGGCCACCGGCCCCGTCGCCATATCAAATGGCCCGCGCCTTTTCGCGCGCAGCCGGGCGACCATCCATCGGGAGCCAGTCTCGCTTGCCGCGGAGCTCGCGCCAGAGAACCATCGGCAAATCGGTATTCCGCAAAATTCGAGACGTGCAATCGCCGATTCCGCCCGGCCGAACGCCAATCAGTCATCACGCAGCGGGCGCGCCTCGTCACCACCTTTTCGAGCCGCCCGGCAGACGACCATTGCACCCGAACGGCGATGGCGCCTGAGCAGCTGGGCGCTGTGGCGATCGGGCTTTCGATGCGGCCCGCGCGCGCCATTCCCGTCGAGCTAATGGTGGAGCGGCGCATCGGCATGGATAGCGGCGGACGCGACGCGTGGGCGCTTGGGCTAGCCGGCGGGGTCGATCATGTCCGCCTGCCGCTGCACTTCGAACTCGGCGCTTATGGCCAAACGGGCGTCGTCGGCGCCAACCGCCGCGATCTTTATGGCGAAGCTGCGCTTACCATCGAACGCCCGATCGCGCTTTCCGAGCGCACATCGATTGCCATTGGCGGCGGCGGGTGGGCCGCGGCGCAGCCCGGCGTGGCGCGCGTCGACATCGGACCGCAAGCCTCGCTCCGCATAGCTGCGGGCGATGGCGCGCTTCGGCTGACAGCCGGTTGGCGGCAACGGGTCGCCGGCAATGCCTCGCCCGGCTCCGGCCCGATCCTCACGCTCGGCAGCGACTTCTAGCAGCCGGCGCGATCCGCCTTCCGCCTTCGGCCAAAACCCGATAGGTCGGAGCGGCAATGGACGTCTATCTCCCGATCGCCGAAATGTCGGTCAACGCGCTGGTCATCATCATGGTCGGCGGCGTGGTCGGCGTGCTGTCTGGCATGTTC
>JABDLY010000183.1 GCA_013001755.1 Sphingomonadaceae bacterium
GGGCAAGGGCACCAGGTTGCTCGTCGCCGTCTCGCTCGGGCCGATCGGCTTGGTATTGTGGCAACAATCCTCGCCCGGCGGCCCGGCCTGGACCGCCCAGTCGAGATTGCCGACCATATATTGAAACAGCGCGACACGGGCGGTGTCTCGGGCATTCAGCCAGGATGGCGGGAAATCGCCCCGCTCGACCTCGACCATGCCGTTGCGTTCGGCGACATCGTCGACATCTTCGATGAAGAAGCCGACACGCGAAACGCTCGGCGTCTGCGCGTCGCCGCGATAATAGTCGATCTGCGCCAGCCGGACACCGAAACTGCGTGGGGTTATCGCGTTGTAGAGCCGGTAAGCGGCGTATTCGAGCAACACATATTGCTGGTGCGAAGCCTGCCGACGGCAATGGGTAACCAGCTTGATCCGGCGCTGCCCCTGAAACAATCCCGCTTCCTGGCGGGACGGAAATTCGATGCGGAGCGGCGGGAAGGTGCAGATATCGCGCTGCCGCCTTGAAACGCCACGCGCCGAGAGCTGGATGCTGTGCGTCTCCGGAGCGTCGCCCTCCACTGTCAGCGTCGCCGGCAGGGCTTCGCTCGAGCGCGATACGGCTCCGATGTCGCCGCGGATCGAAAGACGGACGATGTCATCACTGGCGAAGAGCGGCGTGGTTTCGGCTTGCTGGGCGGCAACCGGCTGGGCGGCGACGCCGAGCGTCAAAGCGGCCAGCGACAACAGGAACGATGTGATACGCATTATGGGTTCTCCCCTTCCCCGACGATGTGCGCGATCGCGGCATCGCCATTTATCTCCAGATAGGATCGCACGCCGCCATAATGGGCGGAAATCCCCGTATCGATCGCCATCAGCCGACCGCCGAGTAATATCCTGATGCCGCCGAGCGAAGGCGTGTGGCCGACGACAATGCGCCGCGCGCCATAGGCCGCCAGAACCCGGTCGACCTCGGGCGCCGCATCGGCTGGAGGGACGAGCGCCAGTTCGCCGGGCTCGCCGCGCAGGAAATAGCCCCGATACCATAGAGGCCCGTCCGGATCGTTGATGATCGCTTCGGGCGAACCGTCTCGCGCGGCAATGGCGGTCGCGGTCCGGGCGTTCATCTCGGCAATCGACAGCGCGGAATAGGTCTCGCTGATCCCGCCATGCGCGAACAGCGTGTCGTCGATACGCGCGACGGCAGGGTTGTCCGCAAGCCATTGCCCGATCTCGCCATCCGGCCCCCAGGCCATCAGTAGCTCGGCGCCGCCGAGCGGCGTTTCGCGCAACCATAGCCTGCGTATCTGGTCCTCCGAAAGCGCCGGCTCGCGCCATCGATAGACGCGTTCGATCATCTCCTGGTTTTCACGATAATAGCGCCGACGGAGCCGTTGGGATTCGTCGGTACGAAAAACCGCGAACTCGCCTTCATGGACATAGCGCAGATCGCCGACGACGTTCATCGCCTCGTGATTGCCGATCAGCGCCACCACCTGCCCGCCCGCGACCGCCGCCTCGCCCTGCAGCCGCATCAGATCGCGGAGGATAAGCAGCGAATTCGGCCCGCGGTCGGGCACGTCGCCAGTCTGGACGAGGACCGCGTCGCCCCCGATCCAGACGCCGGCGGCATCGACAAGCCCCGCCGCCTCGACGATCGCACGAAAGGCGGCATGGTCGCCGTGCAGATCGCCGATCGCGACAATGCGGGATGGCGTCGAGCGCCGCGGCGCCGGGTCGGGCGCGGTCGGTGAGACCGGTTCGACTTCCGGCGGTACGGCAGGCTCGGCCGTGGTCGGCGAGACCGGCTCAGCCATCGCGCAGGCGGATAGCGATAACGCAACCATGGCGCAGAGCGCCGCAACCCGTCGTCGCAACCGATGCACCATCCTCGATACCTCCCCTGTCCTGTTCCGAACCAAGGCAAGCGCCCCGCCCTTGTCAAGGCAAAGCGACGCGTTTGACACCCCCCTCCCCGCTCCCTATATCGCGCCCATCACCGCTGTTGATCGAGAAATGAGGCGAGGTTGCGCGCCGTCTCACAAGAATAGATCGACATCGGCCTCATAGACGCCAAGAGCTGCTGAACCCCGGTTTCGAGGACTGGGAGTTTTGCGGCTTTTTGGCGTCGGTACGCTCCGAATGAATTGAGCAAACGAAGGTATTTACCCCCATGGCGACCAAGGCGAAAGCGGCTCCCGAAGCGCGGGCCAAGCGTATCCGCAAGATTTTCGGCGATATTCACGAAGTCATCGAAATGCCGAACCTGATCGAGGTTCAGCGCGAATCCTACGAACAATTCCTGCGCTCGCAGCCCGAAATCGATTATGTTTCGGGCCTTGAGAAAACGCTGCGCTCGGTTTTCCCGATCCGCGATTTCGCCGGCACCGCCGAGCTCGATTTCGTCCATTACGAACTCGAACCGCCCAAATATGATACCGAGGAATGCCGCCAGCGCGGCATCACCTATGCCGCGCCAATGCGCGTCACGCTGCGCCTGATCGTCTTCGAAGTCGATCCCGATACCGAAACCCGCTCCGTCCTCGATATCAAGGAACAGGACGTTTATATGGGCGACATGCCGCTCATGACCGAGAACGGCACCTTCCTGATCAACGGCACCGAGCGCGTCATCGTGTCGCAGATGCACCGTTCGCCGGGCGTGCTGTTCGATCACGACAAGGGCAAGACGCACGCATCGGGCAAATATCTGTTCACCGCGCGCGTTATTCCCTATCGCGGTTCGTGGCTCGATTTCGAGTTCGACGCGAAGGACATCCTCAACGTCCGTATCGACCGCAAGCGCAAATTGCCGGTCACCGCGCTGATCCATGCGCTTGGCATGAACAGCGAGGAAATCCTCGACTTTTTCTACAACACCGTCACCTATAAACGGGCCAAGGACGGCTGGGAAATCCCGTTCGAAGCCGATAGCTGGCGCGGGATCAAACCGACGTTCGACATTGTCGACGCGAAATCGGGCGAAGTCGTTTTCGCCGCCGGTCAGAAGGTCACGCCGCGCACGGCGGCCAAGGCCGAGAAAGACGGCCTCAAGACGTTGCTCATCCCGACCGAAGAGATTTTCGGCCGCTATGCGTCGCGCGATCTGATCAACGAGAAAACCGGCGAGATCTATATCGAAGCCGGTGACGAGGTTTCGGAAGAAAACCTTGAAAAGCTCGACAATGCGAAAATCAAGAAGCTCGAGCTTCTCGACATCGATCACACCAACATCGGCCCGTGGATCCGCAACACGCTGAAAGCCGACAAGGCCGAAGATACCGATCAGGCCCTGGCCGATATCTATCGCGTGATGCGCCCCGGCGAACCGCCGACGCGCGAAACCGCCGACGCGCTGTTCGAAGGCCTGTTCTTCGATGGCGAGCGTTATGATCTGTCGGGCGTTGGCCGCTGGAAGCTCAACATGCGGCTCGGTCTCGACGCGCCTGAAGATTTGACGACGCTGCGCAAGGAAGATGTGCTCGCGGTGATCAGGGAGCTGGTCGATCTCAAGGACGGCAAGGGCGATGTCGACGATGTCGACAACCTCGCCAATCGCCGTGTCCGTTCGGTCGGCGAATTGCTCGAAAACCAGTATCGCATCGGGCTGCTGCGCATGGAACGCGCGGTCAAGGAACGGATGAGCTCGGTCGATGTGTCGACCGTGATGCCGAACGATCTGATCAACGCCAAGCCGGCGGTCGCCGCGGTGCGCGAATTCTTCGGTTCGTCGCAGCTCTCGCAGTTCATGGATCAGACCAATCCGCTCTCCGAAGTCACCCATAAGCGCCGCGTGTCGGCGCTTGGGCCGGGCGGGCTTACCCGTGAGCGCGCAGGCTTCGAAGTCCGCGACGTTCACCCGACCCACTATGGCCGGATCTGCCCGATCGAAACGCCCGAAGGCCCGAATATCGGCCTTATCAACTCGCTGGCATCGTTCAGCCGGGTCAACAAATATGGCTTTATCGAAACACCTTATCGCCAGGTGAAGGACGGCAAGGTCACCGATGAGGTCGTTTATCTCTCGGCGATGGAAGAGCAGAAACATACGGTCGCGCAGGCCAATGCCGATCTCGATAAAAAGGGCGCCTTCGTCGAAGAGATCGTTTCTTCGCGTCAGGGCGGCGAGCATTTCATGGCGCCGCGCGATCAGATCACGCTGATGGACGTTTCGCCGAAACAGCTCGTTTCGGTCGCGGCCTCGCTGATCCCCTTCCTCGAAAACGATGACGCCAACCGCGCGCTCATGGGGTCGAACATGCAACGCCAGGCCGTTCCGCTGGTTCGTGCCGAAGCACCGCTTGTCGGAACCGGCATGGAAGCCACCGTGGCGCGCGATTCGGGCGCTGCTGTCGTCGCCAGGCGCTCGGGTATCGTCGACCAGGTCGATGCGACGCGTATCGTGATTCGCGCTTCGGGCGCGGTCGATGCCAATGAAAGCGGCGTCGATATCTATACGCTGATGAAGTTCCAGCGCTCGAACCAGAACACCTGCATCAACCAGCGCCCATTGGTGAAAGTTGGCGACGAGATCGAAGCGGGCGACGTGCTCGCCGACGGTCCTTCGACGCAATATGGCGAGCTGGCACTCGGCAAGAACACACTCGTCGCGTTCATGCCGTGGAACGGCTACAACTATGAGGATTCGATCCTCATCTCCGAGCGTATCGTGAAAGACGACGAATTCACCTCGATCCATATCGAGGAATTCGAGGTCATGGCGCGCGACACCAAGCTTGGGCCGGAAGACATCACCCGCGATATCCCGAATGTCGGCGAGGAAGCCCTGCGCAACCTCGACGAAGCGGGCATCGTCTATATCGGCGCCGAAGTGCATCCG
>JABDLY010000192.1 GCA_013001755.1 Sphingomonadaceae bacterium
GTCTTGCCCGGTGTGCCAGGTCAAACCCTGACCATGCTCGTCAGCGATTTCGACGGCGATGCGATACTCGATCTGTTCAAGGGCGATGACCTCGCCGGTACCGATGAAACGTTGCTTTTCGGGCCGCACGGGACCCTGCGCGAGACCTCGGTGCAAGATCAGCCAATGCCGTATCATACGCAGACAAGCATGAGTTACGATCAGGGAGACTGGAACAACGATCTGATCGACGATTTCTATGGTGCCCAGATAGCAACCTCGCTCGATGGGCCGGGACGCGTTGTACCGCAGGGCCGGAATCGCAATCTGCATCTCATTTGCCAGCAGTTCGGAGCGGATATCGGATGGACCGCCGACCAGATTAACGCCTGCGCTCGCGAACTGTTGTCCATTGACGCGATCCGCAACGGCAAGGCATTCGATCCGTTCAGCAGCTGCCAGGATCCTTGGCAACGACGCGATCGAGCACTTTGCGCAGCGTTCAGCTTTACAATGAATCTTGAGGACAAGCATCGCAATCCCGATGGCGACCGGGCGAGATATGCTGCGTGCCGTCGCGGGCTGGCGCATATTCCGGAGATCCAGCATTATTGCCGGTCGCTGCTGACGCCGACCATGGGACGGATCAGGCGACAGGAAATCGAGGCGACGCATCGTCCCACGCTGGGCAACGGTAATATCCTGATGACGGGACGCGCCGATGGCAGTTTTCGGGATATGGGGAGCGCGGCCGGAGTGCGTGCGCCGGGTTGGAGCTGGAACAGCCGTTTTGCCGATCTCGATCAGGATGGCCGCCAGGACCTGCTGGTTGCGACGGGTATGTGGCTCAACGCGGCGGCAAGCATGACGAACGTGTTTTATCACAATGATGGCGAAGGTTTTTCGGACGCGACCGAAGCCTTTGGTTTCACCGATATCGTGCCGTCGTACAGCTATGTGATGTTCGATTACGATCGCGACGGCGATATCGATATTGTTCGCGACAATGCCTCGATGCGAATGATCGTGCATCGCAACGATCGCCCGGCGGGCCGCGCGCTATGGGTCAATCTGCGCGACGGTATTGGCAATCGGCTCGGCATTGGCGCACGCGTTTATGTCTGCACCGATGGCGAGACGCGGGTGCGTCCGGGCCGCTGTCAGATGCGCGTCATCAAGGCGAGCGGTGGTTATATGTCGAGCGACCCCGTCGCAGCGCATTTCGGCCTTGGCGACGCACGCGAGGTATCGCTGATCCAGATACGCTGGCCGGACGGCGAGGTAAGCCGGGTGCGTCCCGCTGGGCTGAGCCATGGCGAGATTGTGGTAACGCGCAGATAATACGCTCTATTTGAGTGTCTTACGGAAGCTGACGAGGTCGTGCTGCTGGACGGGATCGACCTGGTTTTTAGGCAGGTCGTCGAGCCAGAACGGGCCATAGGCTGTCCGGATCAGCCGGTTCACCTTGAGCCCGAGATGCTCGAGGACGCGGCGAACCTCGCGGTTCTTGCCCTCGGTGAGCTTCATCTCGATCCACTGGTTGCGGCCGGTTCGCCGCTCGAGATTGGCGTCGATCGAACCGTAACGCACGCCCTCGATCGTTACGCCGTCGATCAGCGCCTCGAGCTGATCCTGGCTGACCTCGCCAAAGGCGCGGGCGCGATAGATCCGTTCGACACCGTTGCGCGGCAACTCAAGCAGGCGCTTCAACCCTCCGTCATTGGTCAGCAGCAACAGTCCTTCGGTGTTCATGTCGAGCCGTCCTACCGGCATCACGCGCGGCAGTCCCTTCGGCAGCGTGTCGTAGATCGTCCGGCGCCCACCCGGGTCGCGCTCGGTGGTCAACACGCCTGCGGATTTGTGAAAACGGTATAATTTGGCAGGTATCGGCTGTTTGACGGGCTCGCCGTCGACGGTAACGCCATGGAGCGATGCGAGCAGCGTTACAGGCGTGTCGAGCGTTTTGCCGTCGAGCGCGACGCGGCCGGCCTCGATCATGCGCTCGACCTCGCGGCGCGAAGCGACACCGGCGCGAGCAAGCAGCTTGGCAATCCGCTGTTTCGGGCGGGCAGGGGATTTTGGCTTCATCGATGTCTCGCCGTGTCGTGCTCTATGGTTATCGCGCTCGGGACCCGGCTGTAACCGATGGGGGAGCAATAGCGAACCGCTTTGTATCGCCAAGGCCGGTGAGGACAGCAGTATGATGAAATGGTTTGCCAAATCGAGAATAGCGATAGGGCTGGTCGCGGTGGCGGTTTTCTCCGCTTGCGGACAGGCAGACGCGCCGCAGGGCGGCGAGGCCGGTTCGGCAAATGATCCGCAATCCCAGAGCATGGCTGCACCGATCGCGGTCGAATTTTTCACCAGCCAGGGGTGTTCGTCCTGTCCGCCCGCCGACGAACTGGCCGCCGAACTCATCAGCGATCCCGATCTCGTCATCATTTCGCGGCCCGTTACCTATTGGGATCGGCTCGGATGGCGCGATACCCTGGGGCGTGAAGAGAATAGCCGGTTGCAGCGCTCCTATGCCTCGCGGCTTCGCTATGGCGGCGGCCGCGCCTACACGCCGCAAGCCGTGGTCGACGGCCGTTTCGGACTCATCGGGTCGCGGCGCGGCGAATTGCGCGATGCGCTCGATGACGCCCGCGAAGAACAGGCTGGCATTGCGATCTCGATCCGGCGGCTCGAAACCGGCGGGAGTCACGTGGTGATGATCGGAGGGGGCCCCGAAGCGCCGGCTATCGTCACGCTTGTCGCGCTCGATTCGACCGAGACCGTCGATATCGGCGCAGGCGAAAACTCGGGACGCTCGCTGACCTATACCAATATCGTGGTCGATGAGCGGTTGATCGGTCATTGGGACGGCGACGGCGTCAGCCTTGTCTTGAGCGAAGCCGATCTTGCGACCGAAGGCGCGGACCGCCACGCCATCGTCGTCCGGCAGGGCGAAGCCGGGCCGATCGTCGCCGCGCGTTATCTGTAGGTGCGAGCCTTTTAACCCCGGGCGCGGCGCCGTCCGGCGCATTTCACATCGCAACCGTTCATAACTGGCTTTGCGTCGCGCCGTTTAGCGCTTATCTGCCGAGACGGTTTTCGGGAGGGTGCGCACCAGTGTCAGACAATAGCCCAGCAACGGCCGCGGCCCCTTCCTGGCGGGACCGTCTCCCCGAGGGTGTTCGCCCCTATCTCCAGCCGGCGCCGCTCGCGTCGCTGTTTCTCGGCATATCTTCGGGTTTCCCGTTCGCAATGATCGGCGCGACGCTGACGACGCGGCTCGCACAGGACGGGATCGAAAAATCGGCGGTTACAGCGTTCGCGCTGACCTTTCTGTCTTATAATCTCAAATGGGCCTGGGCGCCGATAATCGACAAGATAAAGATTCCGATCCTTGGCAATATCGGTCAGCGCCGATCGTGGTTGCTGGTTATCGGGCTGGCCGTGATGGGCGCGGTCGCACTGCTTGGCAATATCGACCCCAATGGCGCACTGCCGATGGTGGCGCT
>JABDLY010000211.1 GCA_013001755.1 Sphingomonadaceae bacterium
AAGAGCTTTACAACCCTAAGGCCTTCATCACTCACGCGGCATGGCTGGATCAGGGTTTCCCCCATTGTCCAATATTCCCCACTGCTGCCTCCCGTAGGAGTCTGGGCCGTGTCTCAGTCCCAGTGTGGCTGATCATCCTCTCAGACCAGCTAAGGATCGTCGCCTTGGTGAGCTTTTACCTCACCAACTAGCTAATCCTACGCGGGCTCATCCCAGGGCGATAAATCTTTGGACCGAAGTCATTATGCGGTATTAGCTCAAATTTCTCTGAGTTATTCCGCACCCTATGGTAGATTCCCACGCGTTACGCACCCGTGCGCCACTAGACCCGAAGGTCTCGTTCGACTTGCATGTGTTAGGCCTGCCGCCAGCGTTCGTTCTGAGCCAGGATCAAACTCTCAAGTTGATGTCCGATCAACTACGCCACGTGCCGTAAGGCCGCGCACATTGAAGACCGTCTCTCGGGAGCCGTTCCTGCACAAATCTTTCATACGTATGCACCGAAGCACATACGCACATTTACGTAATGGATACGTGAAGGACATGCTGGCTTCACACCGAGGCAAACCTCGATGATCGGCACTTTGGGAACGGCTTATAAATAACCGGTTACCGGAGCCTTGAGTTCTCCGGGCCGGGCGCCGCCGCCCACATGTCCCTTCATTCAAACTAACAATGTCAAAGAGCCGACATTTCCTCACCCCTGCGAAGCAGTGGCTCACGGTCTTACCGTTAGAAGAAACATCCCCAGTGGGGTCGTAGGCAATTGCCCGCTTCCGCGTCGGGAAGCAGCCATATATGCGGGACGGGAGATTCGGTCAACACCCTGCGAGAAATTTTATAACAAAATCTTTCGCGCTGTCGGCCGGGCTTCGGTTTACGGCTCCTACACCATGTCCTGCTAGACGGATGGCCCACGGAAATCTGCAAAAGGCGCAATCGCTTGTCGGTCTACGAAAACCAAGGAAATCAAGGCTCTCTGCGCGACCGCGTCCGCAACGCCATATTCTGGCGATCAGGCAGCCAGATCGTTGCGCAGCTTATTGCGTGGACATCGACCTTCCTCGTCATCCGCATGCTCGACCCGGCCGACTATGGCCTGTTCGCGATGGCAACCATCGTCATTGTCTTTCTGAGCCTGCTCGAAGGCTATGGTTTCGCCTCGTCGTTGATCCAGCGCGAGCGAATCACGAAGCTCGAGATTCGCCAGGTCTTCGGTATGCTGATTCTGCTCAATGTCGCGCTCGGCGCGATCCAGTTCGCGGTCGCGCCGCTGGCCGCAGCCTATTTCCGCGAGCCCGAGGTGACCAACCTGCTTCGCGTCCAGGTGCTGCTCTTCCTGACGACGCCATTTATCGCGCTGCCCTTCGCGCTGCTCAGCCGCGAGCTCGAATATCGCAAACAGGCGCTGGCCAGTCTCGCCGGATCGATCTGCGGTGCGATCACGGCCTTGGTGCTGGCATGGAACGGCTTCGGCGTGTGGACGCTGGTCTATGCGCCGATCGTCATGTTCACCGTGCGCGCGATACTGATGACCTACGCCGCGCGCTCGCTTGTCTGGCCGAGCTTCTCGTTCAAGGGCACCGGCGCCCTGGTCGGTTTCGGTGGTGCAATGACGGTGACCCAGTTCTTCTGGTTCCTGCAGAGCCAGTCGGACGTGTTCATCGGCGGCCGCGCCTTCGACGCCTATTCGCTCGGCCTTTACACGACGGCGCTGTTTCTCGTTCAGATCCTCGTCGCGAAATTCGTGCCGCCGCTCAACGATGTCGCCTTCTCCGCCTATTCGCGCATGCACAGGGAGGGCAGCGCCATCGCACCCGCCTTCGCAGGCGCCGTTCGCATGATCATGATTATCGCACTGCCCTTCTATCTGGGGCTGGCGATTACCGCCGAACCGCTCGTCACCGCGGTGCTCGGCGAGCAATGGCTCGAGATCATTCCGCTCGTGCAGCTTCTGGCGCTCGCTATGCCCTTCATGACGTTGCAGATATTGTTCGCTCCGGCGACCAATGCGCAGGGGCGCCCCTGGATCGATCTGCGTGTGCACATCGCCGGCGCGCTCATCATGGGCTGCGCTTTTCTGATCGGCGTCAATTACGGGATCGAGGGCATGGCGCGCATGTGGTTGATCGCCTTTCCATTGCTGACTGCGGTGACGATGGCGCTCTCGATGCCGGTGATCGGAATCAGGCTGGGTGAATTGCTCGGCGCGATCCTGCCCGGCCTTGCCGCCTCGCTGGCGATGGCCGCGCTGGTGATGGCGCTCGACATGGCGCTGCCCCCACTATCGCCCTTCGCGCGTCTCGCCACATTAGGGTTTGCCGGCATGGCCTGCTACGCGCTGCTGCTGCTCATCTTTGCGCGCCCGATGGTCACCGAACTCTGGGGCTTCATCGTCAAGCGCGAACCGGTCCTCACCTAACTCGCAAGCTCTCCGCCGGACTGCCCGCCGTATCCGATCGAATTGGCTTACCGGGAAAACGTCAGCCCGGCGTATAGGCGCCCTTGACCCATTCGCCCTTGGTGTCCGGGCCGTTGCACCATTCGGTCGTACTCTCGAACTGGACCGTCGCGTACAGGCGCACCGTATAGCCGCCCTCGACCGCCCAGCAGGTTGCCGATACTTCGCTGCCAGGAACGTTGAGCGTCCCGGTTTTCCAGCCATCGCCGTCATTATACCGTTCGGTCACATTGTCGCCGTCGGTCGAGTAGACGCGAATATGCACACCAGTGCTATCGGTCCAACTGACCGCCGCTGTCCCGATCGAATCGGAAGCTCCATTTGATGCCATCACTCTTCCTCCCATATGCCGCTACAATCCGGCGCGCGGCAGCATAACAGAAGTTGATCGCGCTGAAGAGCCTGCATCCTTCGGATACAGCCACCAATTCGGATCTATTGGGCGATATAGTCGCGCATCGCGGCGGCATCGGCTTCGATTCGGTCCATGCGGTATTTGACGAGATCGCCGATCGAAATGAAACCGGCCAGCTTGCCGTCTTCGACAACCGGCAAATGCCGCACCCGGCGTTCGGTCATCAGGCCGAGCGCGCCCAATATGCTGTGATCCTTGTCGACCGTTATCGCCGGCGCGGTCATCACTTCGCCGACCGTTCTGGACAAAGCCGCCTCGCCTTCCCGGGCAATGCAATAGACGAGATCGCGTTCGGACATCACGCCGACGACTTCAAGGCCGTCGAGCACGGGCACTGCGCCGATTCGTCGTTCGGCAAATAGCTGGACGACCTCGGACACCTTCATATCGGCCCGGCCCGTCACAGTCTCGTAGCCCTTGTTTTCGAGGATGATACTGACTGTCATGATGCGACTCGCTCCTGCCTGCTCGATGACCCGCATGATGCCTCTTTTCTCGCCGCAAAGAAAGAAAGCCGAGCCCATAGTGTTGCATTATCGCGCTTGATGATGCTTCCGCGCCGCGCCAAAGAGAAGCGATGAGTGGCGGACCACACAGCCTCGACGATCCCGACTATGCCCGATTTGCCTGGGCACGCTATCGCCGGACCCTCAAATGGATGGCGCTGGTGTCGCTGCTTTCCGTGGCGGGCGCGCTGGGCTGGCTCTATCTGGCGCGCGGCGGGATCACGCTGCACATCGGCATCGCAACCGCAATCGGCGTCGGCCTGACAGTGTTTCTTGCGGCCGCGCTGATGGGACTGGTGTTCCTCAGTTCAGGCACGGGGCATGACGAGGAAGTCGAGAAGCCCGACCTCGACCGCCGATAGACGATGTGGCTTAAGAGGCTTCGGCTGACGCGCCGTCCGAATCATCGGATTTGGGCTTGCGACGGGTACGCTTGGCAGGGGTTTTGCCGTCGCCGTCATCGCCGCCGCCAATCGCGATCGCGCCGGGAAGGCGATCCGCTTCGATCTTCTCGCCGTTCGACTCGCCCTGATCGGTGTCATCGGCCTTTTTGCGTGTACGCGGCTGGCGCTTCTTCGGTGCCTTTTCGTCCTCGGCGCCATCGTTGCCCTTGGCTTTGGCCGCGCCGCGATTGTTGGCGCTGCGATTGTCGGGTTGGTCGCCGTCATTGCCCTGATTGCGGTTGTTCGGACGCGTATCTCGCGTGTCGTCGCGTTCGTTGCGCTGCTCGTCCTTCTTGGCATTGAACTCGGTGAGCACGCGGAAATAATGATCGGCAAACTGCAGGTAATATTCGTTCATTACCCGGTCGCCCTGCTGATGCATATCGCGCGCCATCGACTTGTACTTCTCGCACAGCTGATGGGCATTGCCCGGCGAACGATTTTGCTGGCGATTGCCGTCATTGGGACCACGATTATTGGGACGTCCGCCGCGACCCCGGCGGCGACCCGAATTACGATTGTTCATCAAGGCTGAATTTCCTTAATATGTTTTTCCTGATTCAGCGCCTCTCCGCGCTGTTTGCCGCCAAACAATCCCCGGCGGCCCCCGGCTACACACGTCTTCCCAGCTGGCCAGCGCGCAGGCTGGCCTGTCGGCCAGAACCGCCGTTCACCGGCGGAATGACGAAGGAAGTCGCTAGACGAAGGTTTCAAAGCTATCGGGCTGTTGGAACCCTCGTTCCACTTACCGCCATATGCCCAGTCAAAAGTGAAAAGCAAGGGCAAATGTGGCGATAGCGGGGCATCAATTGTGGATAATCACACAGCGATCATGGCCGGCAAGGTCTTGCCTAAGGTATGTTTTCAGCCCCTGGTCGGCGAAAAGTGCCGCTGCGGCAGGGCCTTGCCCATGACCGATTTCGACGCAGGCGATGCCGTCTTCGGCGAGCAGCGGACCGATTTGCGGAGCGAGACGGCGGATATCCTCGAGCCCGTCTTCGCCGGCAAAAAGCGCCTCGGCGGGTTCGAAATCGCGGACATCCGCAGCGAGACCGGCCTCGGTTTCGACATAGGGCGGGTTGCACAGGATCAGGTCGAACGCGCCCGGCACGCCTTCGGACCAATTGTCTTTTCTGAACTCCGCCCGCCCCGCAAGACCGAGGCGTGCCGCATTATCGGACGCGCAGTTCAGCGCCGTTTCGGATCGATCGATGCCCATGCCCAGCGCCTCGGGCCAGATCGATAGCGCCGCGAGCAGCAGCGCACCCGATCCGGTGCCGAGATCGAGGATGGTCGAAGGCGCGGCGTCATCGAAATGATCGCGCGCCGCCTCGATCAGCGTTTCGCTGTCGGGGCGGGGGATCAGCACGCCGGGCCGAACGGCGATGGGCAGACTCCAGAATTCGCGCTCGCCGATGATATAGGCGATCGGCTCGTGCGCGGCACGGCGAGCGATCAGCGTGTCGAACGCCGCAGCGTCGATGGCCCGGTCGAGATGATCGAGCAGCAGCGTCTCTCGCTCAACGCCGAGCAGATGCGCCGCCAGGATCTCGGCATCGAGCCGCGGCGTTTCGCTTATTCCCGCCAGCCGCTCCGCCGCCGCGCGGATCGCCTCACGCGCCGTCATCGCCATCGAGATGCGCGAGCCGTTCGGCCTCGTCCTCGGCGATCAGCGCACTGGTGAGTTCTTCAAGGCCATCGCCCGCTAGAATCTCGCCCAGCCGATGCAGCGTCAGATTGATCCGGTGATCGGTCACGCGGCCCTGCGGGAAATTATAGGTACGGATCCGCTCCGAGCGATCGCCCGAGCCGACCATCGACTTGCGCGCGCCGGCATATTCGGCCGCAGCGATCGCGCGCTCATGCTCGTAGAGCCGCGCGCGGAGCACCTTCATCGCCTTTTGCCGGTTCTTGTGCTGCGATTTTTCGTCCTGCTGCGTCACGACGATTCCCGTCGGCACATGGGTGATCCGCACTGCGCTGTCGGTGGTGTTGACCGACTGGCCGCCGGGACCCGACGAGCGATAGACATCGATACGCAAATCCTCGTCATTGATCTGGATATCGACCTCTTCGGGCTCGGGCAGCACCGCTACCGTCGCCGCCGATGTATGGATGCGCCCGCCGCTTTCGGTTTCGGGCACGCGTTGGACGCGGTGGACGCCGCTTTCGAATTTGAGCTTGGCGAACACGCCCTTTCCGGTGACGTTGGCGACGACCTCCTTGAAACCGCCGACATCGGCGGTAGAGGCGGAAATGATCTCGACCTTCCAGCCCTGGAGCTCAGCATAGCGCTGGTACATGCGCAGCAGATCGCCGGCAAACAGCGCGGCCTCGTCGCCGCCCGTGCCCGCGCGCAATTCGAGCATCGCCGGCCGGTCGTCGGCCGCATCGCGCGGAAGGAGCGCGACGGCCAGCGTACGCTCGGCCTCGGGGATCGCCTCCTTGAGCTCCGCCGCCTCGAACTCGGCCATTTCCTTCATCTCGGGATCGGCAAGCATTTCGTCGAGAGCGGCCAGCTCTTCGCGCAAGCGTCTTAATTCACGGGCCGTCTCGGCGACCTGCTCGATCTCGGCATATTCCTTCGACAGCTCGACGAACTTGTCGGGCGCGAGATCGCCCGAGGCCATTTGGCCCTGCAGATCTCCATGGCGGGCGAGGATCGAGTCGATTTTTTCGGGGGAGATGGTGGTCATGCGTCTAGGATTTCCGCGCCTTCAATTCGAACACTCGATCATTCATGACAAACTCAAACTTGGCTGACAAAAAGGTCCTCAACCGTTTTCGCACGACATCCTGTTCGTCATATTCATCGACCGGTTTGAGATCACGTATTCTGAGATTTCCAATACCACCGGCACCAACGGGTTGTTCAACATTCAAAACACGTAATGCACCTGATTTTCTTGCCTTATCGTATCGCTTTTTTGGAGAACCCGAGAACGCCATATCAGCAATGATTGCATCGCCATCGGACTGATCGCTCCGAAAATGGGCCAGAATTTCGGTAGCCAGAGTTTGCATCTCAGAGTCTTGAGGTATTAGAACGAGTTCTACCGGATCAGGTCGAGGTACACCTATCAACATCGCCAGCCGCTCGATCCCGGCGGCCCAGCCAACCGCCGGTGTTTCCGGCCCGCCCAGCGCTTCGATCAAGCCGTCATAGCGTCCGCCACCGAGCACCGTGCCCTGCGTGCCCAACCGGTCGGTGACGAACTCGAACGCCGTATGGCGGTAGTAATCCAATCCGCGGACGAGACGGGCGTTGCGCTCCCATTTTGCGCCAGCTGCATCGAGGCCCGTTGTCACTTGCGCGAAGAACGCCGCCGCTTCATCGCTCATCACGTCGTCGATCGACGGCGCGGCATCGGCGATCGGGCGGTCCTGCCGGTCTTTGCTGTCGAGGATGCGCAGCGGATTGCGCGCCAGCCGCTCCTGGCTGTCGTCCGACAACTCGCCGCGATGCGCCTCGAAATGCTTCACCAGCGCTGCGCGCCACGCCTCGCGCGTCGCGCTGTCGCCGAGCGTATTGAGCTGGAGCGTCACGCCGTCGGCGATCCCCAATTCCTTCAACAGCTGATCCGCCATGACGAGCAATTCGACATCGGCCGCCGGTTCGGCAGCGCCGATAATCTCGGCATCGAGTTGGTGGAACTGGCGGAAGCGGCCTTTTTGTGGACGCTCATAGCGGAAGAGCGGGCCGTGCGTAGCGACCTTGAGCGGCGCATGCTGCTGCCAGCCATTCGTCAGATAGGCCCGCGCGATCCCCGCCGTGAATTCGGGCCGCAGCGTCAGCGAATCGCCGCCGCGATCCTCGAACGAATACATTTCCTTCGACACCACATCGGTGGTTTCCCCCAAGGATCGCGCGAACACCGCCGTCGCCTCGAACACCGGCACCTCGACGCGGCCGAAACCGTAGAGCCGCCGGACGCGGTCGAAGACCTCGACGACATGCTGGAACCGCTCGGCGGTTTCGCCAAGCATATCCTGCGTGCCGCGAATGGCCTGGGGCGTGTTCTTTGCCATGGGCGGCTCCCCTAAAGCATATTGGAGCATTGAGGAAATAGCCTAGTTCCGATTGCCCTGAGCCCGTCGAAGGGCTGTGCTTCACTTTTCAACGCCGCAAAGAAAGTGCAGGGCTTCGACAGGCTCAGCCCAAACGGACATTGGACAACCGAATAGATGAACATCGACCTTATCCCGATCGGCGACGATCCGCCCGAAAGCCTCAACGTCATCATCGAAGTCCCCGTCGGCGGCGAACCGGTGAAGTATGAATTCGACAAGGCGTCGGGCGCGTTGTTCGTCGACCGCATCCTCCATACGCCGATGCGCTATCCGGCCAATTACGGCTTTATCCCGCACACCTTGTCGCCCGACGGCGATCCGCTCGATGCACTGGTGGTCGCGCGATCGCCCTTCATGCCGGGCTGCGTCGTGCGCTGCCGGCCGATCGCGGTGCTCAACCTCGAGGACGAGCATGGCGGCGATGAAAAGCTGCTCTGCGTGCCGATCGACGCGACCTTCCCCTATTATCGAAAGATCGGCGAGGGCGGCGACCTGCCCGAAATCGTCATGCAGCAGATCGAGCATTTCTTCACGCATTACAAAGATCTCGAACCCGAAAAATGGGTCCGCGTCGGCAAATGGGGCGATGCCGGGGAAGCGCGGCGGATTGTCGTGGAGAGCATCGAACGGGCGGAGGCCAAAGGGTGAAGATCACTTACTTCCGTCATTCCCGCGAAGGCGCGAATCTAGAGCCGCAGGCACAGGCGCTAGCCGCCCTGGATTCCCGCCTTCGCGGGAATGACGCTGGAAGGAAACGTCGATGACCAACTCACGCGCCTGGTGGATCGCCTGTCTCATCGCCGGCATCGTCACCATCGGCACCTCGCTCTATTTCGGGATGATCCCCGATATCGAGGCGACCGACGTTCCCGGCGGAATCAACTCGATCATCGCCTTCGAGATCGTCCGGACGCCCGCCGATGTCGCGGCGCTGTTCACCGATCAGGCAATTGCGAACGGTTTTCTCATCGCAATGCACCACGCCACCTGGGTCGATGCGTTGCTCTTCATCCCGGCCTATATGCTGTTCCTCTGCGCCGCGTTGATGGCGCTGCGGCCGCTTGGCTCTAAGGTGGCGGTTGCCGGCGTGATCGCCGCCCTGCTCGCCGCATTGTTCGACCAGATCGAGGGCGTTCAGCTGTTCCGCATCATGGACGATCTGCCCGGAACGCAGGCGGTGATTGATCTCCTGATCCCGATGGTGCGCGGCAAGTTCGCTCTATTGGGCCTCACCGCGCTCGCCATCGGCTGGCTGCTGGCGAAACCCGGCGGCTGGGGGCGGCTCGCCGGCCTGCTCGTCACTCTGGGCGGGGCAGTGACGATGTTCGGCCTGTCGAGCGATGCGCAATCGGGATTTCTCGGGCTGGGTGGGCTGATTTCGTGGCTGACGCTGTTTGTCGTGGCGGCGGTGCAGTTCGTGCGCGGGCGAAGCCGCCCCTAGACCTGCCACCGCAATTCCGGCATTCCCGGGCAAATTTTCCGGAGAAGAGTTGCATGCGTTTTCTGCTTTCCGCCCTGGCTATCGCGGCGCTTGCCATCCCGGTCGCCGCACCGGCGCAAAACAGCGAACCGATGGCGACGTCGATCGTCGATACCATCCCGGCGCCGCGCGACATTCCCTATCCGGGCACGATGACGCTGCATGTCGACGCGACCGATACCGAGCGCGCGATCTTTCGCGTCGAGCAAACGATCCCCGTTGCCGAAGCCGGGCGGCTGACTTTGCTCTATCCCGAATGGTTGCCGGGCAATCATGCGCCGCGCGGGCCGATACGCCATCTTGCCGGACTCACCATCGCCGGCAACGACGGCCAGACGATCGAATGGACGCGCGATCCGACCGATGTCTACGCCTTCCATGTCGATGTGCCCCAAGGCGTATCGACGCTCACTCTGCGCTACCAGCTACTCTCCGCAACGGCGCGCAATCAGGGGCGCATCGTGATGACGCCCGAAATGCTCAACCTGCAATGGGAGAAGATGTCGCTCTATCCGGCGGGTTATTATGTCCGCAACATCATGGTCACGCCTTCGGTGACATTGCCCGCAGGCTGGCAGGCGGCAGTGGCGCTGCGCGGCGAAACGGTGAGTGAAAACAACCGGCGGAGCTATGACACGGTAAGCTACGAAACGCTCGTCGACAGCCCCATGTTCGCCGGCGCGCATTACCGGCGCGATCGTCTCAGCGACACCGTCTGGCTCAACACTTTCGCCGACCGCGCATCCGAACTCGATGCGACCGACGAACAGATCGCCGCGCACCGGCGGCTCGCCCAGCAGGCGGTGCGGCTTTTCGGATCGGAACCCTGGGACCGATACGATTTCCTCTTCGCAATCACCGATACGATGTCGGGCATCGGGCTCGAACATCATCGCTCTTCGGAGAACGCCGTCCCGTCGGGCTATTTCGTCAGCTGGGACGACGGTCCGGGCCGCCGCACGCTGCTTCCCCATGAAGTCGTCCATAGCTGGAACGGCAAATATCGCCGCCCCGAAGGGCTCTGGACGCCCGACTACCGGACGCCGATGCAGGACAGCTATCTCTGGGTCTATGAGGGACAGACGACGTTCTGGGGCAATGTCCTCGCGGCGCGCGCCGGGCTGATCTCCGACGAGCAATTCCGCGAGACGCTCGCCGTCCAGATCGCCGGGCTCGACAACAGAGCCGGGCGGCAGTGGCGCAATTTGCAGGATACGACGCACGATCCGATCATCGCTGAACGCCTCCCCAAACCCTGGACGAGCTGGCAGCGCAGCGAGGATTATTATCGCGAAGGCGCGCTCGTCTGGCTCGAGGTCGACCAGATCATCCGGCGAGAAAGCCGTGGCCGCCGCTCGCTCGACGATTTCGCACGGGCGTTTTTCGGCAGGCGCGATGGCGATTTCGGCCAAGTCACCTATGATTTCGACGATATCGTCGAGACGCTGCATGGCGTGCAGCCCTATGACTGGGCGCCGCTGCTCCGCCAACGGCTCGACGAACGCGCCGCCAGCGCGCCCGTTCGCGGGTTGGAATTGGGTGGCTATCGCCTCGTCTACCGTAGAGAAGCCAGCGCGTCGCAGAGCCATGCCCAGACCTCGGGCAATTATCTCGATCTCAGCTGGTCGGGCGGGCTGACGGTACGCAGCAGCGGCCGGATCAGCACAGTGATATGGGACAGCGCGGCCTTCAACGCCGGGCTGACCGTCGGGACGGAAATCGTCGCGGTCAATGGCCGCAGCTTTTCGACGACAGTGTTGCGCGATGCCGTGGCGGGCGCGGCCGAAGGACAGACGCGGATCGAGCTATTGATCAAAAATGGCGACCGCTACCGCACCGTCGAGCTCGAATGGCGCGGCGGGCTGCGCTACCCGCATCTCGAACGGACGGGCAGCGGGACGGCGGGCCTCGACCGGCTGATCCAGCCGCTGAGGTAAATATCCCCCTCCCCTTCAGGGGAGAGGCTTATTCCCGCTTCTTCCGCTTCTTCTTCGGCGCGCGCTCGCCGGCCTCGATACCGAGCCGCGCCCATTGGCGCATAGCATCGGGGTCGTCATGGACATCGAGCGGCGCGCGGCGATAGTTCATCGAACCCTGCCTGCCGTTCATTTCGAAGCTGAATTTTTCGAGCCCCGCTTCTTCAAAGACGCCCTCATTCGCCGCATCGCTCTTGAAATAGAGATCGCCGTCGCGCGACACGATGGCGAAAATCGTGCCGTCGCAATAGAGCGTGGCGCCGCCCATCATCGCGCGCCGCGTTACCGCCCCGATCGGCTCGAGGCATTCGGTGACCCATTCGACCAACCCTTCATCGACGCTCATGCAACGGCCGCCTCCACGATTTCCGCCTTTTTCGGACGACGCCAAGCGACAAGCAAGCAGCCCGTAACGATCAACGCGGTTCCGGCGATCGTCATCCAGGTCACCGCCTCGCCGAAGAAATACCAGCCGAGGATCACCGCCCAGATAAAGGCGCTATATTCGAGGCTGACAAGATGTTGCGCCTCGGCCCGCGCATAGCCCCATGTCACGAAGAGCAGCGACACCACCGCGAGCACCGCGGCGCCCGTCAGTCCGGGCCAATAGGCGCTGTCGGGCACCGCGGCGAAGAAGGGGGCGACGAGCAGCAAGCAGGCGAAAACGATGATATTCTGGAAGAAGGTTATTTCGAGCGGGCCGGCGATCAGCGCCAGCTGCCGCTGGAGCACGAGATTATAGGCATAGGCGATCGCCGATAGCAGGATTGCCGCGACGCCCCACTGCGCCTCCGGCCCGAAATCGCCGCCTGTCTTGCCCGCGACGATGACGGCAACCCCGGCGATGCCGAGCAGCGAGGCGAAGACGGCGTTCTTCCCGATCCGCTCGCCGAGCAGCACGGCGGCGAGATAGAGCGCGATCAGCGGCGCGATGAACGACAGCGCGATGCCCTCGGCGAGCGGCACGCGCACCAGTCCCCAGAAGAACAGGAAGGCCATGATCGCGATCAACACACCGCGAATGACGTAAAGCCGCAACGCCATGGGCGTCGGCCGTTTCGGCTTTCGCGCAAAAAACAATATTGCGGCGATGACAACGCCCACCAGATAGCGCCAGAAAACGGCATTATAGGCGCCGAGCGCGACCGACATCCCCTTCATCACGGCGTCCATTGCCGAAAAGAAGGCGAGACCCGTCAGGACCATCAGCACCGGCAGCAAAATACCGGGCCCGCTGGTGTCGGAATTCCGTTTCATAGCGCCGCGCTATAGGGCCGCTATCGAGGGCGCGCGACCATGAATATCATCGACGCAACTTCATCGTTGTGGAGACGGCGGCGCCGTCAGACCGCCAGCTTCATCGCCGAACAGGCCCTGGTCAGCCCGAGCCCGCGTTTCATCGCGGGGTAGCTGCGGACGAGCGCCGAGGTCATCGCCAGTTCGAGGCGGACGGTGCGGCCATATCTGGCTTCGATTTTATCGCCGAGTTCGAAGGCTTCGGCGGACTGCGTGGCTATCGCTTCGCCGAAACGGAAAGCGAGATTTTCATCGTCGCCGAGATGTGCACCGCCCGCGAGCGCGGCGTTGATCGTATCGCGCGGGAGCTTGTCTGCCAGCGCCCATTGCGCCGCCGTCATCGCGCACGGCCCGCAATCCTCGGCCAATGTCGCGCCAAAACGCGCAGCATGGAAGAGGTTCACCGGCGCACTATGACGATGCATCGAGGCAGGCATGAAATGCGCGAACTTCTCGAACGCGCCACCGGGCGCAGCGGCGATTTCACGCAAATATTGCTGCTCGCTCTCCTCCATCTTCGCGGTTGCCGCGCGCAGGAAAGCCGCCCGGGGGATGCCGGCCGGCGCGATCCGCTGCCGCGCCATCAATAGGAAAATCGCGGCGAGCACGAGAAGCGGCGGCCCGAGGACGCCGGGCACATCCTGCCAAAAGCGATCGGGCGAACAGATGCCGGTGAGCACTTCGTAGATATGCAAAAAGCCGTGAAGCAGCAGCCACAACGTCCCCGCGAGCGCCGCCATCCAGCGCATTTTGATGTTACCCGCCGCATAGAGCAGCATCGCGCCCGAGCTCAGATAGGCTATGCCGATATCGGCGATGAAGTGCGTGTTCGCCGGGCCGGTCGCCGGCACGGTCGGCACCGCATAATACCAGTCGACCGGCGCGACGAGCATGAAAATCCCGTTTGCAAGCGCGAATATCGCGACCAATGCGACGATGATCTGCGCGAGACGGTCGAGCCTGTCATAGGGGCCGGACATTATATTTCTCCTTCGACGGAGGAACTAGCCTATTGCGGCTCCGGCTCAAACTCCGCGAAATAGGCGAAGATATCGTCTTCGCTGCGGCTGGCGGCGTCGTTCCATGTCCGGGCGGTTTCCGGATTTAGCAGCGCGCCGAGCGGGGAGAGGACGAGGACGGTCGGCGTGCCCGTGATTTCCTCGATGCCGAAACGGCGCGCGATATCGAGATTGCGGCCTTCGCCGCGCTGCGGATGGCCGATATCGACAAAGACGAGTTCATAATCGCGCGCGAGCATCTGCGCGAACCGCGGCGTTTCGAACCATCCTGCGAGTCCGCGGCTGTCGTGGCACCAATTGGCGCCCATCACAAGGAGAACACGCTTGCGGAACAGCGCCGCGCGGGCGAGCGCGACGGTAACCTCCGCCATCGCTTCGCTTTCGGCGTCATAGGGCCGCGCCTCGGGGTGATCGGCTTCGGTTTCGGCCGCTGCTGGCGCGGCGTCGAGCGGCGATACCGCGACAATTCCGGCGATCATCAGGGCAAGCAGCAAGTGGCGCATCAACCTATGGCCCCCGATCAATCGGGCAGGCAGCTGGTCGCATCGATCGCCGCCGAGGCGAAATAGCAGAGAACCCCGTTATCGAGATCGGCGTCGAACGCGTCGGTGCGGAAATCGGTATAAAGCGGCGTCTCGATATAGAGCGCGCGCGAACGAAGCGCTGAGTTATCTCCGCCACCGTAGACCATTACCTGATTGGCGTTGTCATTACCCAGCACGACGATGCGGTCGAATGCACCGATGCGCTCGCCCGGAATGTCGCCGCTCGTGCAGCGATTGGCCAGCGCATAGCCGATCGCCGCGACGAGATGCGCGCGATGCAGCTCCTCCCATTGGCCGCCAAGCTCGGCATCGGCCCGCGCCACCGGGTCGATCGCCGAAAGGTCCACGGGCAGTTCGTTCCGGCAGAGTTCCCAGCCATGTTCGGGCGGTAGGAATTCCGACGTTTGGGTTGATATGCAGCCTGTCGCCAAGATGAGCGGCAACACCACCAGCCCCGCCAAAGTCAAAATCGGTTTCATTCGGGTGTCTCCATATTCCCTGTCTCGTTCGCCGCCTCGTCCGCCGACGAAGCAGCCGGTTCCCAGAGCTGGACCGGATTGCCATCGGGATCGTAAACGCGCGCGAAACGGCCATTGGGATAGGTTTCGGGATCGACCGTTACCTCATTGCCGTTGGCACGCAGATGCGCGACCAGAACATCGAGGTCGCCCGTACGGAAATTGAGCATGAATTGCTGCTCCTCCCGCCCGAAATATTCGGTATCGTGCGAGAACATGCCGAATACCGTTGGCCCCGCCTCCTGTTGCCAGGGCTCTTCGTCATAACTTGTGGGCGTGCGGGAAATGCCCAAATTATCCTCATACCAGGCCGTCATCGCTTCGGGATCCTGCGCGCGGATAAAAACGCCGCCGATACCCGTAACCGAGGGCTGCTCTGCGACTATCGGATCGCTCGCGCGAGCGTCCGCGCCCGCCGCAAGCGCGGCCGCCATGACAGCGGTCGCCATTAGCCGGTTGAACATCCTTTTGCCCCTATTCCGCCGCCTCAGCGGTCTCTGCCTCGGCTTCGGCCGCCTCGATCTCCACCGCCTTGGCTTCGACCAGCGAAACGATATGCTCGATCATGTCGTCGTCCCGGACATGATGGTCGGTGACGCCCGAAAGATAGACCATGTGCTTGCCCGCGCCGCCGCCGGTTATCCCGATATCGGTTTCGCGCGCTTCGCCGGGACCGTTGACGACGCAGCCGAGCACCGAAAGCGAGAGCGGCGTGTTGATGTGCTGAAGCCGCTCCTCGAGCGCCTGAACGGTGCGTATAACGTCGAAACCCTGGCGCGCGCAGCTTGGGCAGGAGACGACACGAACGCCGCGTGTGCGGATACCCAGCGTCTTGAGTATCTCATAGCCGACGCGGACTTCTTCCTCGGGTTCGGCCGAGAGCGAGACCCGGATCGTATCGCCGATGCCGAACCAGAGCAGCGAGCCGATGCCGATCGCGCTCTTCACCGTCCCGCCGATCAAACCGCCGGCTTCGGTAATCCCGAGGTGCAGCGGGCAATCGACCGCTTCGGCAAGCTGCTGATAGGCGGCGACGGCGAGGAAATGATCGGACGCCTTCACCGCGACCTTGAATTCGTGGAAATCGTGATCCTGCAAAATCCTGATATGATCGAGCGCGCTTTCGACGAGCGCTTCGGGACAGGGCTCGCCATATTTTTCAAGCAGGTCCTTTTCGAGGCTCCCGCCATTCACCCCGATCCGGATCGCGCAGCCATTGGCCTTGGCCGCCGCGATCACCTCACGCACGCGCTCTTCGCTGCCGATATTGCCGGGATTGATCCGCAGGCAGGCCGCACCCGCATCCGCCGCCTCGAGCGCGCGTTTGTAATGGAAATGGATATCGGCGACAATCGGCACCTTTGCGGCGCGGACGATCTCGCCAAGCGCCGCGGTGCTTTCTACATCGGGGCAGGATACGCGGATAATATCGACACCGGCCTCTTCGCAGCGTCGGATCTGGTCGATCGTCGCCGCCGCATCGGAGGTCGGCGTATTGGTCATCGTCTGGACGGTGACCGGCGCATCGCCGCCGACCGGCACATTGCCGACCATGATTTGGCGCGACTGGCGGCGCGCAATATCTCTCCACTGGCGAACGGACATGGCCGCGATATAGAGGCTTGGCGCGCCAAGCGAAAGGCGGCGCGCAGCTTTGGCGATTAACCCTCTTCGCGGCGCATTTACTTTCTTTCGGGCTTATCGGCGATCGCCATCGCGGATAATCTGCCGCAATGGCCAGAATATTGTTCCATTCGGGGGAACGCGCCTGTCCTCACGCGAGAATTTTCGCATGAACGTAGAGCGCGAGATTGTGCCGCAATCCCTCGGGCAGCAGCCTGCAGGAAACGCGCAGCCGGCTCGGCGACCGCTCCACGCATTTGTGCAATGGATCATCGGCTATTTGCGCGACACGGCGGCGATGGCGCGCGATTTGGCACATGTTCCCGGCATCAAGATCGCGGCGTTGCTGATCCTGCCCTATGCTGGCGTTCTGATCGGTCTCGACGTCGCGGGCCATTATGGCGCGCTCACCAATGCGCCGCTGCCCGTTCAGTTCAACCTCGCTTCGGATGGCGGATTTGGCGAATGGCTCGAATATTCGCTGACTTTATCGATCGCCGTTATCCTTTTCATCCTGTGGCGCAATGACCGGCAATGGGCCTATCTGACCAATGCCGCTCTCTTCGTCTGGCTGACGCTCGACAACAGCCTGGAAATTCACGAGCGCGCAGGTCTTTGGATCGCCCGGCCCTTTGCCGGCCAGACCGCGCTCCCCGTCGAGGCGCATCATCTTGGCGAGGCTTTGCTGTTTCTCGCCATCGGTTTCATCTGGCTCTCGGGTCTCTGGCTGAGCCTGAAAAGAACCAAACCGCGGATGGTCATCTATTCGCTGCTGCTCGCCGGATGCATCGCCGTCGCGGCGTTTTTCGGCGTCATCGTCGATTTGATGGTGGTCTGGGGCCCGCATAGCCCGGTGGCGCTCGAGGTCGAGACGTTTATCGAGGATGGCGGCGAGTTTGCGATGATCATCCTCACCTTCATCGTCACCGTCGCGATTTTCGACACCGAAAGGCCGCGGTCTCAAGCCGAAATGAGCGACTGACATCGAGCCGCTGACGATTCAGATTTGTCGCGTCATACAGATGCTGAACGGGTTGTCAGCATAATCGGCGAATCGCGGGCATTCCTCGAAACCATATTTACGATAGAGGCTTTGTGCCGCGCGAAACGGCTCGGGCCGCCCGGTTTCAAGGCTGAGACGGCGATATCCACGGCTTCGCGCCACCTCGATCAGGTGGATCAGCGTCGCTTCACCCGCCCCCTTACCGCGATATTCGGGCGCGGCGCGCATCGATTTGAGTTCGCCGTGATCGGCATCCAACTGCTTCAACGCGCCGCAGCCGGCCAGCCCATCCCCATCCCACGCCGAATAGAATGTCACATCGGCTTCGCGCAGGCGTTCCACCGGCAAGGCATGGACGCTATCTTCGGGCGAATGACGCCGCATTTCGGCGAGATGATAGTCGAGCAACGCGGCGATTTCCGGCCCCGACAGATCGTCCTCGCAAATTCTAAAACGGCCCATGCGGAACGGCTTTAGCGGCTATGGGTTGGTTCAGACACACGCGCTCACTTTGGAAAGGAAATATCATGCCCACGCTTCTCGTCACCGGCGCCAATCGCGGGCTCGGCCTCGAATTCGCCAGCCAATATAGCGCCGATGGCTGGACGGTCATCGGCACGGCGCGCGAACCCGATAAGGCGACCGAGCTCGGCGCACTCGACAATTGCGCGACGATGCAACTCGACGTCGCCGATGCGGATAGCGTCGATAGCTTCATGAACGCGCTCGGGGATCGCCCGCTCGATCTCTTCATCAGCAATGCCGGCACCTATGGAAGCCGCGAGGTCGATCGCGGGGATTGGCGCAAGACGCTCGAAGTCAACACGATCGCGCCGACGATGCTGGCGCTCCGCCTCAAACCCAATGTCATGGCGAGCGAACGGAAAAAGATGGCGGTGCTGACCAGCAAGATGGGATCGATGACCGACAATGGCAGCGGCGGCGCGATCATCTACCGCTCGTCCAAGGCGGCGGTGAACGCCGCATGGAAATCCTTGGCCATCGATTTCGAAGACGATGGGATAGCGGTCGTCATGCTGCATCCCGGCTGGGTGCAGACCGATATGGGCGGGCCGAACGCACTTATCGACACTAAGACCAGCGTATCGGGGATGCGCGAAGTGATCGGCGATCTCGATCTGAATTCCAGTGGGCGTTTCCTTGCCTATGACAGCGCGGAAATCGGCTGGTAACCGCTCGATTGTTGGCTTTCCGCCGAACCCGTTGCTAGGCAATGCGGCATGAGCTGGGAAAAGGAAATCGAAGAGCTTCGGCGGCGCGAAGCCTTTGCCGAAGAGATGGGCGGCAAGGAGAAGGTGTCGCGCCAGCACAATCGCGGCAAGCTCGACGCGCGCGAGCGCATAAAACGCCTCGTCGATGAGGGCAGCTTTCGCGAGATCGGCAAGATCGCCGGGCGCGGCGAATATGACGAAGACGAAAACCTCGTCCATGCCGCGCCATCCAATCTCATCTATGGCCGTGCCGATATCGACGGCCGACCTGTCGTCGCCAGCGCCGACGATTTCACCGTCCGCGGCGGCGCGGCCGATGCCGCGCTCCACCGCAAATTCGTCCAGTGCGAGAAGATGGCGCATGAACTCGGCATACCGCTGATCCGGATGATCGACGGAACGGGCGGTGGCGGTTCGGTCAAGACGCTCGAAACCACCGGCTTCACCTATGTTCCCGCCGTTCCCGGCTGGGAAGATATCATGAGGAACCAGGAAACCGTGCCCGTGGTAGCGCTGGCGCTCGGTCCGACCGCCGGCATGGGCGCGGCACGCACCGTCGCCAGCCATTATTCGGTGATGGTCCGGGGCCTGTCGCAGCTTTTCGCCGCCGGGCCGGTCGTCGCGCAGGCGATTGGCGAGGATGTCGACAAGGAAGGTCTCGGCGGCACCGATATCCACACGCGCAACGGCGTGGTCGACGAGGAAGTCGCAAACGAGGACGAGGCCTTCGCTATCGCGCGGCGCTTCCTTTCCTATCTGCCGAGCAATATAGACGAGCGCGCAGCGCGCTGGGCCAATGACGATCCCGTCGACCGCCGCGACGAAGCTTTGCTCTCTATCGTGCCGCGCGAAGACAAACAGGTCTATTCGATGCGCGCGATTATGGAATCGGTCTTCGATCACGGCAGCATCTTCGAAATGGGCAAGCGCTGGGGCCGCGCGGCGATTACCGCCTTTGCGCGGCTCGATGGCTGGCCGGTCGCCGTGCTCGCCAACGATCCGAGCTTTCTCGGCGGTTCCTGGGAAGCGTTGACGAGCCAGAAGGTGAAGCGTTTTTGCGAGCTCGCCGAGCAGTTCCAGCTGCCGGTCGTCCATCTCGTCGACAATCCCGGTTTCATGGTCGGCGTCGAGGCCGAGCGCACCGGAACGATCCGCTACGGCGTCGAGGCGATGAACGCGGTTTACAAGGCGAGCGTCGCCTGGGCGAGCGTCATCGTCCGCCGCGCATACGGGATCGCAGGGAGCGCAATGAGCAATGCCGAGCGTTTCCAGTACCGCTTCGCCTGGCCGTCGGGCGATTGGGGTTCGCTGCCGATCGCGGGCGGGCTCGAAGCGGCCTATAAGAGCGATATCGAGGCGGCGGACGACCCGGCTGAAAGGCTAGCCGAGATCAAGCGCAAACTGGAAGCCGTGACCTCGGCCTTCCGCACCGCCGAACATTTCAGCGTCGAAGACATCATCGACCCGCGCGACACCCGCCCCTTGCTCTGCGAATTCGCCGATCTGGCGTGGCACAAATTGGGGGCGACGCAATGAATATTGTGCTCCGGTGCAGGCAGGAGCGTTGGCCGGCAACGGCGCCGCTAGCGGCCTGAGTTCCTGCCTTCGCAAGGGCACTGAATTGTAGGAGGAAAAAGATGCGTTTGCTGCTCATGATCATTGCGTTTCTGATGCCGCTCACACCCGCGAGCGCACAGCCAGCCGGCCCGATCCCCTATGACGGCTGGACGCTCGTTATCCATGGCGGCGCGGGCACGATCGATCGCGAGCGGATCACAGCCGAACAGGACGCGTCGATACGCGCATCGCTGTCGCAGGCGCTCGAAACCGGAAGCGCGATATTGCGCGAAGGCGGAACGGCGCTCGATGCGATCGAAGCGACTCTCCGGCTGCTCGAAGACGATCCGCAGTTCAATGCCGGGCGCGGCGGCGTGTTTACCTGGCAGGGTACGATCGAGCACGACGCGTCGATCATGGACGGCTCGACGCGGGCGGCGGGCGCGGTGACAGGGACGTCGAACACGCGTCATCCGGTCACGCTTGCCCGCCGTGTCATGGATAGCAGCCCGCATGTCTTCCTGAGCCGCGAAGGCGCCGACCAATTTTCGCGCGAACAGGGGTTGGAGCAGGCCGAGAATGACTGGTTCGAAACCGAATATCGGCGCGGACAATGGGAAGCGTTTCGCGCGCGTATCGAAAGCGGCGAAGAAATTGGCGTGCTCGATATCGATTACAAATTCGGCACCGTCGGCGCGGTCGCGCTCGACCGCCACGGCAATGTCGCGGCGGCGACGTCGACCGGCGGAATGACCGGCAAACGCTGGGGGCGGATCGGCGATTCGCCGGTGATCGGCGCGGGCACCTATGCCGATAATCGCGGCTGCGCGGTCTCGGCGACGGGTGACGGCGAATATTTCATCCGCGCGGGCGTCGCGCACGAGATCTGCGCGCAGATCCGCTTCCGCTTCCAGATGCTGCTCGAAGCAGCGCGGGCTTCCGTGCCGCTCGACGATGAAGGCGTCCCCGAATATTATGTCCATGCCAGCGAGTTCGGGCTCGAGACCGCAGATATGCAGCAGATCGCCGATAGCGTGATCGCCGAAATGGGCGATCTCGGCGGCACCGGAGGCGTCATCGTCACCACGCCCTGGGGCAACAGCGTCTATTCGTTCAACACGCCCGGCATGTATCGCGGCATGGCCGGGGGCGACCGCGAATCGAGCGTCGCGATTTACGGGGATGAGTAGAGGTTTGTGCTTCGGCGAAGTCCGGAGCACCTATCGGGCGGCGGACCTGGGCTCCGGCCTTCGCCGGAGCACGACCGCCTGACCGTAGCTAACCTTCTTCCGCCTTCGCCAGCCGCGCCGGTTTCGGCGGATTGTCGCCCGCAGGCCAACCTTCGCGTTGCCGCGTCCGGTCGCCGTCGCTTTCCTCGGTCTGGTCGTGGAACAGCACGACCTGGGTCGGGAAGGGCAGGTCGATGCCGCGGTCATTGGCGGCGTTATAGACGGCGAGGAGAACCTGCGAGCGCACATCGATCTGGTCGGCGTTGCGCGATTCGGCCCACCAGCGGGCGCGCAGGTCGATGGTCGAATCGTTGAGCTTCCAAGGAATGACTTCGGGCGCGGGCTCGGCAAGCACCCCCTCGACATTGGCGATCGCTTCGAGAAACACCTTGCGAGAGGCCTCGGGCGCGTCGCCATAGCCGATGCCGATGTCCATTTCGTCACGGCGGACGTCATAGGCCGTGTTGACCGTCACCGGAGACGTATAGATGTCGCTGTTCGGAATGATCACGCGTCTGCCGTCAAAGGTGCGGATCATCGTTGCGCGGCTTTCTATATGTTCGACCGTCCCTTCGAAATCGTCGACGACGATCTGGTCGCCGCGATGATAGGGGCGGCGGATCAGCAGCAGCAGGCCGGCGAGCAGGTTCTGCAGGATATCCTTGAAGGCAAAGCCGATCGCGACCGAACCGATGCCGAGCATCGCAAGGATATCGCCCGGATCGACAGTCGGAAAGACGATCGCTGCTGCGGCCAGGATCGCCATCAGATAAAAAATGCCTTTGGCGAGCGACCCCAGAAGATTGCCGAGATCGGGGCGGTTGCGCCGCGTCGCCATCATCCTGACGACCCGCGCGACGAGCTTGCCGAGCAGCCACGCGATGAACAGCAACAGTATCGCCGCGATAATGTTGGGAAGCTGGAGGTAGAAGCCTTCGATAATGGCTTCGCTGCGAGCGGTGATCAGCTCGATGGGCTGAACGATGATGCGGTCTGTTTCACTGGCCATGCCATAAAAACAACGGGCCGGGACATTTTGTTCCCGGCCCGTAATGAAAGTGCACTGGCAAGTGGTGCATCCCGCTCTCCCCTGAAGGAGAGAGGGACCGGTAGCTAGCCGACCGGCACGACCGTTACCGCGCGGCGGTTCTGCGCCCAGGCTTGGGCGTTCGAGCCCAGCGCTACCGGCTGTTCCTTGCCATAGCTGATGACCGTCATCCGGCCGGCATCGACGCCGCGCGCGGCGAGATAGTTTTTCGCCGAATTGGCGCGGCGTTCGCCGAGCGCGAGATTATATTCGCGCGTACCGCGTTCGTCGCAATGACCCTCTATCGTCACCCGCACGCCCGGATTGGCGACGAGCCAGCGCGCCTGCGCATCGAGCAAAGCGCGGTCTTCGGGATCGAGATCGTAGGAATCGGTTTCAAAGTAGATCGTGTCCGATCCGGCCTGCGCGATGAAATCGGCGCGGCTGCCCGGCATCGGGCCGCTATTGTCGAAACCGCTATCGGCATCGGTCGTGCCGACAGGCGGCGGCGGCAGATCTTCGGGTGCGTTACGCGAACAGGCGGAGAGCGCCAGCGCCGAAGCCGAGACCAGCATGATCATGGCGGGGGAGAGAGTTTTCATAGTGCCTATCCTCTTCTTAGTTATACTGCCCAAGCGCCCCGGCCACATTCGGGCCTAAAAACGGGCGAAAGTCAATTTCGTTCGATTGCGAGTCTCGATTCTGGACCGCAATCTGCCCCTTAATCCTGCAACGGCGACCAGCTCGGGTCCGACGCGCCGACCGGAGTCGGCAGCCGCCGTTCCTGCCGTCCGGTGATATCGACCGAATAGAGCGCAGGCATCGAATCGCCGCGCGGTGTGCGGAAAAAGTGGATCACACGGCCATTGGGCGCCCAACTCGGTCCCTCGTCCTGCCAGCTATTGGTCAGGATGCGCTCGCCCGACCCGTCGGGCCGCATCACGCCGATCCGGAAACCGCCGCCGAGCCGCGTAAAGGCGATCAGATTGCCGCGCGGGCTCCATTCGGGCGTCGCATATTGGCCGCCGCCGAAGCTGATCCGTCGCTGGTTCGATCCGTCGGCGTTCATCACGTAAAGCTGCTGCCCGCCCGATCGATCGCTTTCGAAGACGATGCGGCTGCCGTCGGGCGAATAGCTGCCGCCGGTATCGATACCCGGCGTATTGGTCAGCCGCTCGGGCCGTCCGCCGGTCACCGGAACGCGGTAGATGTCGGTATTGCCGTTGACCGCCATCGAGAAGACGACATAGCGGCTGTCGGGCGAATAACGCGCGGCGAAGGTCATATAGGGCGCGTCGACGAGCAGCCTTTGCCGCCCGGTCGAAAGATCGAACAGATAGACCCGCGGCTCGTCATTGACGTAGCTCATATAGGTGATCGTCCGGCCGTCGGGCGCATAGCGCGGCGTCAGCACGATCGACTGGCCGTTGGTGAGGAAGCGATGATTGGCGCCATCGGTATCCATCACCGCGATCCGCCGCGTGCGGTTATTCTTCGGCCCGCTTTCGGCGACATAAACGATGCGGCTGTCGAAATAGGCGCCTTCGCCGGTCAGCCGCGCATAGACCATGTCGGCGCAGCGATGCGCCGCGCGCCGCCAGTCGGCATAATCGACTTCATAGCCTGCCCTGTCGAGCGAGCTTTGCGCGAAGACATCGTAGAGATAGCAGCCGACGGTCAACCGGCCGTTCGATCCGGCCTGGACATAACCCTGGACGAGATGCTGCGCGCCGACCTGGTTCCAGGCGGCATAATCGGGTGCCGTGACCTGATCCATCGTCACGCGGCGCAGGCGGTTACGCGGCACGGGGTTGAAGAAGCCCGAATTTCTGAGGTCCGCCTCGATGACCTGCGCAATCTGACGCCCGAGATCGGCGGTATTGCCCGCCGGCGTATCGACCGCGCTTGGCGTCGGCATATCGGGAACCGCGATGCTGCTCGGGTTCGAAATGCCGCCGACGACATCGCCCTCGATCTGCGCCTGGGCGGGAATGGCGATAAGCGCCGCCATCAAGAACCACGCAATGCGGCGAACGAATATTGGCATCGAGGACAGCATGGCAGACATACTCCTAGGTAAGCTGGGCCGGAATGAATCGTAAAACGACATCGCTCCAGCCATTTTCATACATTGAATCGGGCAAAGAAGGCAGCGGACACCGCGGATTCAGCACGGCCGAGCGCGCTGCCTCCACCATCTGCCGCTGATATTCGCGATTCGACCCGTTGACGCCCTGCGCGCCGAGCACGCTGACCTGCCGACTCGACAGCGACCCATCGCGCGAGGGCTGGATGCGCAGCCGCACAACGATGTCTTCGGCAGACGTGCCGCTCAGCGAACCGAGATTATAACAGGGACGGACGGCGTTGGTGATGCGGCTGATGAGATTGCTCTGGTCCGACGCGCTAACCTGTGCCTGCGACGAGGAC
>JABDLY010000219.1 GCA_013001755.1 Sphingomonadaceae bacterium
GCCGGTTACTGCTGCCAGCGCCGTTTGTGCGCCGGCCGTATCGCCCGACAGCGCGAGCGCCATGCCAAGCCGTAAATTGGCGAGATCGGTATCCACACCGCCCTTTTCGATCGCCATCCGGTAGAGCGGCGCAGCTTCGGCATATTGGCCAAGCGTCAAATAATCGTCAGCAACCGACATCGCGCTGACGCCGGTCGACGAGCTGGCGGCCGAACTGGCACGCCCTGCAATAGCGTTGCGCAGCGCCTGCGCAGCGCGCGTCGTCCCGCGATCAAGCGCGTTGATTTCGCCGTTGCCGCCATCGAGCATTGAATTGGCGCGGCCCGCCTGAACAAGCCGTTCGATCTCGGGCAATGCATTCACCGCGCTCGCGGCGCGTGCATAGTTGAGATAATCGCGCTCGCCCGCCAATGCGCCGGTGGCGGATTGCAAGCGCCAGAGATCGATTGCGGCGCTATCATCAGGGTTCATCGTGTTTCGGTAGAACTCAAGGGCGTCGCGCCAGTTGTTCGCGGACGGATAGCCGGCAAGCAAAGCCAGGTTTAACTGGGTGACTCGCGCAGGATCGCCAAGCCGCTGTCCGATATCGATCGCACGGCGATACCAATTGTCCGGAATCGGTACCGCAGCCGCGGTCTGCAATTCAACGGCACGATCGAACATCGCGAGCGCACCTGCATTGTCGCCGCGCTGCGTCTTGAGCGATGCAAGCGCGATATAGGTCGTCGGGTTCGCGCTGCCGCGTTCGACAGCCGCCGCAAGCATATCGTGCGCCACATTCGCGTCTTGCGAATGAAAGGCGAGCCGGCCGCGATGATAATAGAGATCGGCACGCTGCGCTTCGCCCACGATCGGGCTGTTGATCAGCGCGTTGATCGCGGCGATCTGCTGCGCGGCGTTGAAGGTCCGGTTGCCGACATCGAGCTGTATCGTCGCCACCACGTATCGATCGCCGTCGGTGCGCGAAAGGCCTGAGGCTTGCGAAAGATAGGATGTAGCCGCAGAGAAATTATTCTGGCTAATCGCCACGCGCGCCTGCTCGGCAAGCCGGCGCACATCGGAAGTAAGCTGATATTCGGGCTCGACCGCCTGAGCGGCGGCCGAAAAATGAGCACCGGGCGTGGCGGCTACGGCCAGCACTCCGATCATTGCCCCTAATGCCAACTGCTTCACGTGCCGTTCTCCCGCCAAATACTCAAAAACGCATAAAGAAATGGGAGCGGCGAGACCAGCGCACCACTCCCATCATAGATTCGCTTCGGCCTATTCAGCCGTCTCTTCGGCGCTGGTCGCTTCATCAGCCGGAGTGGAGGTTCCGCCCGACTGTTGCTCGAGCCAGACCTTCCAGAATTTCGCCAGACCTTCGCGCGATCCGGAAACGCCATCCAGCAGCGAAATCGCCTCGCTTGTCTGCCCGGAAGCCGCGAGCGCCGAGGCGAGGCGAAGATTGGCCGTGCCGGCATCGATGCCGCCCTTCTCGACCGCCAGACGGTAGAGCGTAACCGCCTGGGCATAATCGCCATAGGAGGCATAGGCATCGGCAGTGTTCAGCGCTTCGACGCCGTTCGCCGCAGATTCAGCGGAACGCCGGCCGGCATCGAGCGAAGAGCGGTCGCCTGAAAGCCGACTTTGCGTGTCCGAACGCGTTTCGCTTGCGATCGAAACGCCACTGGTTCCGGCTTCATCGATCACCGATTGTGCTTCGCCGGGAAGCCCGCGACGCAACGCCAATGCTGCATGCTCTTGATATGTATCGGCGTTATGCGCGCCAGCGGCGCGCAGCAATCGCAGCATATCCAATGTCGCCTGATCGTCGAAACGTGCGGCGCTCGCATAAGCAAGCAATACCTGACTCCAAATGTCCGGCGTTGGCTCGACCACCAGCAGTTGCTGACCATAATGCGCGACGCGGGCAGCATCGCGCTCACGCGACGCCTGGTTCAACGGGACGGTAATCCAGGTCGATGGCACTTCGGTACCGGCTTCCCGTGCCAAACGCAGCGCTTCGTCAGCGGATTCATACCCCGCTGCGGAGTTGCCAGTGCGAAATTGGGCATTTGCAAGCTGAATAAGCGCATCGGGGTTTGCCGGATTGGCCTGCAAAGCATTCTGATAGGCTGTCATCGCCGCCGGATAATCCTCTTCGGCGTTCGCCATATTGCCGAGGAAGGTCCAATAGCGGCCGGCGTCGGCGGGCGGCAACTTGCCGCTATCGACGGCATATTGAAGGCCGCGACGCTGGATCGCTTGCACTTCGGCAGGCGTGGCCGCACCTGCATTCTGCATGGCAACGCTCAATTGCAGCATCATCTGCCCGACGAAATAGCGATCGTCGTCATTGGCGATCGCGCCGGCCGCGCCCTCAAGCTGGGTCCGGATTGCCGCGAGGTCCGGCGCTTCACCGGACAATGCCGTCTGAGCAGCACCTGCCTGGGCCCGCACGCCATCGCTAAGATTGCCTGCGTCGAATCCGCTCGTCGTTGCTTGTTCGGAGGTATTTTCACTGCGGTTATTGCCGCGATTTTCCAGTTGCTGACCCGAGGCAGGAGCCGAGCCGCCATATCCCTGCGCGCTCGCCGGCGCGGTCCATGCTGTCGTACCACCTGCAACGGCAAGGCTAAGTGCCAGTGCGTATGTCGAAACCCGTTTCATAAAGTCCTGTCTCCCAAGTTTGCGCAGCGCAAACGGCTTGCGTTTCCAATTGTGCTACTAACGGATGAAGCGGCGCACAAGTTGCGCCTGTTGCAAAGAGATTAGGCAAAACACGCTGAACGCGGGTTGAACCGTAAAAAATCAAGGAAATAGCGGCTTTTGACCTCATTCACGCGAGCCGCTACCTGGACGCCATGTTAGCCATCATCTCTCCCGCCAAATCGCTCGATTTCGAACGAGATATCGCGCCGCCGGGCGCCTCCGAGCCGCGATTTCCCGAGGAAACCGACCGTCTCGTCAGTGCCGCGTCAAATTTGACCAAGAAAAAACTGAAACGAATCATGCCGGTGTCGGACAATTTGATCGAGTTGAATTTCAGCCGCTACCGGGATTTCTGGAGCCAGCCCGAGCGGCAGGCGATCTACGCCTTTGCTGGCGACGTCTATACGGGCTTCGAGGCGGCGAGCCTCGATGACGAAGCGATTCGCTTCGCGCAGAATCATCTGCGCATCCTGTCCGGACTCTACGGCCTGCTCCGCCCGCTCGACACAATCCATCCCTATCGTCTCGAAATGGGCACCAAATGGGCGCCGCGATACAGGAAGCTCACCGATTTCTGGGGCGACAAGATTTCCACGCTACTCGGCGAAGATCTCGAGAAAGTCGCTTCGGACGTCATCATTAACCTCGCCAGCAACGAATATTGGGCAGCAGTCGACGGATCGCGAACCGCCAAGGCGGCGCGCATCATCACAATGGATTTCCGGCAGGACGGCCCCGACGGCCCGCGTTTCATCAGCTTCGACGCCAAAAAAGCGCGCGGGATGATGGCACGTTATATTTGCGAGCACCGGATCGAAGACCCCGAAGCACTCAAGGAATTCGACAGCGACGGATACCGCTTTGTCGCAAAGGATTCGAACGAGAATAGCTGGCGTTTCCTACGACGTTGAAAACGCTTATAAACCGGCGTATCCGGCTTTCCTTTAGCTGTGGATAAACCGGGCCTCAAATTGGCTATTTTCTGCCCGTTTTGCTAGGCTTTCCGCCGATATTTCATAACGGAAAAGCCGACCCTTGAGCGAAGACGAAACGGCCCTCGCGGCCCCCTCCGATATCAGTCCCGTCAACATCGTCGACGAGATGAAAACGAGCTATCTCGATTACGCGATGAGCGTGATCGTGGCACGTGCGCTGCCCGATGTGCGTGATGGCTTGAAACCTGTCCACCGGCGTATTCTTTATGCCTGTCAGGAGGGCGGGTTTGTCGCCGGGCGGCCTTATCGCAAATCGGCCAAAATCGTCGGCGACGTGATGGGCAATTATCACCCGCATGGCGACAGCGCGATCTATGACGCGCTGGCGCGAATGACGCAGGATTGGTCGCTGCGCGTTCCGCTGATCGACGGCCAGGGCAATTTCGGCTCGATGGATCCCGATCCGCCGGCCTCGATGCGCTACACCGAAGCGCGGCTCAACAAGGTCGCGATGACGCTGCTCGACGATCTCGACAAGGACACCGTCGATTTCACGCCGAACTACGACGCCAGCCGCAGCGAGCCACAGGTGCTTCCCGCGCGCTTCCCCAATCTGCTCGTCAATGGCGCCGGCGGTATCGCCGTCGGCATGGCGACCAACATACCGCCGCATAATCTCGGCGAGGTGCTCAATGCCTGCCGCGCGTTCATCGACAACCCGGCTATCACCAATGAAGAACTGATCGAGATCGTTCCTGCCCCGGATTTTCCGACCGGCGCGCTGATCATGGGCCGCACCGGCGCTCGATCGGCCTATGAGACGGGTCGCGGGTCGATCATCATGCGCTCGCGGCATGAGATCGAAGAGAAAAGCGGCGACAAGCGCGCGATAATCCTCACCGAAATTCCCTATCAGGTCGGCAAGAACGGGCTCGTCGAGAAGATTGCCGATGCCGCCAAGGAAGATCGGATCGAGGGCATCAGCGACATTCGCGACGAATCGAACCGCCATGGCGTTCGCATCGTCATCGAACTCAAGAAATCGGCTTCGCCTGATGTCGTGCTCAACCAGCTATGGCGGCATACGCCCGCGCAATCGAGCTTCCCGGCCAATATGCTGGCGATCCGCGGCGGGCGGCCCGAAACTCTGCTGCTGCGCGATATCATCGAAGCGTTCATCAAATTCCGCGAAGAGGTCATCACGCGGCGCGCCAAGTTCGAGCTCTTCAAGGCGCGTGAACGGGCGCATATCTTGCTCGGCCTCGTCGTCGCCGTCACCAATATGGACGAGGTCGTCCGCATCATTCGCAGTTCGGCCAATCCGGCGGAAGCGCGCGCCTCATTGCTCGCACGCGAATGGCCGATCGCCGAAATCCGACCCTATATCCAGCTCGTCGAAGCCGTCGAAACGGCGATCGAGGGCGATATCTACCAGCTTTCGGAAATTCAGGTGAAGGCGATCCTCGATCTGCGCCTCCATCGCCTGACGGCGCTTGGCCGCGAAGAAATTGCCGGCGAGCTAAAGGAGCTTGCGACAACAATCACCGAGCTGCTCGAAATCCTCGGCGACCGGGCCAAGCTCTACGCCGTGATGCGCGCCGAATTCGACGAAGTCTCCGAGCAATATGAAACCCCGCGCCGGTCCGAAATCACCGTTGGCGATTTCGATATCGAGGATGAAGACCTGATTGCGCGCGAAGAGATGGTCGTGACGGTTACCCATTCGGGCTATATCAAGCGCACGCCGCTCGCGACCTTCCGGGCGCAGCGGCGCGGCGGCAAGGGCCGCGCCGGCATGGCGACCAAGGACGAGGATGCGGTCACACGGCTCTTCGTCACCTCGACGCATACGCCAGTGCTGTTCTTCTCGAACAAGGGGCAGGTCTATCGCCTCAAAGTCTGGAAGCTGCCCGAAGGCGGGCCACAGACAAAAGGCCGGCCGATGCAGAATTTGCTGCCGCTCGCCGAAGGCGAACATATCCGCACCGTGCTGCCGCTTCCCGAAGACGAAGCCGAATGGGAAAAGCTCCACGTCATGTTCGCGACGATGCACGGCATTGTCCGGCGCAACAGCATGGACGCCTTTGCCAACATCCCGTCGAACGGCAAGATTGCGATGCGTTTTGCCGATGACAGCGACGACAAATTGATCGGCGTCGCGTTGCTCGAGGAGAGCGACGATGTGTTGCTCGCGACGCGCAACGGCAAGGCGATCCGCTTCGCCGCCACCGATGTCCGCGCCTTTGCGAGCCGCACGGCGATGGGCGTCAAGGGCGTGAAGCTCAAAGGCGACGACGAGGTGATCTCGCTCTCGGTGATGGGTGCGACGGGCACCGAAATCGAGGAACGCGACGCCTATCTCAGAGCCGCGCCGTGGAAGGACAATGACAACGATCCCGAGCTTTCGCCCAAGCGCATGGCGGAGATGACCCAAGCCGAAGAGTTCATCCTGACCGTCTGCGCCAATGGCTATGGCAAGAGGTCGAGCGCCTACGAATATCGTGTCACCAAGCGCGGCGGCCAGGGCGTCGTCAATATCGACAATATCAAGCGTAACGGAAAGGTCGTCGCGAGCTTCCCTGCGGGCGACAACGACCAGGTGATGATCATCACCGACCAGGGCAAGCTGATCCGCATGGCGGTCAGCGATGTACGCGTCATGGGCCGCAGCACAGCCGGCGTGACGCTGCTCGATGTCGCGAAAAAGGAAAATGTCGTCGGCGTCGCGCTCATCGACGAGGAGGACGAGCCCGAGGATGCGGCGGAAGAGGCCGTGGCGGCGGAGATCGACGGTGAGACGCCATCCTCTTAATGATCCGCTCTCCCTGAGCTTGTCGAAGGGTTGTCTTTCACTTTCTGACGAAGAAAAGTAAGAACAGGGCTTCGGCAGGCTCAGCCCAACGGAGTTCCCAATGGATGTCGTGTCTTCAGGCCAAGCCTGCGGTGCCGCCGTCACTGGCGTCGATCTGTCGCAGCCGCTTTCCGATACGGTCGTCGCCGATATCCGCGCCGCCTGGCTCGAACACCATGTTCTCGCCTTCCCCGATCAGCGCCTCACCGACGATGATCTCGAACGCTTCACGCTCTATTTCGGCCCGTTCGGCGAGGATCCGTTTATCGCGCCGCTGCCCGGCCGCGAGCATGTTCTGGCAATCAGGCGCGAGGCGGATGAACGGGCGCCGCTGTTCGCCGAAAACTGGCACACCGATTGGAGCTTCCAGGAACATCCGCCCCAGGGTACCTGTCTCTACGGCATTGCCATCCCGCCGACCGGCGGCGATACGCTCTATGCCAACCAGCATGCCGCGCTCGATGCGATGCCCGCCAAATTGCGCGGGAAGATCGACGGCAAGATGGCGATCCATTCGGCGAAAAACGCCTATGCGCCCGACGGCACCTATGGCGAGGCCGATGCAGCAAAAGGCCGTTCGATGGATATTCGTCCCTCAAACGAAGCCGAGGCGACACAGCTCCACGCGATCATCCGCAAACATCCCGAAACCGGTCGCGAAGGGTTGTACAGTTGTATCGGCTATATCGCCGGCATCGAGGGCATGTCGCAGGAAGACGCCCTCCCCCTGCTGATGGAACTATACGAGTGGCAGACGCGCGACGCATTCGTCTATCGCCACCGATGGCAGCCGAACATGCTCGTGATGTGGGACAATCGATCCGTGCTCCACCGCGCCACGGGCGGCTATGAAGGCCACGCGCGATTGCTCCACAGGACGACAATAGGCTCCGCCTAGACCCGCATCGGCAGGCGAATTACCGCCTTTCAGCAAATCGGGGAGGTAAGGATGCGCGGGATTTGGAGCTTTCTGAAAGTATTCGACCTGAAGGCGCTGCTCGTCAGCGGGATGGCCGTCCTGTCGACTTGGTATTGCCTGACCTACGGCGTCACGGCCAATTTTCCGCTCACTCTGATCGCGACGGCCATCGTCTTTCCGATCGTTTTCGCCATCGGCCATGCCTTCAAGCGCCGCGAGAATGCACTCGACGATTACGGGATCATCAAGGCGCATGGCCGCGCGATCTATTTCGCGGCACGCGACTGGTTGCCCGAGCGCGACGACGACCGGCTCGCGCGCATCGAATATATCCTCGGCCATATGCTCAGGGCATGCCGCGACATGTTCAAGAGCCCTTTGAGCGAGATGCCGGTGCACGAGAAGCGCGTCTATGCGGCGTTTTCCGAGCTGTCGGAATTCGTCAAACGAATGCGCAGTGAGGGGCTGGCGTCGGGCGAATGCTCACGCTGCAACCAATATATCTCGAAGATGATCGTTTCGTTCGAGCAGATTAAACATATCTACCAATATCGCACGCCGCGCACGCTTAACGCGTTCAGCGATTTCTTCATCGTGCTGCTGCCCGTGCTCTACGGTCCCTATTTCGCGCATGAGGCCGCCGAATATTCGATGGCGCTGGTTTACGTGATGCCGATCCTGTTCTCGATCATCCTTGTCGGACTGTCGAACATCCAGGAACATCTCGAGGATCCGTTCGACCAGATCGGCGAGGACGATGTCGCGATCAACGCCGAGAAATTCATCGCGCTGCTCGGCTGCGAAACCGACGATTGCGAACCGGCTTTGGAGGCCTAGGTCGCACGATTGGCGGAAAGCGTCCGCACGACGCCGATCGCGATCATCGCCTGGCCGGTGAAATAGAGCGGCCATATCAGCAGGTTCGGCAGCGCGGAACCGGCCAACGGGCCGATGCGTGCGAAGATCAGTAGATCGGAGGCGACAAACAGCATCGCGCCTATCCCCACCCAGTAACGCGGAAAGCGGCTCGTCCAGGCGAGCGCGGCCATGGCGGCAAGACCGAAGCTGTACAACGCTATGCCCAGCGCGTCCTCGCGGTTTTCCGGCAGGCTCCAAGCGATGAACACAACCGCCGGGACCAGGATTATCGCCAGAGCCAGCTGCGTCGGCGCCAGCGCCTCTCTGCGATGCCGCAAATACAGCCCGATCGCCACAATATGGCCCGCCAGAAAAGCGAGCGCCCCGGGAATTAGCCCCATCGCGTCGATCAACACATCGCCCGCAGCGCCGAACGCCATGACGACCGCAATCAGCCAGCTATCGAGGTTTCGCGCCTGCATCGCCGCCCACAGCGCAAGCAACCCGACACCCGCGCCTTTCCAGACGACAAGCACCGGCGAGGGTTCGAACATTCTGCTCGCCACGAAATAGCTCAACCCCGACAGCAGCGCGAGCACTAGCGCGATCCGCACCAACGAACCGCTTGCCTGACCTTTTGTGTCGTTCATGCTGTCCTACATACCCCTTGCCATGCTAGCCGCCAGCGCAATGTGCACAGGCAGTGCCCCTGAAGAATTTGCGATGAAGGAAATACCATTGCCGTCACCGACGCTTTTTGAACTTTGTCCCTGTGAACTTTGTGAAGTTCCGCAATGAACGAAGACAGGATTACCATTGTCGGCGGCGGGCTGGCCGGTTCGGAAGCGGCGTGGCAGCTTGCCGAGCAGGGCGTCGCCGTGCGGCTTTACGAAATGCGCGGCGGCTCTCCAGAAAATGGCGGTGAGATGACGCCCGCGCATCAGACCGACGGCCTTGCCGAACTCGTCTGTTCGAACAGCTTCCGCTCCGACGATGCCGAAAAGAATGCGGTTGGTCTCCTCCATCAGGAGATGCGCGACTTAGGTTCGCTGATCATGCGCTGCGCCGACGAACATCGCGTGCCAGCGGGGTCGGCGCTGGCGATGGATCGCGACCGTTTTTCAGACGCCGTGACCGCAGCGCTGATTCAGCATCCCAATGTCGAGATCGTTCGCGAACGCGTCGATGCACTGCCGAACGAAGGCCTGACCATCGTCGCTACAGGCCCGCTTACCGCGATCAGTCTCGCCGAAAGCATCGGCGCTGCGACCGGCATGGAAAGCCTCGCCTTTTTCGATGCCATCGCACCGATCGTCCACAAAGACAGCATAGACATGGATATCTGCTGGATGGCGAGCCGCTGGGGCAAGGGAGACGGCGACGATTACGTCAATTGCCCTATGGATCGCGAACAATATCTTGCCTTCCATCGCGGCCTGCTCGACGGCGAAAAGACCGAGTTCAAGGATTGGGAAAAGGACACGCCCTATTTCGAGGGCTGCATGCCGATCGAGGTGATGGCGTCGCGCGGCGTCGATACGTTGCGCTATGGCCCGATGAAGCCGGTCGGACTCGATAACCCGCACAGCGCCACATCCGAATTTCCAGATGGGCGCTGGCCTTATGCCGTTGTCCAGCTGCGGCAGGACAATGCTCTGGGAACGCTCTGGAATATGGTCGGCTTCCAGACCAAGCTCAAACATGGCGCGCAGGTTGAACTGTTCCGCACGATTCCGGGGCTGGAGAATGCCGAGTTTGCACGACTCGGCGGGCTGCACCGCAACACTTTCATCAACTCGCCCAAATTGCTCGATGGCGAATTGCGGCTCAAATCCGCGCCGCATATCCGCTTTGCCGGACAGATCACCGGCTGCGAAGGCTATGTCGAAAGCGCTGCGGTCGGGCTGATGGCCGGGCGGCTGGCGGCAGCGGAAATAGGTAATCGCAGCTTCGCGCTGCCCCCGCAAACGACGGCGCTCGGCGCGCTCATCGGCCATATCACCGGCGGCGCCGATGCGCGCGACTATCAGCCGATGAACATCAATTTCGGCCTGCTGCCCGAGCTCGGCGAGCGCGTGCACAAGAAACAGCGCAAGCAAGCGTATACCGGGCGTGCGCGAGCGGACTTCGCGTCATGGTTGTCGCAAGGCGGGAAGCAGGCCGCCGCCTAGACGGGTTCGGCGAGCACCAGAAGCGAGCACCCCCCTAACCAGGTGGCGCAGCGTTCGGGGCTCATAGCGAATAGCCATTGATCGGGCTTGGCGCGCAGCTTCGCTTTCCAGCCCGTCGGCGGAGGCTGCATTTTGGCATGGGTGAAGCGCTCTTCGACGATGCGATAGCCGCTGTCGTGGAGCGTGGCGCGCGCCGTCGGCGCGGTGAAATAATGGAGATGTCCAACCGTGTCGCGCCGATAGATCGGCAGGTTGTTCAACACCGAGCGTACGGAAATATCGAGCGGGATGTGAAAGATGAAACGGCTCGCGACGGACCGCATCGTTTCAAGGAAGCCGAGATAATCGGGCACATGCTCGAAAATATCGAGCATCAGCGCGAGATCGTAAGGGGTGTCTTTCGCCTCCTCGGCGCTTTGATTGACGAAGCGCAATTTGGCGTTGCCGCGTGGCTGCGCCAACGCGAATGCCGGAGCGGCAATCTCGAAACCGGTGAAATCGATCGACGGCGGCAGTTTCGATTGCATGTCGACGAGCACGCCGCCGCTGCCGCAGCCGATATCGACGATGCGTTCGGGCATTAGCCCTGTCTCGCCAATCATCGACAGGATATGATCGGCTTTCCACGCGGCATCGTCTTCATGCCAATTGCCGGTCTCGGCGAGATATTCGCCATCCTGATATCGATTTTCGAATGTCACCGATTGCGCCACGCATCATCTCCTGATGCCGCGCTATCGCAGAACTAGGTTAGGAAACCGCTAAATTACGAAGCGCGATCGGGTCGAACCGGCACGCGCCAAGACGTTAGTCGGCCGCAGCCAAACCGGCTTCGAGGAGCAGGATTTTCAGGCCGCGTAGCGTGCAGGGAATGACGTCTTCATCGTCTATCCAATATTCGTCGAGCGAATGCGCCCGCTCGCTCGTGCCGCAGCGGCTTATGGTGATAGCGGGAATGCCGAGCGAGATCGGGACATTGCTGTCGGTCGACGACGACGCGAGATTAGGTTCGAGGCCGTCGGCGCGAAGCACAGCCTGCGCCCGCCCAACGGTCGCGCCATCAGGATCGCCCTGCCCAGCCGGACGCCGGCCGATAGGTTCAATCTCCACCGTCAACGGATCGTTGCGTGTCAAAACCTCGTTCTCGGCCTGCAGGCCGTAGCCCATCGCTTCGCGAAAAACACTGTCGAGCGCGGCGAGTTTTCCGGGGTCGCCCGACCGCATATCGACTTCGAACCAGCTTTCGAAAGCAATCGAATTGACCGATGTGCCGCCCCCGATCCGGCCGAC
>JABDLY010000244.1 GCA_013001755.1 Sphingomonadaceae bacterium
CTCGCTCCCTTCCCGCGCGCCGATGACGCCGATGCCGCGTTGCGCGAAGCCGGCGCGATCAGCGAAGAAGAGGCCGGACCTTTTGGTGCGCTGAAGGGATTGCGCGATCGCCTCGAAAAGGGCGGCAGCTAACCCGCGCTCCTAAAAGGGAACGTCGTCGTCGAGATCGTCGTCGAACGCGCCGCCGGCCGGGCCGGAACCGGACGTACTGCCGCCACCGCTGCTCCAGCCGCCGCCCGAATCGCCGTCGTTGGCCGCAGCGCCTGAACCGCCGCCGCCACCGCCGCCATCGTTGCGGCCGTCGAGCATCGTCAGCGAACCGTTGAAACCGTCGATTACGACCTCGGTCGAATAGCGGTCATTGCCCGACTGGTCCTGCCATTTGCGGGTCCTGAGCTGGCCTTCGACATAAACCTTGCTGCCCTTGCGCAGATAGCGTTCGGCAACGCCGGCGAGACCTTCGGAGAAAATCGCGACGCTGTGCCATTCGGTGCGCTCGCGGCGCTCGCCGGTCTGCTTGTCCTTCCAGCTTTCCGACGTCGCGATCCGTAAATTACAGACTTTGCCGCCATTATTGAAGGTGCGTGATTCGGGATCGCGCCCGAGATTTCCGATTAGAATGACCTTGTTGACGCTGCCCGCCATGGACGTCTCTCCTCAAATTTTGCCGATGCCATTTGCGGTCGGCATAGGCGATGGCGCGCGGCTCGCCAAGGCGGAACCGTCAGCCCTCGCCGACCGGAACCGCCGCGCCGATCCGCGGTGCGGTGCGTTGCGCATAGAGGAAGCCGGCGACGAGCAGCAGGATCGTGACGGCCTGTGCCGTCACAGTCTCGAGCGTCGGATAGAGGCCGAGTATCGGACTGCGCGGGAAGCCGTCGAGGGCAGTGAAGCCGATAAGGCCTGCTTCCTGGAGCGCCGCCACGCCCTTGCCGGCGAGAACCACCGCGAGGACCGCGATCAGCGCCGCGCTATAGGCGAAGAATTTGGCGATCGGAAGCTTGCGGCTGAAGCGCAGCATCGCCCAGGCAATAAGCGCCAGAAGCAGCGCCGCGACGCCCATCCCGCCAGCCATCGCCAGCCCCTCACCCTGCGCGCCGAGTGCGGCGTAGAAGATGATCGTTTCGAAGACTTCGCGATAAACGGCGACGAAGGCGAGGCCGAAGAGCAGCCAGGCCGAGCCCTGCGACAACGCCTTGTCGAGCTTGTCACGAACATAGGCCTGCCAGGCGCCGGCCTGCGCCTTGCCGTGCATCCATATACCGACGAAGAGCAGGATCGCGGCGGCGAGCAACGAACCGAAGCCTTCGGTCAGCTCGCGGTTGGCGCCGCTGATCGAGATCAGATTGGTCGCCACCCACCAGGTGCCGACCCCGGCGGCCAGCGCGCCGATCCAGCCGGCGTGAACGTAGCGCAGGAGATCGCGGCGATCGGCGCGTAAAAGGAAAGTGATCATCGCGACAACGATCAGCAGCGCCTCAAGCCCTTCGCGCAAAAGGATGGCAAAGGCGCCGAAAAACGTTGCGGCGGAACTCGCCGCATCGGGCGCCAAAGCCATTTCGGCCTGGTCGAACAGCTGTAGAAGTTCGTCGGCCTGGCTGGCGACAGCCTCGGGCGGGGCGCCGCGCCCCATCATCGTCCGCAGGTCTCCCATCGCGCGCTCGACCTGCGCGACGAGATCGCCGTCGCGCGCAGCGAGCAAGGTTTCGACTGGCTCGAATCCATCGAGATAGGCGGCGAGCGCGAGATCGCCGGCCGCATCGCGTTCCCCGGCGGCATAGGCGGCCACGCTCTGGTTCAAAAGATCGCGCGCGGTGGCGAGCGATTCGATACCGACCGTGGCCGTGACGGCACCGGGATTGCCGCGAAGATAGGCGATAACCGCGCGCGCGTCTTCCTCGCCGATATCGCGGGCCAGTGCAGCCGGCGTCAGGCCGGCCAGCGTTTCAAGATCGGGAATCCGTGTGCGCAGCGCGGCGTCGCCGTCCCAGAGCCGGCGTCCCTGGCCGGCAAGCTCCGCCGGATAGGCATAGCGCCCGACCTCGAAGGCGAGCGCCCATTTGTCCATCGTCGGCAGCTCGTCATAGCTTCGCATCGCCGTGCCTTCGAGGCCCTGATGAATAACCTGGTAAAAGGCGAAAGAGCTTCGCTCGCGCGCCCGCGCCTGGTCGGTAAAATCGATCGGTGCCGGGTCGAGACCGGCGGCTAGCGGACCATCGCCGGTGCCGCGCGCGGCATGGCACGACGCGCAATTCGCCTGGTAGAGCGTGGCGCCGCGCGCCAGATCCGGCGGGGCCGCGGGTGCCAGCGGTACCGGATAGGCGGAAAGCAGGTCGTTCGCCAGCTGGCGCGCGCGGCGTTCGATCTGCGCCGGCGGTAGCTTGCGACCGATGGCGATTTCCAGGCGCCGCGCTTCGGCGATCAGGTCGCCCTTGGCAGGATGCTCGGGCAAATCGGCGAGATATTCGCCAACGGTCGCCGAAAATTCGCGCATCTCGTCATATTCGAGCGCATTGACAACTCGTCCGTCGGCGACTGCCTCGGGATAGTCGACGGCGATATAATCGAGCAGGCGCCAGGCAGTCTGCACCTCGGCGTCATCGGCTTGGGCGGCGACCGGAGCGAGCAAGCCGATAGCCGCAAACAAGCCGAAAATCAGCTGTTTCGCATAACCGGACTGCAAGAAATGGACGTTCACGACGACTCCGCCACAGAAGATGCACGCCGGTTAGCCGACTTGCGATTGATTATCAATATCGAAAAGGTTAGCGCGCCGGATAGCGCAGGCGGCCGAGGAAGCGCGAGATGCTGAAGCGGCGGTCGGGATCGCCGCGCAGCTTGCTCTTGAACTTCTCGAACTGCGCGACATTGCCGAGCCGGCGATCGAGAAATGCCATCGTCTCCGCCTCGTCGTCGCTCTCGTCATCGAGCCAGGCGAGGATCGTCGATCCGTAGACGCCCGACAAGATCATACGCTTGGTATAATGGTTGTAGTCGGTCGCGGTGTCGCCCGCGAGCCGCCACATCGCGTCCGACGAACGCCAGGACAGCCGCGCGGCTTTCGCGGCATTTTGCGGCATGGCGAGGATCGCCAGCGCGCGGCGCAGCGCCTCCTTGTGCGGCCGCGCGATCTCGATCCGCTGGACGATCGCGGCGCGGATGCGCTTATGGACCGGCATCGCCTCCATCTCTTCGGCGGGCAGCGCCCCGGCCATCGCGGCATCGATATGAGCGAACCAGGCGTCGATCATCTGCATCGGGCCATCGCTAAAGGCGAGCGCGGCTTCCTGGCGGTCGACGCCGGCATCCTGCGCGGCGCGGCGCACGGCATCGTCCGACCAGCCGTCGAACGCTGCATGCGCCGGGATCAGCGGCGCAAGGCGGTCGCGGATTTCATCGAGCGTCAGGGAATCGGTCTGGTTTTCGGTCACTGTCTTGTTTCATAGGTTCAACAACTCCGCGGGCCAAGTATCGTGACACAAATCGACGCTTTTGATACCGTGCGAGCGTGGCGGCGCAGGGGATCCGGTCGCACGGCAAACAGGGGACGCAAAATGGCAAAATTCTTCGGCAATCTGAATCTGGTGCTCGTCGCCGGGGTGGTGATCCTGCTGGGCATCATGTTCGGCATGCATGGCGGCGCAATGGAAAACGGCTCGCTTTACTGGAACGGCGTGATGCGCTTTCTGCACGTATTGTGCGGTATCATGTGGATCGGGCTGCTCTATTATTTCAACTTCATCCAAGTGCCCGCGATGCCCGGCATTCCCGACGAGCACAAACCGGCGATTTCGGGCCATATCGCGCCCAAGGCGTTGTTCTGGTTCCGTTGGGGCGCGGCCTTCACCGTGCTGACCGGCCTGATCGTGGCGCATCTCAACAATTATCTGGTCGAGGCGCTGACCTTCCAGCCGGGCGTCCAGGTGATCGGCGTCGGCATGTGGATGGCATTGGTCATGGCGTTCAACGTCTGGTTCATCATCTGGCCCGCGCAGAAGAAGATCCTCGGCATCGTGGAGGCGGACGCCGACGCGAAAGCCGCCGCCGCGCCGCGCGCACTGATCGCTTCGCGGACCAACACATTGCTGTCGATCCCGATGCTTTACTGCATGATCACCCAGGGCTGGCTCGGCGGCTGAATTCATACCATCATGGGGGCGGCGCGGCTTCGGCCGGCCGCCCTTTTCAATGTCTGACGGAAGGACCGCCATGCCCTCTCTCTTCGATCCCATAGCGCTCGGCGCCATCGAGGCGCCCAACCGCATATTGATGGCGCCGCTCACCCGGGGCCGCGCCGTCCCCGGCACGCATGTGCCGACCGACATCATGGCAACTTATTATTGCCAGCGCGCGAGCGCCGGGCTGATCCTCGCCGAAGCGACCGGGATCTCGCAACAGGGGCTTGGCTGGCCCGCCGCGCCGGGCGTGTGGAGCGACGAGCAGGTCGAGGGGTGGAAAATGGCGACGACTGCGGTCCACGAAGCGGGCGGGCGGATTTTCCTCCAGCTCTGGCATATGGGCCGGCTCGTCCATAGCGACTATCTCGGCGGCGAAGCGCCGGTATCCTCGACCGACACCACCGCCGATGGCCATGCCTATACGCCGACCGGCCAAAAACCCTATTCGCAGCCGCGCCCGCTGGGCATTGACGAGATACCGGGTGTTATCGACGATTATGCCAAGGCGGCGAAAAACGCGATGGAGGCGGGCTTCGACGGCGTCCAGATCCACAGCGCCAATGGCTATCTCATCGACCAGTTCCTGCGCGAACAGCCAAACGACCGTGATGACGATTATGGCGGATCGCCCGACAACCGCACCCGGCTGCTCGACGAAGTGACGCGCGCCGTGGCCAGCGAAATCGGCGCCGACCGCACGGCGGTCCGGCTGTCGCCCAACGGCGAGACGCAGGGCGCGTTCGACAGCGATCCCGACACCGTGTTCGGCCTCGCCGCCGAAAAGCTTTCGGCGATCGGCATCGCCTTTCTCGAGCTGCGCGAACCCGGCCCCGAGGGAACGTTCGGCAATACCGACCAGCCCAAGGCCTCACCTGTGATCCGCAAATGTTTCGACGGGCCGCTCGTGCTCAATTCGGATTTCGACCAGCAAGGCGCGCAGGCGGCGCTCGATGCCGGTGAAGCCGATGCGATTTCCTTCGGCCGCCCCTATATCTGCAATCCCGATCTCGTGCATCGCTTCCGCGACGGCATCGCGCTCGGCGGCATGGGCAAGGGCGGCGGCGCGTGGGATTATGCGCCGACCTGGTACAGCCCGGGCGCCGAAGGCTATATCGACTATCCGTTCGCCGAAGCGCTCGAGCCCGACGCGACCGGATAGGACCTGGACTCATTATTCGTCATTGCGAGGAGCCCAAGGCGACGCGGCAATCCAGAGCGGCTTGGGCCAGCGCCTGCAGCTCTGGATTGCTTCGCTTCGCTCGCAATGACGGTTCTAAGCCTGACGTGGTTCTGCCCTAAGCTTTCGTCACCCAGCGGGCCCAGGCGCGGAAGGCTTTCTTTCCGAGCCGCTCGTCTCCCGGCTTGGTTCCGCCGAGTGCAAGCGCGGCGATGACGAGAAATATCACCAGAAACGGCCCGGCAAAGACGAACAACAGGACCAGCGCGAAGAGCGAGCCTGCGGCGCGGCCCATCGCCTTGCTGCTGAGCGCGACCGACTTCATCGCCCCGTCCCGGCCCAGCGGCAGGTCCATCGTCGAACCGGCCCCGACTTTCGTTCGCGGCGACCGAACCGGCGCGTGGCGCGCATGATCGCGGTTCGCCCGCGCGCGCATCTTGCCCGGAGTCACGACCTTATGCGAATGTTTGACCAGCGGCTCGAGCGGTTCGCCATTGTCGATGACAACCAGCCGCCCGTCCTCCTCGACCACACGGTAGCGCGAAGGCGGCGGCTCCATCGCGTCAGCGCTCCTCGCGCGCCAGTATGATCGAGGCGATCATCCCGGCCACTGCTGTGGCAAAGGCGAGGCCGACCAGCACGGTCAGCAGTCCGAGATCGAAATTGCCGGCATTCGTCGTTTCGGGCGCAAAGACTTTCCCGAAGAAACTCCCATAAAGCATCCCGGCATTGACGCCCCAGGCGGCAGCGAAAAAGGCGTGGCGCGCGCGGCTCGGCCGGCCCATGAGCCAGGCACCGGCGAGCAGCATCGCGCCCATCAGCATATCATCCATCCAGAACATGACAGGCCGCCCCGCGCCCCAGCTGCGCCACGCCTCACCGATCATCAGCGACAGCGCGAGCAGCGCGGCGATGATGCGGAGCCATGCCATTCAGGCCTCCATCGCCTGCTTGAGATCGAACAGCGCGACCGCCGCCTTGGCCGCCTCGCCGCCCTTGTCCTTCCGGTCGGGCCGGGCGCGGGCTTCGGCCTGTTCATCATTTTCGACCGTGAGAATGCCGTTGCCGATCGGTATTCCATCTATCGTCAGCGCCATCAGCGCGCGCGCGCTTTCGCCGGCGACGATCTCGAAATGAAAGGTCTCGCCACGGATCACTACGCCGATCGCAACGAAACCGTCATAGCGTCCCGTCTCCGCCGCCATCGCGACAGCGCCCGGGATTTCGAGCGCGCCCGGCACGGTGATCACCTCATGGCCGTGCCCGGCCTCATCGAGCGCCGCCGCCGCGCCCGCGATCAGCCAGTCGTTATACCGCTCGTAGAATCGCGCTTCGACGATCAGGAAATGCGCCAATGTTTCGCTCCTATTCGATCGGCCGTTCGTCGACGATCGACAGGCCATAGGCGTCGAGCCCGACCAGGCTGTGATGGCTGTTGGTCAGCAGGATCATTTCCTCGACGCCGAGCTCGGTCAGGATTTGCGCGCCGACGCCGTAATCGCGGATCTCCTCCATATCGCGCGGCGCCACGCCGGTCTTGTGCTGGAGCGCGCGTGTGAACGCGCCCTGCATCGTGCGGTTGATGACGACGACGATGCCCGCGCCCTCTTCGCCGATAATCTCCATCGAGCGCGACAGCATCTGGCCGCGCGCGCCCTCTTCGCCGAAGACATCGGTGAAGGCCGACAGCGCATGCATCCGCACCAAGGTCGGCTTGCCGGGATCGACCTTGCCCTTGACGAGCGCGACCTGCTCGGTCCCCGTCGCCTTGTTGAAGAAGGTCATCGCCCTCCAGTCGCCGCCCCAGCGGCTCGTGAACGGTGCTTCGGCCTTTTTCTCGACGAGATGATCGTGCTTGCGGCGATAGGCGATCAGATCGCGGATCGTACCGATCTTGAGGTTATGGAGCTGCGCGAAAGCGAGAAGATCGCCCATCCGCGCCATCGTCCCGTCCTCGTTCATGATCTCACAGATCACTCCGCTAGGATTGAGCCCGGCGAGCCGCGAGATATCGACCGCCGCCTCGGTATGGCCGGCGCGCACGAGCACCCCGCCGGGCCGCGCCATCAGCGGGAAAACATGGCCGGGCGACACGATATCGTCGGCGCCCCGTGACCCGTCGATCGCGACCGAAACGGTCCGTGCGCGATCGGCCGCTGAGATGCCTGTCGTCACGCCTTCGGCGGCCTCGATCGACACGGTGAAGGCGGTGCCCATCTGCTCGCGATTGTTCGATGTCATCATGTCGAGGCCGAGCGCATCGGTGCGCTCCTTGGTCAGTGCAAGGCAGATCAGCCCGCGGCCGTATTTGGCCATGAAGTTGATCGCATCAGGCGTCGCCATCTGCGCCGGGATAACGAGATCGCCCTCGTTCTCGCGGTCCTCGTCGTCGACAAGGATGAACATCCGGCCGTTGCGCGCCGCCTCGATGATTTCTTCGGGGCTGGCGAGCGCCTCGCCGCCGCCGGTGACGAGATAGGTTTCGAGCTTGCGCAGCGTCTCGGCGGTCGGATTCCAGTCCGGCTCGTCGAGACTGCGCAGCGTATTGGCATGAAGCCCGGCAGCGCGCGCCAGCCCAGCCTTGGTGACGTCGCCCGTGCGGACGAGATCGCGGATATTGTCGATAAGCGGTGTAGACATGCGAATCGTCTATCACATCGAAATGTGATGAACAATGCGCATATCACATCGTATGTTGCGTTTTGGAGAATGCGAGCCGAGAACTAGGGTAACGTCATTGCGAGCGTAGCGAAGCAATCCAGAGCCGCAAGCGTTGTCACCAGCCGCTCTGGATTGCTTCGTCGCTACGCTCCTCGCAATGACGGAAAGCCCCGCCGCTAAGACTTAGCCTCGGTCATCCGCCGCAAATAGCGCGCCAAGATGTCGATCTCGATATTGACCGCGCGGCTGGTCTCGACGCTTTCGAATGTCGTGACCTCGGCCGTATGCGGGATCAGGTTGATCGTAAATTCGCAGCCCCCCTCGACATCGCTCACCGCGTTGACCGTCAGCGAAACGCCATCGAGCGTGATCGATCCCTTGGCGGCGATATAGGGCGCGAGATCGGCCGGCGCGCGGACGCGGATTTCGGTCGAATCGCCCGAAGCCTCCGCCGAAACCACCTTGCCGATCCCGTCGATATGCCCCGTCACGATATGCCCGCCCATCTCGTCGCCGAGCTTGAGTGACCGTTCGAGATTGAGCCGGCCGCCCTCGTTCCACACACCCTGCGCGGTGCGCGAAACGGTCTCCGCCGAAAGATCGACGGCAAACCAGTCTTCGCCTTTGTCGACGACGGTGAGGCAGACGCCTGAACAGGCGATCGATGCGCCGAGGTCAACGCCCGCCATGTCATAGGAACAGGCGATTTCGAGCCGCAGATCGCCGCGCTGCTCGGCGGATCGGATGGTGCCTATATCGGTTATAATACCAGTGAACATAAGCGCTCCCTCTATCCGCTGGGGCTGAGCTTGTCGAAGCCCTGTTC
>JABDLY010000008.1 GCA_013001755.1 Sphingomonadaceae bacterium
GTCTTGACCGTCTGCATGCTCCATCCACGCGCCGCATCCGCGCGCTCGGCGACATCGGCGGCCGATAGCGGCGCCTGCGTCCACAAGACTTCCATGATTTCCAGCTCGGCTTCGCTGACTCGAACGCTCATTGCAGCTCCTATTCGACTACGATTGTAATTCGTTCGATTACAGTTGTAAACGTGAAAGCCGCCCGGTCACCCGTCATTTGTCGAAGTTTCTTACACTTCGGGCGAAGGTTAAATTATCTCAACCATCTACCATATTGAAATGATTGAACTAGTTAGAAACTGGCACGACCAGTGCATGATATAGGGCGTTCCATTCCAAACCCCCGTGAGGGACGGGTCGGCTGCTTCAAAGGTCTCGCGCCGACCCGTCCTCCGCACTCTTCCAGACAGCAACGGCAAAGACAGCGGCCCGAATGGCCTAATTCGCCCAAGCGGATTGAAGCGCCCTGGCTGTCGCATCGTCAGCCGGGAAAAACGCCTCGATCGCCAGTTCAGACAGGGTAATATCGGTCGGCGTGCCGAATATCGTGATCGTGCTGACAAAGGAAAGCCGGCCCGCAACCGTATCGAGCACCAGCGGCACCCAGATACGATCATGTCCGCCCTTATCGGGCGTCTCGCAATCGGGGTGCGGATAGGATGCGATCTCGTCACGCAAATCCGCGAGCCCCGCATCGGCGCTGGCTGCGATCTGGCGGTCGAGCCGTTCGAGAACATGCAAATGCCATTCGCCGAGATTGACGATCTGCGGCGCCAGGCCATCGGGATGCAGCGCGATCTTCAGCACATTGACCGGTGGTTCGAGCAGCGCAGATCCGATCTGCTCGGTAAGAAAACCGATCGCATCGTTCGCCGCGACCATGTTCCAGTGGCGGTCGACAGCGATCGCCGGATAGGGTTCATGGCCTTTGAGAATATGCCCGATCGAGGCGCGCGCCTGCGCCATATCGGGATCGTCGAGCGTGCGCTCGACGTGGCGCGGCGCGAAGCCGGCGGCCGTCAAAAGGCCATTGCGCGCGCGATAGGGAATTTCGAGCCGTTCGGCGAGACGGTCGATCGTACCGGTGCTGGGTTGCGACCGTCCGGTTTCGATAAAACTCAGATGCCGGGTCGAAATATCCGCATCGAGCGCAAGCTGCATCTGGCTCAAACGCCGCCGGTCGCGCCATTGGCGGATTTGCTGGCCGACAGGGATGGTATCCATCGATCGCCTCCTTTGCTTGCGGCAATCTAGCGCGATGAATGCGCTGGTTCCATTACCTCCGAGGTAATCGACTTGGCGCCGCGACCGCACGAAAATGCCCCTGTCAAATCGATGGAGGACAAAATGACGATCAAATTTCTCAAGGCATTTCTGCTGTTCGACGGCGCGTCCACGTTCATTCTGGCCATCGCATTCCTGGCCGCGGGCACCCAATTTTCCTCGCTGTTCGGGCTAGCTCACCCTTATCTGTTCTGGGGCGGCTGGATATGTCTCGGCGCCGCTGCGATCCTGATCTATGCGGGCACTAGAGCCGTCCCGCCGGTCAGTGCCGTCTGGGAGGTCGCCGCGATCAACCTCGGCTGGGTTACCGCCAGCATCGCGGTTTTCGAGATCGAATATGCCGCGCTGACGACCTTGGGCAGTGCCGCCATTCTCGGCCTCGCCGGAATAGTGCTGGTCGCCGCGCTAGTTCAGATCGCAGGTGCGCGTATGCTGAGCCGGCGCGCAATCACTGCCGCCTAAAACACTATCCACGAAAATTGGAAGGGCGTCAGGCCGTAGCCGGTTTGACGCCCTTTTCCTGCATCAGCTCGCCGAGTTCGCCGGCTTCGTACATTTCCATCATGATATCCGACCCGCCGACGAACTCGCCCTTCACATAAAGCTGCGGGATGGTCGGCCAGTCGGAATATTCCTTGATGCCCTGGCGGATTTCCTGATCCTGCAGCACATCGACGCTTTCGAAATCGACGCCGACATGTTCGAGAATCGCGATCGCGCGGCTCGAAAAGCCGCATTGCGGGAAGAGCGGCGAGCCCTTCATGAAGAGAACGACATCGTTTCCCTTTACAGTCTCGTCGATACGGGTTTTTGCGTCGGACATAGTGGATACTCCTATTCGGGGGTCGCGGTCGTCAGTTGCAGCGCGTGAAGCTCTCCGCCCATGCGGCCCTTCAGCGCGGCATAGACCGCCTGATGCTGTTTGACACGCGATTGGCCGCGAAAGCTCTCGGCAACGACACGCGCGGCATAATGATCGCCGTCGCCGGCAAGATCGGTGATCTCGACCATGGCATCGGGGATCGCCTCGCGGATCATCGTTTCGATATCGTCGGCCGCCATCGGCATTGGTGTCTATACCTCGCTTGTTACTTCGATTCGATCAGCTGGCGCCGCGCCTCGATCGTCTTTTCGTCGAGCATGGCGCGGATCTTGTCGTCATCGACATCGACATCGGCCGAGCTCAGATCGCCGAGCACCTTGCGGATGACATCTTCGTCGCCGACTTCCTCGAAATCGGCCTGGACGACCGCCTTGGCATAGGCGTCGGTCTCTTCGGGCGTCAGCCCCATCAGTCCCGCCGCCCATTCGCCGAGCAGGCGGTTGCGGCGCGCGGTGATCCGGAACTGCATTTCCTGATCGTGCGCGAACTTGTTTTCGAAACCTTTTTCGCGGTCCTTGAAATCCGGCATAAACTTCCCTCTCAGATGTGGCCCTAAAAATAGGGTGGCTGGGGCAATCGCGCAACGGTTAGCCTCAATCCGTCATCCTGAACTCGATTCAGGGGCCATTGGCTTTGCGCCTGAAATTGTTACGTTGAGCGAATGGACGCTGAATCGAGTTCAGCATGACGACGGGCTAATCGGCGATCTTCACCACCAATTTGCCGATCGCCTTGCGGTCGCCCATTTTCTGGATCGCATCGCCGCCTTTTTCGAACGGAAACACCTCGGTCACACGCGGCTTGATCTTGCCTTCGGACCACCATTGGAACAGCTGATCGATATTGGCACGATTGCGCTGCGGGTCGCGCGCGGCAAAGGCGCCCCAGAAGACGCCGCGAACATCGCAGCTCTTCAGCAGCGTCAGGTTGAGCGGCAGCTTGGGAATACCGGCCGGGAATCCTATCACCAGATATCGCCCTTCCCAGGCAATCGAGCGCAAGGCCGGTTCGCAATAATCGCCTCCGACGGCGTCATAGATCACGTTCATGCCCTGTCTGCCGCCAAGCTCCTTGAACTGCGCCGACAGCGCCTTTTGAGCATCGCGATCTAGCGGTCCGCGATCGTAGATAATCGTCTCGTCGGCACCGATATCGCGCACGGCCTGCGCTTTTTCCTCGCTCGACACCGCGCCGATCACGCGCGCGCCCATCGCCTTGCCGATCTCGACCGCCGCCATGCCGACGCCGCCCGCCGCGCCGAGCACGAGCAAATTCTCGCCCTCCTTCAGATCGCCGCGATCCTGCAGCGCGTGGATCGTCGTGCCATAGGTCAGGACCATCGCCGAGCCGTCCTCAAAACTCACATTGTCGGGCAGCTTGAACGCGCTCGTCGCCGGTGTGACGATATATTCCGAAAGCCCGCCATTGCCGCACATCGCCAGCACGCGGTCGCCGGCAGCAAAATCGGTGACGCCCTCGCCCACCGCATCGATCACGCCGGAAACCTCGCCGCCCGGCGCGAAGGGGCGTTCGGGTTTGAACTGATATTGATCGACGATGATCAATACATCGGGATAGTTGATCGCACAGGCTTTTACCGCGACGCGGGCATGGCCGGGCTGGACCTCGGGCGTAGGCAATTCGCCCATCTCAAGCGTTTCGGGTCCGCCGGTCTTCGTCGACAGCAAGGCTTTCATGGAGGCTTCCTTTCAATGCGTGATTTTGCTTTTGGTGGCAGATTTTGCGGTCGCGCGAAAGCCGCCTCGTGCCGAGCGTTTAAGTATTTCCGTCATGCTGAACTTGATTCAGCATCCATTGGCTTCAACCAAGCCGCATAGTTCGAAACGTCTGCGCTCATGGACCCTGAATCAAGTTGGCAATTATCCCCTTGCGACAAGTAAAGTTATGTGCTATATAATCAGGCATGACGAAAGCCAAAGCCCCCACTCTCCGCCAGTTTCAAGACCGTTTCCCTACGGAAGAAAGCTGCCTCGAACACCTTATGCGCACTCGCTACGGCGAAAGCCACGATTGCGAGAAATGCGGTAAGGAAGCGAAGTTCTATCGCGTCAAAGAGCGCCGTAGCCACGCCTGTGAATGGTGCGGGCATCAAGTCTATCCGACTGCCGACACACCCTTCCATCGCACCCGCACGAGCCTGCGCGACTGGTTCTACGTCATGTTCCTGTTCTGCTCGTCGCGCCACGGTGTCGCGGCCAAGGAAGTCGAGCGCCAGATCGGCGTGACCTACAAAACCGCTTGGCGCATGTGCCACGAAATTCGCAAATATATGGCCGAAGTGGACGGCAACGACCCGATTGGCGGCGGTGGTGATATTGTCGAGATTGATGAAACGCTGATCGGCGGCTCGGTGAAGGGTAAGGGACAGGGCTACAAAGCCAATAAGACGTGCGTTGTCGGTCTCTATGAGCGCGGCGGCGAATTGGTCCTGCGCACGACCGCGAGGCGCGACAAGGCGGCTATGCGGGGCATCATTCAAGAGCATGTTCTGCCCGGCACTCACATTACAACGGACGAGTTCGGCGGCTACAAGGATTTGGACCAGTGCGGGTTCACGCATAGCAAGGTCAATCACCGCGCGGGCGTCTATGCCACGCCGGAAGGCGCTGGCGTCAATAGCCTTGAGGGGCTGTGGGCGGCGTTGAAGCGCGGGATTAACGGAACGCATATCCATGTCAGCGGGAAGCACCTTTCGAAGTATCTGGGCGAGTTCGAGTATCGTCACAACATGCGTCACGCTCCGCATCTGATGCTTGACCGGATGATGGCTTCTTTCGCCCGCTAGAAGGCGCTTCGCCTTCGATCATCGCGCCCAGCAGGGCGTCGAAGCGGCGGTTGATTTCAGCTTTCTTCGGCATCGGACTCTTCCTCTTCTAATGAGGCTTTCAATTCTTGGAGCGCCATTTCGACATGAGCGATCCGAGACTGCATTTCGGAATATGTCTCACCGTGCTCGGTTAGCATTTGCCGAGGCCCGGACAGAGTTTCCTCCAGCTTTTGGTCGATATCGTTTCGGTATTGGGCTGCGTCCTTTTCAACCTTGATCCGATTGTCCGTGACGTTCGTTTCAATGGCTGCGAGACCTCTTTCGATTTTCAATATCCTCCCATTTAGACTTTTTTGGGCGTCGTGGGGCGCACGCTTCGCCCGCTCTTCTACGTTCTCCAATTGGGCGCGCGCCTGTTTGATGTGGCGAACTTGCTGCTCCGATAGTTTTTGCCGGTGCTTTGAATTTGCTTCCTCGACGCTGGCAATCTTCGCGTCGTGGGAACGGATATGCTCTTCGGCCAACGCAATTCGACCCTCGTTATCACTGACCGCCTTAGTGGTGCTGTATCTCCCCTCATTCCGCTTGCGTTCGCCCCAAACAAACATGACGACCGCTACGTAGATGAGGGAGGGCACCAGCCATCCCGATTGACTGAAAAGGAAGTTCACAGCGGAAACCGACCCGCAGTTACCAGGGTCAGCGCCGACCAGCGAGCACGCTGTATCGACGTTTCCCAAACCCCCGATAGCGGCTCCGACGGCCCCAAAGATAACGCTGGTGATTTGCCACGGGGAGAGTGAGAATCGACCCCAATCTTTTTCCGGCTTGCTCTTTTCGACGTTCCGTTTAGCCATTCAGGGCGCATAGCACACCCTGATACTTGTCGGAAGGGGATACCTGCCAATCAAGTTCAGGGTGACGGTGGGCTGGCCTACGCCGCGAGTTCGCCTTCGGCTTCTTCGCGATGCTGGCGGCGGATATCGGCCTGGCCGGACGAGCGCGTATCGGTCAGCAATATATCGACCGTGCGCGTATCTTTCGAAATCGACGCGTCGCTATACTCCATCCGTGCAGAATCGCTCAAAACGCTCTTCATCAATCGCCGCAATCGCCACCAGGTCCGCGCCACCTTGTAGGTCACATAGATGTTACGCCCGATATATTTGGGATAGAAGATCAGCGGATTTTCGCGTCGAAATCCGGGCCGTCGCTGTTTGCGTCGATACATCCGCATATAGCCGGACTCGAATTTGGCGACGCCGGAAATGCGAACGGCTTCGCGATAGGCGGTCAGCCGGTTCACCGTCATCTTCTTCTGGTTCGAGCCAAGCGCGGCCATTCGGCGGATCACGCGCTCCATATGTTCCCAGCTGTAAAAGCTGCGATGGGCGTCATTGTAGGCGCGCTCCCATTCCTCGTCGCTCATTTTGGGATGGTGCGTAACGCGGTGGTTGAGATCATATTTGTTGAGATCGGGGTCCATCCACTCGCTGGCTTCGTACATCAGCTTGTGGTCTTCGCTGCCGGGCAGCGGCGTCAGATAGTTGAGATAGATTGAATCGATCGGCAACTCGCTCTTGAGCACCGAAATATCGTGCTGGATCGATTCATACGTATCGTTGGGAAAACCGATGATATAGCCGCAGATGATATAGACCGGATGCTGTTTCCACATGAGGAACATCTCGCGATATTCCTCGACGCGGTTCTGGCGTTTCTTGGCGGCTTCCAGATTGTCGGCGTTGACGTTTTCGAGCCCGACAAAAATTTCGTTCACCCCCATCTTGACGCATTTCTCGATGAAATTGGGGATCCGGTGCGCCAGCGTATCGACCTGGATAACGAGTTTCACCGGGAAGCCCTGCTCGCGCAGCTCGATCAACCGATCGGCGAAGACTTCCCAATTGCGATTGCGCGCGAAATTGTCGTCGGTGAGGACGAAGCGCGTGATCCCCGCCGCCGCATTGACGCGGATGATCTTCTCGAGATCGTCGGCCGTGCGGAAGCGGCTTTTGCGCCCCTGCACATTGATAATAGTGCAGAACGAACATTCGAACGGACAGCCGCGCCCGAGATCGAAGCTCGAAAAGCCGTTTGTGTTATGTTCGACCTGTTCGCGCGGGAGGAAGGGGATCGGCGCACCGGCAATATTGGGCGTGTCGTTGAGCCAATCGTAAATCGGCTTGAGCTCGCCCGCATAGGCGTCCTGCAGCACTTCATCGATCCGGCCGTCCTCGGCCTCGCCGCCGAAGAAGCTCAGGCCCAGCTGCTGCGCCTCGACGAGTTCGGGCGGCAGTTCCTTGAGCATCGACATGCAGCCCGAAACGTGAAAGCCGCCGATACAGACCGGCAGTCCCGCCGCGCGAAATTCCTTCGCCATTTCCATCGTTCGGGGAAACTGGTTCGACTGGACACCGACCAGCCCGATGAAACCACGCCCGCCGGACTTGGCGATATCGCGCGCGATTTTCTTCGGATCGACCTTGGAGTGGATCTCGTCGAGCGTGTGGACATCGGCCTGCGTATCGCCAAGCGCGCGGCGTTCGAGCGCGTCGTCGACGATCCCCGCCATGCAGGCGAGCGAATTGGACGGCACGATCGACCGCCACCATTGCAGCGGATAGCCGTCATCGTGATAGCGCGTCGGCTTGATCAGATAGATTTGGAACCTGTTACCCATGACGCGTCCCCTAGCGCAGCGCGCAAAAAACCGCGAGTCCCATGTTGTCGCCCTACTATTTTGCTTGCGGTGCCATCCAGCCGCGTTGGGCCGTCATTTTCTGTTCAAAGGCGGCAATCGCCGCATCGCTTTCTAGCGTCAGCCCGATCTCGTCGCGCCCGGCAAGCAGGCATTCCTTGCGGAAGGTATCGATCGGAAACTCGAAGCGATCCTGGAACGGCGTCGTCACGACCTGGTTTTCGAGATCGACAGTAATCTCCAGCCCGTCGGCGGCGACTTCGATCAACCGATCGATCGCTTCCTGTGGCAATTCGGCGGCGAGGATGCCGTTCTTGAACACATTGCCCGAAAAAATGTCCGAAAAGCTCGGCGCAATCACGACGCGCACGCCCATATCCTCAAGCGCCCAGGCGGCATGTTCGCGGCTCGATCCGCAACCGAAATTGTCGCCCGCGATCAGCACCGTCGCGCCGGCATAGGCGGGATCGTCGAAGACATTGCCCGCTTCCTCGCGCACCGTCTTGAACGCCCCCTCGCCGAGCCCCTCACGGCTGATCGTCTTGAGGAATTCGGCCGGGATGATGACATCGGTGTCGATATTGGTGCGCCCGAACGGATAGGCCCGGCCTTCGACCTGGGTGAAGGGTTTCATCAGCGCGCCGATTCAGGGAACGCCGGAAGCCGCTCAAGATCGCCGGGATCGTGCTGGACAACGATCATCGCGTCGAGCGCCTGATCGATCTGCAAGAAGCGCTCGAATGAAGCCAGCGTATCGGCACGGTCTGTGTTGAAGACCGGCACGCCGCGATTCTCGATCTGTTCGCGGAAATGATAGAGATCGCCAGTCAGCAGCACCGGCCCGGTTTCGGGGAGGCGCACGAGGAGGCTGCTATGCCCCGGCGTGTGACCGGGCATCGAAAGGATCGTCACGCTGCCATCGCCGAACACGTCATGGTCACCGCCGAAATCGGACACTTCGCCAGCCTCGTCGCCGAGCCAGGGCGCGAGCGCGGCGGCGGCCGAGGCGTTGGCGCCGCCGGCCACGACCTCAAAGTCCCGCCGGTTCATCAGCAGGGTCGATCCGGCGAAATCCGAGGCCTGCCCGATATGATCGTCATGATAATGGCTGAGGCCAAGGAAAGTGATGTTTTCAGGCGATAGGCCGATATCGCCCAACTGATCGACAATCGTCCGGTCGAGCGATGCGGTAAAAATCCACTCGGTGGCGGATGTGCCGAGCAATTGTCCCGAAAGTCCGGCGTCCCAGAGCAGGTAACGGTCGCCATTGTGTATCACATAACAGCTGTCCGTCATCGTCCGTGTTTGACCGTCATAAAGATGGCCGTCCGAAAACGGGCCGGTATCGCTGAGAACCAAAGTCCCGCAATCCAAACGCCACATTTCGATATCGGGCGGTGCCGCTTCTTGGCCAAAGACCGCCGCCGGTATCACGAGCGCTGCAAAAACCAGACCCAATGTGCGTATCATCTTCATCCCATCATCTCCCTGATATCGGTTAACTTGCCGGTCACGGCCGCCGCCGCCGCCATAGCGGGAGACAGCAGATGCGTCCGCGCGCCCGGCCCCTGCCGGCCGACGAAATTGCGGTTGGAGGTCGAGGCGCAGCGCTGGCCCGGAGGCACTTTGTCCGGATTCATTCCGAGACACATCGAACAACCCGGTTCGCGCCATTCGAAGCCCGCTTCGATGAAGATGCGATCGAGTCCCTCTTCCTCGGCCTGGCGTTTCACGAGCCCCGAACCCGGAACGACAAGCGCCTGCTTGATACCCTCGGCAATCTTGCGGCCCTTCGCCACTTCGGCGGCAGCGCGCAGATCTTCGATCCGGCTGTTGGTGCAGCTTCCGATGAAAATATTATCGACCGTTACATCCTCCATCCGTTGGCCGGGGGCGAGCCCCATATAGTCGAGCGACTTAGCGGCGGCGGCGCGTTTCGATTGATCGTCAAAGCTCTCCGGGTCTGGCACGCTTCCGGTGATCGGAACGACATCTTCGGGACTGGTCCCCCAGGTGACGTTGGGCGCGATATCGGCCGCGTCCAGCGCCACGCATGTGTCATAGGCCGCGCCCTCGTCGCTCGGCAGCGATTTCCACCATGCAAGCGCGGCGCTCCAATCGGAGCCCTCGGGCGCGAGCGGACGGCCCTTGAGATATTCGAACGTCTTTTGGTCGGGCGCGATCAAGCCCGCTCGCGCGCCAGCTTCGATCGACATGTTCGAGACCGTGAGCCGCCCCTCGATGCTCATCTCGGCGATCGTCGAGCCGGTATATTCGATGACATGGCCGGTGCCGCCCGCCGCGCCGATTTTCCCGATAATCGCAAGCACGACATCCTTGGGCGACACGCCGAAACCGAGCGTCCCGTCGACCCGGATTTCCATCGTCTTCGATTGTTTGAGCAGCAATGTCTGCGTCGCCAGCACATGCTCGACCTCGCTCGTGCCGATGCCGAAGGCGAGCGCGCCGAGCGCGCCATGCGCCGCGGTATGGCTGTCGCCGCAAACAAGCGTGCAGCCGGGCAATGTGAAGCCCTGTTCGGGGCCGACGACGTGGACGATGCCCTGCTCGGGCGCGGCATCGTCGATATAGCGGATGCCGAACGCCGGAGCATTCGCCTCGAGCGCCTCGAGCTGCTTCGCCGACATCGGATCGGCGATCGGCACGCGTTTGCCCGCCGCATCGCGCCGCGCAGTGGTCGGAAGGTTGTGATCGGGCACGGCAAGCGTCAGATCGGGACGGCGCACCGTGCGCCCGGCAACGCGCAAGCCCTCGAACGCCTGCGGACTGGTTACCTCATGAACGAGATGCCGGTCGATAAAGACGATGCACGTGCCGTCATCGCGCCGTTCTACAATGTGCGCGTCCCAGATCTTCTCGTACAATGTGCGCGGCTCGCTCATCCGTCCTACCTAATCGCTTTCGCCGCACTGGCAACGCCATTCGTCGCAGCGCACCGCGGCGTTAACTCCATCTTTACCATGTTCGCGCGAGGTGGCGGTTCCGGGGGCGGATCGGTTTGGAGTAGTCACATGACCCGTTTATCGTTTTCTCTCGCCAGCAGCGCCGCCATCGCCTGCGCCGTTCTGGCAACATCACCAGCCTTCGCGCAAAGCCTGCCTTTCGTGCCCGATCTCTATATGGGACTCGAAGCCGGCACCGGCGAACGCAGCGCCAGCGCCTTCGATCAGCCCGGCGCCGTCGTCGCGCGCGACGAAAGCAACGGCGTCGATTACGGCGCCTTTATCGGCGTCGAACTGCCCGCCTTTCCGCTCGGCTATATGGCGGTCGAGGCAGCGATCGGCGATTCGACCGGCGAAACCACCGCCATCGTCCGCGACGGCGGCACGGATCGCGAGGTCCGCACCCAGGCGCGTTTCAACTGGAGCGGCACCGCGCGGCTCGGCCTCGCCCCCCTGCCCGGCTTCGCCGCCTATGGCATTGCCGGCTATGGCGGCGAACAGGTCGATATCCGCGTCACCGATGTGGCGTCGGGCGCCGAGTTCGATGCCGACGACTCGATGGACGGCATCATCTACGGCCTAGGCGCGCGCTATAATCTAAGCACCGATATCGGGGTGCGCGCCGAATATCGTCACCGCGAAGCGAGCGGCGCCTATGATCCCGAACAATTCATGGTCGGTGCCTTCGTCCGCTTCTGATCCGAATTTTCCAATTACCCCCCGGGCCGCCGCCGCGCTTTCCATATGCCTCCGGAAAGCGCGGCGGTTTCGCGTCACCCTTCTCCCATGAGGAGAAGGATACGGAGACTTGCGAGCATGACGAGCTAGTCGGAGTTGGATGAGGGGTTCCGCGCCATCTGAAAGCACGCGACCCCTCACCCAGCTCCCTTTGGGAGAGGGTTTGTTTTCGAGCCGTCAGGTTTAGCTCGCAGCAGTGGGCACCAGCGGCCCGCCGATTTCGATCGCCTTCTTATAGCCGTCAGTCGCCATCAAGCGGTCGAGATAGGCCTTGGCGTTCGGGCGCTCGTTGAGCAGCCCGGCCATGTTCGAAAGTTCGAGCAGATATTCGAGGTTGATATCGGCGCCGGTCAGGCTGTCGCCGACGACGAAGTCGCGGCCCTCCATATGCGCATCGACATAGTCGAGCAGCTTGGTGACTTCGCCGCCGACAAAGCCGCCGAGAATATCCCCAAGCCCGCCGAAGCGCGGGCCGAGCAATGTCAGCAGGATCGGCATTCCCATCGTGCCTTCTGCGAAATGCAGCCATTCGAGATAGGGCGCGCGGTCGGCTTCGGTCGTCGGGCCGAGCTTCCCGTCGCCATGTGTCTCGATCAGATATTCGATGATCGCGCTCGATTCGACCATGACATGGCCGTCGACCTCTACCGTCGGCGCCTTGCCGAGCGGATGGACCGCGAACAGATCGTCCTGCGAGCGGTTTGTCTCGGGATTGCGATCGTGCATCTCGATATCATAGTCGATGCCGAGCTCCTCGAGCAGCCAGATGATCCGCGTCGAACGCGAAAATCGTAAGTGGTGGAGTTTGATGGTCATGGGGCCGTGATCCTTCCTTATCGTGCGTTCAATGGCCGACAACGCCGAGGCTCTGAAACGGCTTTTCGTTGTCGCTATATTTCTCGATCAGTGTGGCGCTCGCCTTGTTGAGGCCGATGACGCGCACCGATTTGTCCTCTCCTTGCAGCCGCGCGACGACCTTGTCGAGAACGCCGGTCGCCGAAATGTCCCAGAAATGCGCGTTCGTCACATCGATATCGACATCGGTGATGTCATCCTCGCCATATTCCATCGCTTCGGTAATCCGGTCCACCGAGGCGAAGAATATCTGGCCGGCGATGACATAATGGCGCGTGGTGCCTTCGACGCTCGTCGTGATCGTTACGATGTTGCGCACCATTCCGGCGAAGAAAATCCCGCTCAGCAGCACACCTACGAGCACGCCCTGTGCAAGATCGTGCGTCCAGACGACGGTGACCACGGTGGCGAGCATGACGGCGGTCGAAACCTTGGGATGGTGACGGATTTCGAGGAACGAGCGCCAGCGGAAGGTGCTGATCGACACGAAGATCATCACCGCGACGAGAGCCGGCATCGGAATTTGCGCAACCCAGGGGCCAAGCGCGACGATGAGGACGAGCAGCATGACGCCGGCAAGGAAGGTCGACAGCCGCCGCCAACCGCCCGATTTGATGTTGATCACCGACTGTCCGATCATCGCGCAGCCTCCCATTCCGCCGATAAAGCCGGTGAAGAAATTGGCCGCGCCCTGGCCGTAGCATTCCTGCCTTTTGTCGCTGCGCGTCTCGGTCATGTCGTCGACGATCGAGGCGGTGAGCAAGGATTCGAGCAAGCCGACCGCCGCCATGGCGGCCGCATAGGGCGCGACGATCTGGAGCGTTTCGAACGTCAGCGGCACCATCGGCAAATGGAACATCGGCAGGCTGTCGGGCAAATCGCCCATATCGCCGACGGTCGAGACGCCGAACCCGCCGAAAATACTGACCAGCGCCAGCAGCACGATGGCGATTAGCGGCGAGGGAACCGCCTTGGTCAGCATCGGTAGCCCGTAAATGATCGCGAGCCCAGCGCCGACCATCGCATAGGTCTCGATCGTGAAATTATCGCCGGTCAGCTGCGGTATCTGCGCCATGAAGATCAGGATCGCGAGCGCATTGACGAAGCCGGTAATCACCGAGCGCGCCACGAAGCGCATCAGCAGATCGAGCCGAAACAGCCCGGCCAGCCCTTGGAATATGCCCATCAGGATCGTCGCGGCGAAGAGATATTCGACGCCATGATCGCGCACGAGCGGAATGACGAGCACCGCGACCGCCGCCGTCGCCGCCGAGATCATCCCCGGCCGTCCGCCGAGCATCGCAGTGATCACGGCAATCGAAAAACTTGCGTACAAGCCGACGCGCGGATCGACCCCGGCGATAATCGAAAAACCGATCGCCTCGGGAATCAGCGCGAGCGCCACGACGAGACCGGCGAGAAATTCGGTGCGCGGCTGCGACAGCCAGTCGCGTTTGAAATTGCGATGAAGGGGCATGGAGGGCTTTCGTGCAGCAAAGACTGCACGCAGGGTCAGGCGCAAAAACGCCACCCCAATTCGCAGCTTGCAGGAAGGAGAGAAGCGCTCGTTACCTGCCGATATGCTGCACTGCAACATAAACCTCGCGATAAGCGCCGAAAACATCGCCCTAAAGCGCTACTTCACCAGCCACGCAGAGTGAAATTCTCTGCGAGCGCAGGCCCTATCTGAAGCTGTCGACTGCCTCGAACAGCGCGGCCAGGGCCTTCTGATCGGCATCGTCGATCTCGGGCCGGGCAATGTCGAACAGCAGGACGACGGCTTCGGTCTCGCCTTCGTTCCAGATTTCATGTTCGATGCTGTCGTCGAAAACGATGAGCTTGCCGGCCTCCCAAGCGCGCCTCTCGCCGTTGACCGCGAGGCCGCACGCAGCTGAAACGATCAGCGGCAAATGGCCGATAAGGCGGCTGTTGAGCAGGCCGTTTCGCGGCATGATCCGCGTTTCGGGCGCGAACCGCCAGAAGGCGGCGATCGGGCTCGTGTTCGGGAACTGCGGCCGCGGGAAACTTTCGAGCAGCGCTGCGGTTTTCGGGCATTGGGCGAGGTGGTCTTTGTCGGGCGCGCCGTTGTTCCAGAGCAAATAGGCGCTGAGGTCCGGCATGCCCTGCGCCCCGCCGCCGTCCGCCAAATCTTCCGTACGGCGTTCGCCAAGCGATTGCAGGGCGCCGGGCTGTACCCGCGCCGCCTCGAATTCGGTGCGGATATCTTCGCTCGCTGCCTCCAGACCGGCGGTCCAGTCGAAATTGTCGCGCTCATAATAGCAACGCTCGGGCAAGCCGGGATAGTGAAGCATGGACGGCCGCTGAAGCCCGATCGGCGGTTCGTGCGTGCCGGCCAGCGCCGCGAAGGCCTCGGCAAAGGAACGGCTGCAATTTTCTGGCGTGATTCCTTTGCTCCGCAAATGTCCATCGAGATGCCAGGAATAGGTGCGGCGGATTTCCTCGATTTCCTTTTTGACGCGTTGAAGATCGCGCTGGGTCGGTTCGGGAAGCGCATCCGCTTCCTCTGCGGCGCGCAAGGCGGCGGTGTAATGGACCGACGCCTTTTGGAGCTCGCCGCGCTTGGAGAGGCAATCGGCCTTCCAGATCAAGCCGAGAATGGCGTTCGGCGCAGCGGTCAACAGGCCGTCGGCAACCACCTCGAGATCGGCCCAGTCTTCAAGCAGGCGGCTCGCATGACCGGCAACCACCCAAAAACGCGGATCGGGTGCGGCTCCGGCCAATGCCTTACGCGCCATCTCACGCGCGGCCGCGGGATCGTTGCCGAGCGCGGCCATCGCGCCCTGCAGTTCCGCAGGCATGTTATCCGGTGGTTGAGAAGCCATGATCGGCGCTAAAGCGCGACCTCATATTTCGCTGTCGTCTTTTCCGCGACCTCGTCGGCGGTCACTTCGGGCGCCAGTTCGATCAGCCGAAACGGGCTGTCATGGTCGAGTCGGTGGAAAACGCCGAGATTGGTGACGATCATATCGACGACATTGGTGCCGGTCAGCGGCAAAGTGCATTCGGGGATAAACTTGGGCGAACCGTCCTTGGCATTGTGATCCATGACGACGATGATCTTCTTGACGCCCGCGACCAAATCCATTGCGCCGCCCATGCCCTTGATCATCTTGCCCGGGATCATCCAGTTGGCGATGTCGCCATTCTCGGCGATCTCCATCGCGCCGAGCACGGTGAGGTCGATATGCCCGCCGCGGATCATCGCGAAGCTGTCTGCCGATCCGAAATAGCTCGACGAGGGCAGCGCGCTGATCGTCTGCTTGCCGGCATTGATCAGATCGGGGTCTACCTCGTCTTTGTAGGGAAACGGCCCGATGCCGAGCATGCCGTTCTCGCTCTGCAGCGTGACCTCCATGCCGTCGGGGATGTGATTGGCGACGAGCGTCGGTATGCCGATGCCGAGGTTGACATAATAGCCGTCCTCGAGCTCCTGCGCCGCCCGCGCGGCCATTTGGTTGCGATCCCAGGGCATCAGGCGCTCTCCCTTTCGCGGGTCGTTTGGAACTCGATCTTCTTGTCATAGGGCGAGCCGTCGATCAGGCGCTTGACGTAGATACCCGGCAGATGGACGCAGTCGGGGTCCAACTCGCCCACCTCGACGATTTCCTCGACCTCGGCGACGCAGATCTTGGCGGCGGTCGCCATCGGCTGGTTGAAGTTGCGCGCCGTCTTGCGGAAGACGAGGTTGCCGCTCTTGTCGGCTTTCCAGCCCTTTATGATGGCAAGATCGGCGAAGATGCTGCGTTCGAGGATATAATCCTCTCCGTCGAACTGTTTCACTTCCTTGCCCTCGGCGACGACGGTGCCGACGCCGGTCTTGGTGTAGAAGCCCGGTATCCCCGCGCCCCCGGCCCTGCAACGCTCGGCGAGCGTCCCCTGCGGGCAGAATTCGACCTCGAGCTCTTCGGCGAGGAACTGCCGTTCGAATTCCTTGTTCTCGCCGACATAGGAGGCGATCATCTTTTTGACCTGTTTGGTGCGCAGCAGCTTGCCGAGCCCTTCGCCGTCGATGCCGGCGTTATTCGAGGCGATGGTGAGGTCCTTGACGCCGCTTTCGCGGATCGCGTCGATCAGCCGCTCGGGAATGCCGCACAAGCCGAACCCGCCGGCGCAGATATGCATACCGCCGAACAACAGCCCGTCGAGCGCGGCGGCGGCATCGGGATAGATTTTCTGCATCAAAGTCTCCGGTCAGCTTCGGGTGCCGAATAGAAGGCCGGGCGGAGTCGGGTCAATCATTCTCCACCGTCATCCCGAACTTGTTTCAGCATCCATTTTTCGGTCTGGCACCTGATTGTCCGCTGGAAAGACAATTGAGTCTATTGCGCCGCTCAATCCCCCAGCGCCACGCGCAAATCGGCGAGCGCCTGTTCCTCGCCCGTCACCTTGATCGCCACCATGCCAAGCCGCGCGGCGGGCTTACAGTTTATGCCGAGATCGTCGAGATAGATGCAATTCTCGGGCGCGACATCGAGCGCTTCGCACATCATCTGGTAAATGCGCGGATCGGGCTTGCGGACGCCGGCCTTCGAGCTTTCGATGACATGGTCGAAGCGCGCCATGATATCGGCGACCGCCGCCGCTTTTTCCTTTCCACGCACCATGCCAGCGCCCTTGCCCGTCGGGACATTGTTGGTGATGCAACCGATCTTGAAGCCGCGCGCTTTCAGCTCATCGAGCATATCGACCATGGCCGGGCGGATATCGCCCGAGAGGCATTTGAGCACGGCGCGACCGCGCAGTCCGGTGACGCCGATCGCCTCGGCTTCTTCGGCGAAGAGCGTATCGAAGGCATCGCGGTCGATCTCGGCGCGCTCGAACTTCGCCCAGGCATTGTCGTCGGGATTGGTGACGTTGATCCGTCGGATCGTATCCTTGGGTATGCCGAGGCTCTCCTCGAGCTCGGTAAATTTATCGAACGGCGAGCTCAAAATGACTCCGCCAAAATCCCACAGGACGGCTTCGATCGTCACGCGTTATGCTCCAACCGCAAACCCGGGCGCGACCAGCGTTTTTTCACCAGCCGCCCCGTACCCGACAGGCAGATATAGGCGTCCATCATATCC
>JABDLY010000014.1 GCA_013001755.1 Sphingomonadaceae bacterium
ACCGGACGCGGCACCGTGCGGTTGGGTCGGCGGCCGAGCACGATATTCATCACCGTGCCGGGCTGGATATCGGAAAGCGGGATAATCTGCGCGATCATCGATTCAAGTTCGGCGGCGTCGTCGCGCGATACCCCGGAACGTTCGAGAACGCGGCCAAAGCTGTCGCCGCGGCCGAGCGTTGCGGCAATTTCGATACGCGGGCGTTCGGGCGTATCGGCGAGCGGCTCGACAGCGTCGGTGGCGGCCATGCGGCGGCCGGTATCGCCACCATAAGCGAGCGGCGTAATCGCCTGGGCGCGCGCTTCATCCCATTGCGCATCGCTCATCGCGGCGGGCATTGCCGGAATGGCTTCGACGCTGGGCGCCATAAGGAACGTCGTGCCGCACAAGGCCGCGCAGGTCAGCGCGCCGCGCCACCAGGTCTTCGATCCGATTTGCGAGCCGAGATCGACGACGAGGTCGAGCTCATGCCAAAGGCCGCGCCGCGCTGCCTGCGTACGCAGCGAATCCTGCGCGCGAAGCGCCTGGCCAAATTTCGGTATTTTGGCGTCGAAGGTCAGAGCCGCGCTATTGGCGCTCTCGCCCCCCAAAAAATCATTGCGCTGGTACAATGAGACCCCGCTCGCGTGATTATCGACCCCGGCTGCGTCTGGCGCAGAACCGGTGATGACCGTTGTGGTCAAAAACCGTTAAAGTCAAATTAAGACACGGCGGGTGGAATCGCCGATGCGGCGAGCGGTGCAACCCGCCCGGCAGGCCGTTTTCCGGCCCGGAACCTTGCCTTTCGAAACCGCCTGCCCGATGTTCGAAACATGAATAATTTCGCCCGCGCACCGCTCGCCGCCGTGCTCGGCCCGACCAATACCGGCAAGACCCATCTCGCCGTCGAGCGGATGACCGGCCATGCCAGCGGCATTATCGGCCTGCCGCTGCGCCTGCTCGCGCGCGAGATTTACGACCGCGTCGTCGCCATCAAGGGGCCGAAGGAAGTCGGCCTGATCACCGGCGAAGAGAAGATCCTGCCCGAGGGTGCGCGCTGGCTCTGCTGCACGGCGGAATCGATGCCCCGGAATCGCGATGCCGCCTTTGTCGCGATCGACGAAGCGCAACTCGGCGCCGATCCCGAGCGCGGCCATGTCTTCACCGATCGCCTGCTGCATATGCGCGGGCGCGAGGAAACGATGATCCTCGGTGCGGACAGCCTGCGGCCTATCCTCAAATCTTTGGTGCCCGAGGCCGAAATCATCACCCGCCCGCGCTTCTCGACGCTCAGCTTTGCCGGATCGGCCAAGCTGTCGCGCCTGCCGCCGCGCTCAGCGATCGTCGCGTTCAGCGCCGAGGAGGTTTACACGTTCGCCGAAGCGCTGCGGCGGCTTCGCGGCGGCGCGGCGGTGGTGATGGGCGCGCTCAGCCCGCGCACGCGCAATGCGCAGGTCGCGATGTTTCAGGCCGGAGAGGTCGATTATCTCGTCGCGACCGATGCGATCGGCATGGGGCTCAATCTCGATGTCCGCCATATCGCCTTTGCCTCGCTCGCCAAATTCGACGGGCGGCGGCAACGGCGGCTGTTTCCGCATGAAATGGCGCAGATAGCAGGGCGCGCCGGGCGCCATCAGACCGACGGGACGTTCGGTACGCTGGCGCTCGACGGCAAGACACGCGCCGAATTCGAGGACGAAGAAATCCGCCGGATCGAACAGCATGAGTTCAGCTGGCTCAAACAGGTCTATTGGCGCGACGGCGATCCGCGCTGCGACAGCCTCGACATATTGATCGGCGATCTCGAGGCGAAACCCGAAGAGGATATGCTCCGCGCGGCGCCCGAGGCGACCGACCTTGCCGTCCTCAAACAGCTTGCCGGGGAAGGCTGGGTGCGCGAGCGGACGACGACGCCAGCCATGGTCGCGCGGCTCTGGTCGGCATGCGGCATACCCGATTTCCGCAAGACCGGCGCCGACATGCATGCCCGCCTTGTCGGGCGGTTGTTCAAATCACTCTCCGAAGATCAAGGCCATATTGCCGGCGAGACTTTTGCGCGCGAGATCGCGACGCTCGACAATGTCCAGGGCGATGTCGAAACGCTCGCCGGGCGGCTCGCCGCGATCCGCACCTGGGCCTATGTCGCGCATCGCGATGACTGGCTCGCCGATCCCGCCAAATGGGCCGGGCGGACGCGCGCGATCGAACAGAAGCTGTCCGATGCTCTCCACGACCGGCTGACGCAGCGCTTCGTCGACCGGCGCACGGCGGTGCTGATGCGCGATCTCGGCGCGGCTGGCGAAGAGGCGCTGCCGGTACGCATCGACGGCGAGGGCGTGGTGACGGTCGACGACGAAGCTATCGGACGCGTGGAGGGCTTTCGCTTCCATGTCGATGGCGAGACGCGGCATATCGACAAGAAACGCTTGCTGGCGGCCGCCGAGCGTCGATTGGGAGGCGAATTTGCCGGGCGCGGCGCGGCGCTGATCGCCGATGACGATGCACATTTTTCGCTCGATACCGAGTTCGGCAAGCCCATCGCCATTGCCTGGCGCGGCCAGCATATCGCAAAGCTTGAACCCGGCACCTCGCTGCTCACCCCGCGCATCGCGCTTGATCCGGCACTGACTGTGCTGGGCACGGAAATGCGCGCCAATGTCGCCGAGCGATTGCAGGGCTGGCTCGACAGCGCGATGGCCGAAGCGCTCGCGCCGCTGCTGCGTATCGATGCGGCGCTTCGGGCTAAGGCAACGCCGCCCGCCATCCGCGCGCTGCTCGCACCGCTGATCGAGGGTGGAGGCATAGCGGCGCGCGCATCGGTTCTCGGCGCACTGGCGGCGCTCGAGAAATCCGACCGTCACCGGATTGGCCGGCTCGGCATTACGCTCGGCTCGCTCGACATCTTCCATCCGCGCCTGCTCAAGCCCGGAGCCATGCGCTGGCGGCTGGCGCTCGATGCAGCACAGCATGGCAAGCCGATGCCTTCGCTGCCGCCCGACGGACTGACGCTGCTCGACGAGCCCCCGAAAGCAACACAGCCTTCATGGCAGCGCGCCGGTTTTCGCGGCTTCGGCGGCAAAATGATCCGCATCGACATGATCGAAAGGCTGAGCCGCGCCGCGCATGATGCCCGCGACGGCAAGAAACCCTTTGCGCCGGGCCAGGCGCTGATCACTTCGCTCGGGCTGACCGGCGAGGTCTACGGCAAGCTGATGCAAGCGCTCGGCTTTCAGCACGTCAGAGGCACGACGCGGCAATGGATCTGGCGCGGACGCCGCACCGCCAAGCCCCGCGCCGTTGCACCGCGACCGGGCAACGCCTTCGCCAAACTCGCCGAACTCGATCTGCCGCGTGGTTGAAGGCGGCCAGCGCATCGACAAATTTCTCTGGCACGCCCGGCTCGCGCGCAGCCGGTCGCTCGCCAAAAAGATCGCCGAACGCGGCCATATCCGTTGCAACGGCCGGCGCATCGACCGCGCACACGCGATTGTGCGGATCGGCGACGTTCTGAGCGTCCCGCTGCCGCGCGGCGCGAGGATACTCAGGATTGGGAGCCTGCCCCCGCGCCGCGTGTCCGCTCGCCAAATAGAAGAGGTCTATTCGCCGATAGAAACCATTGCCGAGAGAAACCGTTGACGCGTGCCGCGTTGCGCGTCTAGCAGGATTTTCGCGCATGTTTGAGGGAGAGCCGCGTTCATGACCTATGTCGTCACCGACGCCTGCATCAAATGCAAATATATGGACTGCGTCGAAGTCTGTCCGGTCGATTGCTTTTACGAGGGCGAGAATATGCTCGTCATCCATCCCGCCGAATGCATCGATTGCGGCGTCTGCGAACCCGAATGCCCGGCCGAGGCGATCCTCCCCGATACCGAACCCGGCCAGGAACAGTGGCTCGAGGTCAACGCCAAATTCGCCGATCAATGGCCCAATATCACGCAGAGCCGCGATGCGCCCGCCGATGCCGACGAGCATAAGGGCGAAGAGGACAAGTACGAAAAATACTTCTCGCCCGAACCCGGCGAAGGCGACTAAATCCCGCTAATCCGGGCGTTGCAGCGCTATGCCGCAATGCAGCACTGGAAATTTTGTTGCGAATATGTTATATAATCTAACAGGCGGCGGGTAATGGCGCCCGTCGAGCTGTTTATAACGCGCGGATAACACTGATAAATTCCTGGCTGCGAGCGCCGGTTGACCCGGCCCCGCTTCAGCGATTCGTTCAGGCTCCGCATGGAAAGGCTTCTTTTACATGGCAAGCAAGGCGCTCGATTTTGAAGTCGGCGATTACGTCGTTTATCCCAAACATGGTGTCGGCCGGGTGGTCGAACTCCAGAATGAAGAAATCGCCGGCATGCAGCTCGAACTCTATGTGCTGCGCTTCGAGAAGGAAAAGATGACGCTCCGCGTCCCGACCAACAAGGTCGAAGGCGTCGGCATGCGCAAGCTGTCCTCCGACAAGACGCTCAAGGACGCGCTCAAGACGCTCGAGGGCAAGCCCAAGGTCAAGCGCACCATGTGGTCGCGCCGCGCGCAGGAATATGAAGCGAAGATCAATTCGGGCGACCTGTTGCAGATCGCCGAAGTGACGCGCGACCTGTTCCGCGCCGCCGACCAGCCCGAGCAGAGCTATTCGGAACGGCAGATCTTCGAAGCGGCATCGAGCCGCCTCGCGCGCGAACTCGCCGCGATGGAAGAGACCACCGAAGCCGAGGCGCTCGAAAAATTGCTCGTCATCCTCAACAAGGCGGCCAGCAAATGGAACGCGCTGAAGGAAGAGGAAGAAGCGGCGAAAGAGGCAGCCAAGGAAGCCGCGGCGGCCAAATAACACCCGGTCTCATTGCGAGAGCGAGAAACCCGGCCAGGCCCCGCGCCCGGCCGGGTTTTTCTTTGCGCGCGCTACGTGTGCCGCTGGACTCGCGCGGCGATTATGTGGACGGTGTCCGCATGCCGAATCTGCCCCCGATGGATCGCATCTTGTCCGAACCGACCTTGCCGCAGGATTTTATCATTCAAGGAGACGAATAATGGCGATAGCAGACCAGGTGCCGGTGGGATCCGGCTTCGAGGCGAAGACCGACGGCAGCGCCGTGATCGCCGATATCGATTTGGCCGGAAAGACCGCCATCGTCACCGGCGGCTATAGCGGCATCGGGCTCGAAACCGTGCGCGCGCTCGCCGCCAAGGGTGCCGCCATCGTCGTGCCGGTGCGCAATATCGACAAGGCGCGCGAAACGCTGGCCGGGATCGAGGGCAATGTCCGGATCGACGAGATGGATCTCTCGGACATAGGCTCGGTCCGCAGCTTCGCCGAGCGCATGGTCGATACCCTCGACAGTCTCGACCTGCTGATCAACAATGCCGGTGTGATGGCCAATCCCGAAAGCCGGATCGGGCCGGGCTGGGAATCGCAATTCGGCACCAATCATCTCGGTCATTTCGCGCTGACCAAGGGGCTGATGCCGCTGCTCGAGAAGACGCCCGGCGCCCGTGTCGTCGCGCTGTCCTCGACCGGGCACAAGCGATCGGGCATCCGCTGGGACGATATCCATTTCGAGAATAGCGATTACGACAAATGGGATGCCTATGGGCAGTCGAAGACCGCCAATGCGCTGTTCGCCAATGCGCTCAGCAGACGCCTGAAACCGAGCGGCGGCCTCGCCTTTTCCGTCCATCCCGGCGGCATCTTCACCCCGCTCCAGCGGCATCTCAGCCAGGAAGAACAGGTCGAGCTCGGCTGGCTCGACGAAAATGGCGAACCCTCGGCGCTCGCCAAAATGGGCTTCAAGACGCCCGAAGAAGGCTGTTCGACGACTCTATGGGCCGCGACGTCTCCGAAGCTCGAAGGCAAGCCCGGCGTCTATTGCGAGAATTGCGACATCGCCGCCCCGACCGATCCCAACCCCGAAAATCCGATGGCCCGCTTTGCCGGCGTCGATGCCCATGCCTGCGACGACGAGGCGGCGGAGCGGCTCTGGGCGGTGAGCGAAGAGATGCTGGCCAACGCATAGCCGCCCACCATGCCGAATTGACATGCAACCATTTAGTTGCATATAGCTTCGATATGGAAGGACCGGGCCAAAGCCTCGACACTTTATTCGGCGCGCTGGCCGACCCGACCCGCCGCCTTATCCTCGACGAATTGCGCAAACGCGACGGGCAATCGCTCTTCGAGTTATGCGGGCGGATCGTGAGCTTTTACGACATCTCGCTCTCGCGTCAGGCGATTTCGAAACATCTTGCCGTGCTCGAGGACACCGGGCTGATCGCCTGCACGCGGCAAGGCAGGACCAAGCAGCACAGCCTGATCCGGCCGGAGGCGCTGCAATATGCCGAGCGCTGGATCGCCGCCCATCGCTCCGAACTCACCAACGGCTCCGGAAAGGGAGAAACCATATGAAAATCCTCGGCACCAGCATTCCCGTCGAAGACCAGCAGCAGGCGCTCGATTTCTACGCCGGCAAACTCGGCTTCGAGAAGAAACACGATATCCCGCTCGGCGAGCATCGCTGGCTGACGATCACCGAAGCGGGAGATTCCGACGGCGTAGAGATTTTCCTCGAACCGAGCGAACATCCCGCGGTTCGGGTTTTCAAGGAAGCGCTCGTCAAGGACGGCATCCCCTACACGATGTTCGGCGTCGACAATTGCGAGGCCGAACATAAGCGGCTGACCGGGCTCGGCGTAGAATTCACCACACCGCCGACCGATGTCGGCTCGGGCGTAATGGCCGTGTTCGACGACACCTGCGGCAATTTGATCCAGATTTTCGAGGAGAAGTAGTTTTCAGAAGTTGATGCTGTTCATGTAATAACCGGTCGCGGGATTGCCGCCTTCGTCCAAGCCCGGTGCAAACTCAGCATTGCGCGTAAGTGTTGCGCATATGGCCTCTTCGGCAACGCGATTCAGCGCTTCGCCTTCCAATCGGCAGCCGCTGACATCACCTTCAATGTCGATATCCAGGCGAAAACCGACTGTCGTCCCGCGCAATCGTCGGAACACGGTCCTCGGCACTTCGTTGCGCGGCAACCAGACACTAGGGTGTGTCAGAACAACTGGGGCTCTTGGGCCTGTCGCTTGTACTTGCTGCACGTCTTTTTCGGCATGCGCTGCCAAAGAGGCAACCAGAGAAAATTGGCTGCTGCTGCGGCCAAGCAAAGGCTTCGAAAGACTGGGCTCTCAAGCATTGGCACAACCCCGCGACATCAAATCCTAAAGCTTCTCCGTCAGCTCCGGCACCACGTTGAAGAGATCGGCCACAAGCCCATAGTCCGCAACCTGGAAGATCGGGGCGTCTTCGTCCTTGTTGATCGCGACGATGGTCTTCGAATCCTTCATTCCGGCGAGATGCTGGATCGCGCCCGAGATGCCGATCGCGATATACAATTCCGGCGCGACGATCTTGCCGGTCTGGCCGACCTGATAATCGTTGGGGACGTATCCCGCGTCGACCGCCGCGCGCGACGCGCCGATGCCGGCGCCGAGCTTGTCGGCGAGCGGCGTGATGAATTCCTCGAACTTTTCCGCCGACCCGAGCGCGCGGCCGCCCGAAACGATGACCTTGGCGCTGGTGAGCTCGGGCCGGTCGCTGGCCTTGATGTCCTCGCTGACGAAGCTCGACAGACCGGCATCGCCGGGGCCGCTGACGGCTTCGATCTCGGCCGAGCCGCCGTCGGCGGCCGCCTTGTCGAACGCCGTGCCGCGCACGGTGATGACGAGTTTCTCGTCCGAGCTGGTGACGGTGGCGATCGCATTGCCGGCATAGATCGGGCGCGTGAAGCACTTGTCGCCGTCCTCGACCGAAAGGATGTCCGAAATCTGCATGACATCGAGCAACGCGGCGACGCGCGGCGCGACATTCTTGCCGGTCGTCGTCGCCGGCGCGACGAAGGCGTCGTGATGGCCCATCAGATCGGCGATCAGCGGCGCGACATTTTCGGCCAGATGATGTTCATAGGCGGCATCGTCGGCAACATGGACCTTGCCCACGCCCTCGATCTTCGCCGCTTCATCGGCAACCCCGCCGCAACCCGAACCGGCGACGAGCAGATGCACTTCGCCAAGCTGCGATGCCGCGGTGACGGTGGCGAGTGTCGCATCGGCGACATGTTGGTTGTCATGTTCGACCCAGACGAGCGTTTTCATTACGCGACTCCCATATTCTTGAGCTTGGTGACGAGCGCGTCGACATCTTCGAGGATCTCCCCGGCTTCGCGCTTGGGCGGCTCGCTGACATTGCTGGTGCTGAGGCGCGGCGCGGTATCGACGCCGTAATCGCCGGGCGTTTTCTGGTCGAGCGGCTTCGATTTCGCCTTCATGATATTGGGCAGCGAGGCATAGCGCGGCTCGTTCAAGCGAAGGTCTGTCGTGACGATCGCCGGAAGATTGAGCCTCACCGTCTGGAGACCGCCGTCGATCTCACGCTTCACCTCGACGCTGCCGTCGCCGACTTCGACCGTATTGGCGAAAGTGCCCTGACCCCAGCCGAGCAGCGCGGCAAGCATCTGGCCGGTCTGGTTGCTGTCGTCGTCGATCGCCTGTTTGCCGAGGATCACGAGGCCCGGCTGTTCTTCATCGACGATCGCTTTCAGAATCTTGGCGACGGCGAGCGGCTCGACATCGTGATCGGTCTCGACGAGGATCGCGCGGTCGGCGCCCATGGCGAGCGCGGTGCGCAGCGTTTCCTGCGCCTTGGCCGGGCCGATCGACACGGCGACGATTTCCTCGGCCTTGCCGCCTTCCTTGAGCCGGATCGCTTCCTCGACCGAGATTTCGTCGAACGGGTTCATCGACATCTTGACGTTCGCCAGGTCGACGCCCGAGCCATCGGACTTGACCCGCGGCTTGACGTTGTAATCGATCACCCGTTTGACGGGGACGAGAATTTTCATCGTTGCGTTCCTCCGGGGCGGCGCCTTCCGCCCTGCTTTACGTTTACGTAAACCTGCTACATGTTGCGCTGCACAAAGTCCAGTCCAGCGCCTATTTTTTCACCTCGGCGACAATCTTCCGTGCCGCATCGCCGAGATCGTCAGCGCTGACAATCGGCAGTCCGCTATTGGCGAGGATTTCCTTGCCCTTGGCGACATTGGTCCCCTCCAGACGAACCACCAAAGGCACATCGAGTTCCACTTCCTTCGCCGCGGCGACGATGCCTTCGGCGATAATGTCGCATTTCATGATGCCGCCGAAGATATTGACGAGGATGCCCTCGACCGCCGGATCCGACAGGATGATCTTGAACGCCGCGGTGACCTTCTCCTTGTTGGCGCC
>JABDLY010000022.1 GCA_013001755.1 Sphingomonadaceae bacterium
GGGCTAGGGCTGGAAGAAATTTACGCACACATCGCCAGGCTGTTATTTGTTGTTGTCCGGATGCGCTTTCCGAAAAGCATCGAGCGCATTGGCCTTCGCGTCATATTCGACAAGTTTGGGAAAGTCATCCAGCGTAATGTCGAAGCGACGGGCGTTGTAGATTTGCGGGACGAGACAGATATCGGCGAGGCCGGGCCGATCGCCGGACAGATGTTTGCCGCCATGCCGCTTCGCCAACGCCTCAAGGCCGGTGAAACCCTCTCGCACCCAATGGGCGTACCACCTGTCCTTTGCCGCATCGTCGACGCCAAACGTGTTCTTAAGATACCGCAATACGGCAAGATTATTGAGCGGATGGATATCGGTCGCGACGACCTGCGCCATTGCGCGGACATGCGCCGCAGCGGCGGGGTCGGGCGGCAAGAACGGCGGTTCGGGGCGGGTATCGTCGAGATAGTCGAGGATGCTCAGCGATTGCGTCAGCGTGGCGCCGTCGACGATCAGCGCCGGCACCCGGCCTTGCGGATTATGCGCCTTGTAATCCTCGCCCGTCTGTTCGCCCTCGACGAGATTGACCGATACGGCCCTGTAATCGAGACGCTTGAGATTGAGCGCGATGCGAACGCGGTAGCTCGCCGAGGAGCGCCAATAATCGTAAAGGACGATATCGCTCATTCGGCAGCCTTGCGCATCGCGAGTTCCTCGCGAATTTCCTCGCCATGTTCGTCGATCCGCGGTGCCGGGCCGATTTCGGGATCGGGGCGCGCACTGAAACGAACGGGCGGCTGCATTTCAAAATACCCTCCCTCGCTCGGATGCTCCTTACGCTTGAAGAAGCCGGTCGCCTTGAGATGCGGGTCTTCCATGATCGTGTTGATGTCGCGCGCCGCCATACAGGGGATGTTGGCCTGATTGAACAGCCGCGTCCATTCGGCGTTGGTCCTGGCAGGCGCAAGCTCGTCGATCCGCGCGTTCATCTTGTCCTGATTGCGGAAGCGATCGACCGGCGTTGCCAGCCCCGCGCGGCCGAGAAAATCCGGATCGCCCATGATCTCGAACGTCTTCTGCCAATTTTCGTCGACATAAGGGACGATGCTCATATGGCCGTCCTTGGTCGGCGAAGGTTGGCGATCGGGCGCGATCTGGCGTTTATAGAGGATGCTTTCCTGTGGCGGGTCGAAGGTCGCACCGAACAGATGTTCTTCGAGCAGGAAACCGGTGAATGCCTCGAACATCGGCACTTCGATGAACTGGCCCTCGCCGGTGCGGAGTTTGTGAATAATCCCCGCCATCGTCGCATAGGCGCCGTGGAGGCCAGCGACCTTGTCGACGATCGCCGAAGGAACGTAGCGCGGCTTGGGATCGCCATCGGCCATCGGCATCAGCGACGTCAGCCCGCTCGCCGCCTGGACGACATCGTCATAGCATTGCAGCGGTTCATAGGGCCCGCCCGAACCGAATCCGGTGCAATGGACATAGACGATATCGGGCTTGATCGCCTTCACATCGTCATAGCCGAAACCGATCCGCTCGATCCCGGCCTTGCGGACATTGTGGATGAAGACATCGGCAGTTTCCATAAGATCGCGCATGACGGCCGCATCGTCTTCATCGCGCAAATCGAGCGTGATCGCGCGCTTGCCGCGGTTGAGCGTCATATGGCAGGCGCCCATGCCCTTGGTGTTGACCGGCTTGCCGGCGCCGCGAAAAAAATCGCCGCGCGGCGATTCGACCTTGATCACTTCGGCGCCGCAATCGGCGAGAATCTGTGTCGAATAGGGGCCGAAGATCACGCTCGTCATGTCGACGATGCGGATGTCTTCGAGCATTTTCGGACTGTTCATGGCTGTCTCCATCGCCGCGAGCCATATCGAAAGGCGCGGCGTTTCGCCACGCCAAAGCGTCGGGCAGGTTTACGGACGAAGTCCGCCGCGATGACCGGACCGTTTCGGCCGGCCCTGAATGGTTAATGTCGTTTAACAGTAATTAATGTGTTATTACTTTTAATACTCCTGGAAGGTAAATGTTACGCATAGTTATGGAACCAAATTACACTTCTCTTGTTTATCAGTACGGAAAACAAAGGGGAATGGAATGCTTGATATGGCGAGCCGCAACGGCGAAACCGAATTTACGACGATATCGCTGTCGCAAAGCGCCCCTGCGGCTCTCGATCGGAGAACCGGCCAACGCTATATGACCGTGTTGCAGGCGGGAAAGCTCGTTACCGGCAGATTTCAGGAACTATGCCTGATCCGCAACATTTCCTCTGGCGGGATGATGGCCGAGATTTTCGCGCCCGTCGATGACGGCGAACAGGTCGGCGTCGAATTCAAGGCCGGTACGGTTATCGACGGCGTCGTCCGCTGGGTGCGCGACGGTCGATCGGGAATCGAGTTTTTCGAGAAAATCGACGTCCATGAAGTTCTCGCGCCGCATCGGGGGCGCATGTCACCGCGGTCGCCGAGGCTCGATATCGACGGCATGGCGACGCTCGAAATCGAGGATGACGAAATCGAATTGCCTGTGCTCGATATTTCGCAGGGCGGCATCAAGGTGAGCATCCACCCGGTGCTTGAGCCCGGCCTCGACCTGATCGTCAATATCGAGGGATTGCCGCTGCGCGCGAGCGCGGTGCGCTGGACCGGCGACGAATATGCGGGCATCGCCTTCAACAATATCATGCCGCTGTCGAAGGTCGCCTATTGGGCGGCGCGGCAGCAGCCGAAATAGCATAGACCACCAGCTCTCCTAAACCGCTGAACGAGCGCCCGCCGCGTCGCTGGGTCGCATCTGTCGTGCAATTGCCCCGCGGCCGTAATGACGACATAATGGCGGCGACCGGGTCGCCGTGATTCCGGCCGATGCGGAGAGCTTTGATGGCGATACATTTGCGACAAGTCTGCCTGGTCGCCGAGACGCTCGAACCCGTTGTCAGCGATCTCGAAACCGTGTTCGGACTCCGGCGCTGCTATGTCGATCCCGATGTCGGGCAATTCGGCCTCGAAAATACGCTGCTCGCCATCGGCAGCGATTTCATCGAAGTCGTATCGCCGATCCGCGAGGAGACGGCGGCCGGCCGCTATCTCGAGCGGCGCGGCGGCGATGGCGGCTATATGGTGATCGGCCAGGTTGCCAGCCAAGCTGAGCAGGCGGCCTGCCGCCAGCGCGCCGCCGACAATGCGGTCCGCGTCGCCTGGGAATATGAGCGGCCCGGCTACCGGATCATGCAACTCCATCCCGGCGACATGCGCGCCGCCTTTTTGGAAATCGATTGGGAGAAGCGCGCCGAGATGGACGGCTTTTGGCCGCCGGCAGGCGGCGACCAGTGGAAGGACAACACAACCAGCGGCGCGGTATTGCGCGGCGTGGAACTTCAGGGGCCGGATCCCGAAGCGCTGACCTGCCATTGGGCCGATATAGCCGGCGCCAAGCCAGAGCAGGGCGCCGAATGCACTCGCTTTGCGCTGGCCAACGCAGATTTGCGCTTCGTCAAAGATACAGACGGCCGCGGCCCGGGGCTGAGCGGCGTCGACATTGCGGCAACCGATGGTGCGGGCATGATCGAGCGCGCGCGGCAGCGCGGATGCCGGGTTGACGATCGGACTATCATCATTGGCGGTGTTCGCTTTGCGCTGAACGGGTAACAATTACTGCCTGGCAAACGGGAGATGCGGCATGGCCGAGTATTCAGAAATCATTCTCGAGACCCGCAATAGCGTTGCAACCATCACGCTCAACCGGCCCGATCGGCTCAATGCCTGGACGGGTATAATGCAGGCCGAACTCAAGGACGCGATTTTCGCCGCCGGCAGCAACGATGACATTGGCTGCATCGTTGTTACGGGCGCAGGACGCGGCTTTTGCGCCGGCGCCGATATGGAAGTGCTTCGGGAGATCGAGCCGAGCCAGGGCGGCTCGGACGATGAGGGCTTGAGCACGGCCTTCGCCGACGCGCCCGGCCCCGATGTCGCGCCGCATTTCGCCGGGCGTTTCGGCTATCTCTATTCCTGCCCGAAACCGGTTATCGCCGCGATCAACGGGCCGTGCGCCGGCGTCGGATTCGTCTTCGCGCTCTATGCCGACATGCGTTTTGCCGCGTCCGACGCCAAATTCACGACGGCATTCTCGAAGATCGGCCTGATCGCCGAACATGGCATGTCGTTGATCCTGCCGCGGCTTGTAGGCGAAGCGCATGCGCTCGACATATTGTTCACCGCGCGCACCTTTCTTGGTGATGAAGCCGAGCGGATGGGCGTGGTCAACAAGGCGATGCCGGGCGACGAGCTGATGCCCTTTGTCGAGAGCCTGACGAAACAAATGGCCGAACACGTCTCGCCCCGCTCGATCGCCGTGATGAAACGGCAGGTCCGTGCCGCCTATTTCCAGAATTTCGAAGAAGCGCTCGCCACGGCCGACGCCGAAATGCGCGACAGCCTCGCCGCCGCCGATTTCAAGGAAGGCGTCGCTGCCTTCGTCGAACGGCGACCGCCGAACTTCGCCGGCAACTGAGCCGCGAATTATCGGCGCCGCCAAACAAAAAAGGCGGCCCAAGGGCCGCCTGCGTGTTTCGAAAATTGGTTGCGGGGGTAGGATTTGAACCTACGACCTTCAGGTTATGAGCCTGACGAGCTACCGGGCTGCTCCACCCCGCGATGATATCGTTGGCCTCAAGCGCCGGCGCGTGAGGCCAGCAAACATTATGAATGGGTTTTCCTTTGCTCCGTGCGCCGCCTGCAAAGCCTGGCGGCGACCTACTCTTCCGCGCCTTAAGACGCAGTACCATCGGCGCTGTCAGGTTTCACGGCCGAGTTCGGGATGGGATCGGGTGGGACACTGACGCCATAACCACCAAGCTATGGAGACGGCGCACGAGGCAAAGGGTTTAAAATCGATGTCCATATGGGCTGGACTGCACTTACCTGCCTTGGCGATCGTACCGGAGCGATCCGGCACTGCCGCTGATGGCGGGACTCTAAAGTGCAAAAAGAGCTATTAGTACCGGTAAGCTTCACGCATTACTGCGCTTCCACACCCGGCCTATCAACGTGGTGGTCTTCCACGGCTCGATGATATCTTATCTTGAGGGAGGCTTCCCGCTTAGATGCTTTCAGCGGTTATCCCGTCCATGCATAGCTACCCTGCTGCACCGCTGGCGCGATGACAGGTCCACCAGAGGCATGTTCACCCCGGTCCTCTCGTACTAGGGGCAACTCCTCTCAAGTATCGACGCCCACGGCAGATAGGGACCAAACTGTCTCGCGACGTTCTGAACCCAGCTCACGTACCACTTTAATTGGCGAACAGCCAAACCCTTGGGACCTGCTCCAGCCCCAGGATGTGATG
>JABDLY010000024.1 GCA_013001755.1 Sphingomonadaceae bacterium
TCGGTATCAGTCGTCTGATGCGTTCTACACTAAATTTGAGCTGAGACATGCGCCTTGACGCGAATCAACTGACCACGTTCAAATCCTTGTAATTCGGTTCTTTGCAAAGGGACCATCTGGAATTGCCGATGAAACAGATTCTCGTACACATGCACCAAGATGCCGGTCAGCGCAGTCGGCTGAACACCGCGGCATCGATTGCCAAAATGACCGACGGGAAGCTCCTCTGCTGCCAGCCGACACATGTCCCGTGGATAGCACTGGAAGGCTATCCATTCATCATTCGGGCCGGATTGTCGGAGAAGGAGGTGTGGGACGCTGCCGGCGAACACTGGCAAGAACATTATGAAGATATGTTGCCAGTTATCCAAAAATTGAACGTTCCCCATAGCTGGCTTCGCGTTAGAGCCAAATCGGCAGAAGCGCTGATTGAGAAAGCTCCATTGGCCGATCTGACAATCGTCAGCCTCGGCCGAAACCCCGTCGACAATATGGATTCCCCGACGTTTGTGGCGGACGTGATATCGGGGGCTGGCGGCCCGGTACTCGCCCTTCCCGAAGCAATCGAGAATTTCGATCCTAACGGCCCTGCCGTAATTGCGTGGGACGGATCGAATGAAGCGGGGAAAGCTTTGCGCGCCAGCCTGCCGCTGCTCAAGCATTCGCGCCACATCCTCGTGCTTTGCATTGGTGAAGTAGATCGGCGGAGTTACAGCACGCAGGACGCCGCCGAATATCTGGAATTATACGGGCTTTCGGCTGAAGTCCGGGATGTGCCGAAACGTGGTAAAATCGCCAACCGGCTGCTCGCCATCGCCAAGGCCGAGAAGGCCGCGATGCTGGTTATGGGCGCGTACAGCCATTCGAGAGCGCGAGAGATGGTATTGGGAGGAGAAACCCGGAGGATGCTTGAGCAACGCCAGGTTGCAGTGTTTTTCACGCACTAGCTGGATACGAAGAATGTGCTTCCGTATCGGAAAATTCCGGCGGCTATCGCCATCGGGTCGCCGTGCCCCAACTTTCCCGGAGTTCGACATCATCCCTCGCATCTCGCGGCGATTCGGCGGAAAGCTGGGAATAGCGCTTCGTTTCTTATGCACTCGCCTCCAGTCGTTCTCGAATTGTGAGCGACGATGCTTTTGATGGACGATGCGATGCGGAACTGACTCCGCATTGCATTCGATCGCCGCCATACACCGTGAAATCTCGATCGAGCCGCCGAGCAATCGGACATCGCCATCTAGGTATTATCCACGACTCCATATCGGTTGGAATCATGTCACCTAAACCGACATGAATTATCCTCCGGGAGAACGTCATGTTGCTTGAAAAATCTCGTCAATTCGCGGCTCCGTCAAAATCCCGATGCGAACCTGCATCTTCGCATGCATTGTTGCATTCGGGTCAAACGCTGTTCTGGGAGGGCGATGATGCAAGCAAGATTTTCAGGATCGAAGCCGGCGCGATACGAGCCGTTATCTATGGCGAAGATGGCGAGCGCCAGCTCATAGGCTTTTTCATGGGTGGAAACGAAATCGGGATGCCATCGCATGGTTGTTATCAATACACTGCCGAAGCCATCACCGACGTAGTATATAGTACGGTGCCCGTTGAATCCTGGTCCGATCGATTGCGGTCCGCCCGTGCACTGGACAAAGAAGTGTTCGGCGCTCTCGAATGCGAACTGGATTCCTGCCGCGTTCGCAGTCAGCTGTTGTCGAGACAGGGGGCGTTGACCCGCATTTGTGCTTTTCTCTCCGGACTTTGCCAGCGTCTGGGCTCCGATGAAGCTTTCACCGTACCCATGCCCCAGATCGACATTGCGGCCTATCTTGCGCTGACGCCTGAGACGGTCTGTCGGGCGATACGGAAGTTAAAGGATATCGGTATGATCGAAATAGACCGGCATGATCATATTCGAGTGAAAGATGCGCGAGCATTGGTGCCGATGATGACGCATTGAACTGGCCGATATTCGGCGGCGCCTAGTGCGCTCCATGAGAAAGCTCCGACCGTCGGTCCTCCAACCTGATCGGCGGTCTTTGGGTTTCGAGTAGCGGGATCCGCATATCGAGGATGATGATTTCCACTAAGCGGGCCGACATGGCTTCGCCTGATGAAAACAAAGCGCCGCTGACTTGATCTCGCTCAATTCGCGGGTGCGAAATGCTGATATCGATGCAATTGCCCGATAAAGAGTTGAAGGCAGAAACGATCGGTCGAAGCGCAAGCCTAGTCGATATGACGCCATTCGACGATGACATATCAGGTGGGGGCCTGCAGCACCGGATCGACATCCTTCTAGGAGACTGATCTGAGTTGCCTGCAGGCCCTTCCTTCTATTTCTTATCAGCGAGCACTATCCGTTGGGCAGCGCCATCAGGATCGCCGAACTGGGCCGTCAGCCCTCAATCGTATCTTGATCGGAATATTGGCAGAAGGGGTCGTCACGATCGAAGCGAGCGGCGGCGAGCCGCTCCGGCGATTGGATCCGAGCCACGTCGCGGCGATATATGTCGGGATAGAATTCGATAGTTTCGTCGGATCGGGGCACAGCTGTAAAATAGCTGACATAGACCTGGATCGGCTGATCAAGAGAAACCGTCCGGGTGCGCCCACTCTGAACAATGCTGTCCACGCGCTCGCGGTTCCAGGCGGGATCGACGGATGCCAGTGCAGTGACAAAATCGAGCGCGTCGCCGACGCGGACGCAGCCGTGGCTAAGCGCACGTGCCTCGCGTTCGAACAATGAGCGATTCGATGTGTCGTGAAGGAAAACACTATGGGGATTGGGCATGATCAGTTTCATGCGGCCAAGCGCATTGCCCGGCCCCGGCCGCTGGCGATAACGGCCATTCTGATAGACATAACCGCGCTGGGCTGCGCGGCGAGGATTATTCCGCACCATTGATGCGATGCCCTCTGCCGCGATACTGGACGGTATCTCCCACCAGGGATTGAGTATCACTCCAGATACCGTCGCGCTGAATTCGGGCGTCGGTGTACGCGTCGTGCCAACAATCACCGGCCATCGTTGAATGACACGGTACCCATCCCACAATGTCACATCGAAAGCCGCCGCGTTCACGATCAGATATCGACCGTCAAAATTACCATTCAGCCGCCGCCAACGATCGATGTTGGCAGCCAATATGGCGCGTGTGGCCGGGCTTTCCTCACGCTCGTAGGCGTCGATCAATGCCGAATGGTGAGGATGGATTTCGCTTTGTGCAACCGACGCTGAAGTCATGGAAATCAAAACGAGGAAAAAGGTCAATCTGATCATGGGCTCCCTCTCCGCGAACGCCGGCATTCGAACAATAAGTGGTTCTACTTATGTCGCGATTGCGCCGGATGCTGCCATATTGGCGTGAGAACGAGACGGGTTTTTGGGAGAGTAGCGGTGAAATCAATCCTTCTGCATGTATATGAAGACCGCGAATTCGAAACACGCTTTCAGGCGGCGCTTGATCTCGCACGGACATTCAACGGCCACATCACATGTCTGCACGCTACACCCTTCGAAGATTATCTCGCCACCGATCCGTTCATGGTGGCGGCGCTTCCGGTAGAATTCTCGACCAAGATGCAAAAGAAGCGCGACGCGCTTCAAGCGTCGATACAAGACGAGATCGAGAACGAAGACGTCTCCTGGGACTGGATCCACAAGGACGATCTGATTTCAGACGCCTTGATCCGGCATTCGGTGTTGAGCGACGTGATTGTGGTGAGCAGCGCCGTCCGCGACCAATATAAGGACGATGCGCGCGCGGTCGTCGGCAAGGTCATTACGCATGCCAAGGCCCCGGTACTTTCGATACCTTCCAAGCTGAAGCGTCTTGACCTGAAGAAACCTGCAATCGTCGCATGGAACGGCAAACCCGAAGCTGCCGCTGCGCTGCGCCAAGGACTGCCTCTGCTAAAATTCGCCTCAAGCGTGCACCTTGTATCTGTTGGCGATCGTCTCCTAGCGTATCCACCGGATAGGGCCGCCCGATACCTGTCACGCCACGGCGTCAAGTCCGAAATCGTCTCGCGACCTATTGGCGAGAACGTCAGCTCGTCGCTTCAAGATGCGGCCAGGGAATTCTCGGCGGGTCTGCTTGTAATGGGTGGATATGGCCACTCGCGGCTGCGCGAATATTTCCTCGGGGGAGTGACGCGCGAACTGCTGGAAACCAGCCCAGTTCCGATGCTGTTTGGGCATTAGCGGCTTATCATGCTGACGGACGATTTTCAGCCCAGGCACGCGATATTCTGCGGGTTATGGCGGCAGTTCCCAAGCGCAGCCGCGAAGCTGAAGGATGCTCGACCACCGCTGCCGTCACCGTTTCAATAGGAGGAACAACTGGCCCTGCAATCTCTTGACGGAACCCGGTGTGAAAACATTCGCGTTTGGGACCTTCCGCTCCGGCTCTTCCATTGGTTGTTGGTCATCGCCATCGCCGTCGCCTTTCTTTCATCTGAAGAAGGCAGCCCGCTTTCCGATTGGCACATCGCTTCAGGCTGGATCGTGGCGGTTCTGATCGTCTTTCGGCTAGCCTAGGGTCTTATTGGCGGCGAGCATTCCCGCTTCTCGGATTTCGTCAAGCCTTCCGACTTCAGCCACCACATAAAAGACCTCGTTCGCGCGCGCTCCAAACCGAGCCTCGGTCATAATGCGCTTGGCGCCGTCAGTGTGTTTATTTTGCTCGCGCTGATTGGGGGGACCGTGTGGACAGGCATAATGATCGCCGAGGACGGAGGCGATGAAGTCCATGAATTGATCGCATATGCGCTGCTGGCATTCGTGGGGCTACATATTCTTGCCGTCATCGCTATGTCGTTTCTCACGCGGGAGAGCCTGGTGAGAGCGATGTTCACGGGCAACAAGCCCGCCGAACGCCATCCGGCAGCCCGCGATGCCCGCCCGCCAGCGAGCTCAGCGTATTTCCTGGGGGCACTCGTCGTCGCCGGAACAATTCTCGCCATTATTGCCTATGATAACGCTGCGTTTCAGATCCGTCCGATTGATTCCGTGGAACATGACGATCGATAATCCGGCGCCGGCACGCAAGAAGCAGGCATCGACGACGATGAGCAGCGCGGTTGAATACGCCTCTCCACTGATTGAGATACGCAGCCGATCGGAGGACAGGCACGCCGTTTGAGATAGGGACTATTACGTAATTGGTTGAGATGTTTCGTTCATGGTAATTTGCGGCCCATGAAGAAAACTCCCGGAAACATGCAAGTCACGAGACGCACGCTGGTAGCGGGCGGTCTCGGTTTAGCCGCCGGCGTTAGCTCGCTTCCGCGATCTGCCCTCGCCAATATGATGCCCCGGCAATTGTCTCCCAGACTGGCTACGTTGGCGATGGCTGCCCTTGAACGGCATCGAGGCAGTTTTTCGGCAAGCGACCGGATTGGCATCGCCGATTTCTCCCAGCCATCGCGGGTGCCAAGGTTCCATATTCTCGACATGGATACCGGCGAAAGCCGTTCTTTGCTGGTCGCTCACGGGCGCGGGTCGGACCCAAGCCATAGCGGCTGGCTTCGAAGCTTTTCCAACGAGCCGGGCTCAAACGCAACATCGGCGGGCGCTTACCTGACAGCGGCGTCCTATACAGGCAGCCATGGCTCGTCACGGCGTCTGATCGGCCTGGATCCGGAGAACGATAATGCCGAGGACCGCGCCATAGTCATTCACCCGGCCTGGTATGCAAATCCGGAAATCGTCCGGCAACAGGGCAAGCTCGGCCGTAGCGAGGGATGCTTTGCCTTTGCCGAACGCGATATCGATTTGGTGCTGAGCCAGCTTGGCGAAGGCCGGATGATATACGCCAACCGCGTTTAGGCGTGTATGCCAGGCAAAAAGCCGATCCGTATATTCCCGTAAATCTGAACAAGCGCCCGGGCGCTATGGCTTCCAGCTGACACATCGATTCTTAGCCGGCTGGAGGAAACCATGCTCAAATTCATTCGCACCGACGACGACGTCATTGCTTTCCGGATGACGGGGCATGTCGATAGAGCCGAGGTAGAAGCGGTGCTCGACCGTCTCGAAAAAGCGCTCGATCTGCATCGAAAGACACACATGTTTGTGGAAATCGAGGCTTTCAAGGGGTTCGATGTTTCGGCGATCACGCACGATCTGACCCGCTCGCTCAAGCTTCTCGGCAAGCTCAAGCGCTTTGGCCGCGTGGCGATTGTGAGCGATACAAGCTGGATCCGCTGGGCAAGCAAGGTGGAGAGCGCCTTGCTTCCGTTCGTCTCCTACGAAACTTTCAAAGCCGATGAACGGGACAAGGCGCTCGCCTGGGTAAAGGGTGAACAGCGCCTGCCGCATGGCGCTGCCATCAAAAAAATCGAGACCGACAGACCGAATGTGTTCGGGTTCGAGCTGGACGGAAAAATCAGCTCGGAAGAGCTCAAGGAAATTGCCGAAGAGTTTAATTCGATCTTGGACAAGGAAGAGAAGGTCAACGTCATCGCAAGGATCAAGACTTATGACGGCCTGGAACTCGAGGGCCTGCTGGAGAGTGATTTTTGGGCAATGAAGCTTGCGGGCTACAAGAAGCTTGACCGCTATGCCGTTGTCGGTGGGCCGGAGTGGATGAAGCGATGGGGCGATCTGCTCAGTCCGCTATTCCGGGTGAACATCCAGTTCTTCGACGAGGATGAAGAAGGCCAGGCTTGGGAATGGCTCAAGGCGAAACCCAGGATAGCGGAACCTGTCATCGCCTGATTGAACTGGTGTTGCCGGTGAACATGCCGCTGATCCTGACGCTCTTCCTTCTATCGAGCGCAAGTGACCGATTGCCGGTTCATCGTTTGAGCGGCAACCGCTTTGGCGGGCGATGCGGCCGCTGCGGTCCAAATGTGTAGATTCACCTATTTGCGATTGTGTAAGGTGCCGCCTAGCGCATGTTGGAAAGGTGCTGGTCCATAGATGAATATCGACACGAACGACTTGAAAGATGGCGACCGGAAACTGCCGATTACGCTTTCGAGCGGCGAACATCTGCGCGCTATCATCGACACCGTCCCCGATGCGATGGTGGTCATCGATACCGAGGGTCGAATCCTCGCCTTTAGCGCAGGGGCGGAAAAAATGTTTGGCTATAGCGAGGCCGAACTTCTCGGTGAAAATGTCAGCACGTTAATGCCATCGCCGGATCGGGAGAGACATGACGGCTACATCAGCGCCTATCTCGAGACAGGTATCAAGCGGATTATCGGAATCGGGCGGCTGACAACGGCCCGGCGGCGCAGCGGCGGCACGTTCCCCATCGATCTGTCGATTGGCGAAGCGCGGATCGGCAAAGACCGCGTTTTCGCCGGCTTCATTCGTGATCTCACGGAAAGCGAAAAAACCGAACAGCGGCTCCATGGTTTGCAGGCGGAGCTAGCGCATGTATCACGTATCTCGGCCATGGGAACGCTCGCGACCTCCATAGCGCATGAGCTGAACCAGCCGCTCACGGCGATCGTCAATTATGTCGAGACCTGCCGCGATATGCTTGATGATCACAGTCCTGAAACCATCGCCACTCTCAAGGACGCGCTAAGCGAATGCGCGAGCGAAACCATGCGCGCCGGCCAGATTGTCCGGCGGCTCCGCGATTTCATCTCGCGCGGAGAAATGGAGCGCCAGGTTGTCAGCCTCTCAAGGATCGTAAACGAAGCGAGCGCTCTGGCGCTGGTCAATGGCGACAGCACAGTGGAGGTCGAAGTGGACCTTGAGCGAGATGTCGACCTGGTGCTCGCGGATCGAATTCAAATTCAGCAAGTCATCCTGAACCTGCTCCGCAATGCAGTCGAGGCGATGGAAAATTCACGCGTCAGGCGAATTCAGATCGTTAGCGAGCGCGCGGCCAATGGGTTCGTCCAGGTCACAATTGCAGACAGCGGGCCCGGTCTCGACGCAAAGGTTGCCGAGCGCCTGTTCCATCCCTTCGTCAGTACAAAGGCGAGCGGGATGGGCTTGGGTCTCTCGATTTGCCATACGATCGTCAACGGACATGGCGGCAAAATCTGGGCCGAACCCTCCCCTTTGGGAGGCACCAGTTTCCACTTCACGCTAATCGACGCTGAGCAGGGATCCGATGACGCAGAATAGCAACAATGTTTACCTCGTCGATGACGAAGACGCGATCAGGCGTTCGGCCAGCTTCATGCTCCGAACGTCGGGTTATGCGGTGGATGTATTCGAGTCGGGTGTGGCCTTCTTGAAGAATGTAAAGAATTTGGAACCCGGCTGCGTCTTGCTCGATATCCGAATGCCCGAAATGGACGGCCTCGATGTGCAAGAGGCACTCCAAGATCGTGGCATTCCTTTTCCAGTCATCGTGATGACCGGCCATGGCGACGTCGATGTCGCCGTCCGGGCGATGAAGGCCGGCGCGGTCGATTTCATAGAGAAGCCTTTTGCCAAGGAAGTGCTTCTCAGCGCTATCGAAGAAGGCTGCGCGCGGCTCATGGAGACCGGTCGCAAGCACAAGCGCGCCGATGAGGCGAACCTTCGCATCCAGGCGCTGACGCCCCGCGAACAGGACGTATTGCACGGTCTGGTGAAAGGTCATCCAAACAAGACCATTGCCTATGATCTTGGCATCAGCCCGAGAACGGTGGAGATTCACCGGGCTAACCTGATGAGCAAACTCGAAGTGAACAGCCTTTCAGATGCCCTCCGCATTGCATTCGCGGCCGGCCTGGATGAGCAGATCGAGACCGACGGCTAACCGCATACCGGCGCCGCGATCAGAAACCTGAAATTTCGGAATTTTCACGGGATTGTAATGCCACAGCCCGGCATATCGCCTTCATTCAGGCGTGTCGGGAAGATCGATAGTGCATTCCTGGATTGCTCTGGAAACGAACTGCCCGGCTTCCAGCGCCTGCATTTCGTTCAGATCTTCGCGCAGCCGCAAGGCCGTCCTTTCGTCTCCAGCAATTTTCGCGATCACGAAGCTGTGCGATTCCGGCGAAAGCCGTTGCGCCTGTTCGTCGAGACAGGCGCAAAGTTCGGCGGTCATGTCACCGTTTGAATTGCATGCAGCGGCGAAATCGCCCGGTCCCGGATCGCTGCTGTTGCAGGAGGCTGCAAAGAAAGTCGAAGCGATAAGGGCCGTGGAGCGGACGCAAGACGCGAAAATGAGACGCATGATCTGCCTTTCTTTCGAATTGGAAACCAGAATGGGCCGAAGGCCATGGTGCCGCCTATCCGTAATATTCCTGACCGCGCGCCGTTCAATTCCGCTAAAATGCACAGCTCAATCTTTGAACGTGAGCCCTCAGCCCTTCCGCCGGAAGCGGAGCGAGTTCCCGCAATCATTCTCGGGCTAATTCAGATCTTGAACCGTCGCGATCCGAAAAGGGAGCTGACTGCCGTCGGGCTCCGTCAGGGTGATATATTCGCCGGGGAGTATGACGTGCCGGTCCAACAGGAAAATTGTTTCGTCATCATCTTCGCCGACACGATAGGAAAACGCCCAGCCTTTCGGAGTCTTTATGACATAGCCTGACATGTCGCGTTCGTTCGGCCAGAAGCGTCGAACCCGCGCCATGGCTGTGTTCTCTTTCACCGCCTCTTCGTCGATCAACCCATCGTCGTTGACCGGAAGACGGATGACATAGGCTCGACTGGCCGACCCCCCCGGGAATTCAGGCGTTCGGGCAAGTTCCAAGCGAATAGATTTCCAACTCATGAATCCAATTCTCCTCCCCACTTTTACGCTGTTTTCGTTGGGCGAGGCGGCGTTGAAAATACGTGGATTTACGGAGAAACATATCCGTAAATCTGCGTAAATACGCACGTCTCCCTGTCGCTATTTTGCATGGCTGCACAGCACAATCTCGTCCTCCGGGAGACATTCGATGAAATCCGTTCTGCTTCACATCCATGACGATGAAGGTCAGGAATCGCGCTTTCAGGCAGCGACCGATATCGTGCGTGCCTTCGACGGACATCTGACCTGCGTTCAAGCCGCGCCCTATGAGTATCCCATTTTCGGCGACCCATTCGGTGGCGCCTATGTTCTTCCCACCGTACTTGCCGAAGTGCGTCGCGAGCAGAAGGAAACACAGAAGCGGTTGGAGGAGAGGCTCGATCATGCGGGTGTCAATTGGAATTGGACAAAGTATGACGGACCAGCTGCCAAGATGCTGATCGACCACTCGAGACTCGCTGATCTTATCGTATTGAGCCACGTTCCCGACACCGCGAAAGGCCATGATAGCTGGCCGCCATTGACCGCTGATGTCGCCGTCCATTCGCGCGCGCCGGTACTTGCTGTCCCGGCAGACACCAAGAATTTCCCCTGCGACGGGAAAGCCATCATTGCATGGAACGGTTCTTTCGAAGCGAGCGAAGCGGTAAAGGCCGCATTGCCGCTACTCAGAATGGCGTCATCCCTCACAATTGTATCTGTAACCGAAAGCGAGCTGGTGTACCCTGCAACCGACGCGAGCATTTACCTCGCTCGGCACGGCATTGCGTCGGATCTGGTCAACCAGCCGGCCAAAGATCGGTCTGTATCGGACGCGCTGCGGACAGCCATCCAATCACACGGCGGCGACTATCTTGTCATGGGCGCATACGGCCACTCCCGTATCCGTGAAAAGATACTCGGCGGCGTGACGCGAGACCTGCTCCGCAATTCATCCGTGCCACTGCTGATGGCGCACTAGACCCACTGAATCTCGGCACATTGGAGAACAGCATGGCAAAAAACCCGACAATCCTCGTCGCGACCGACCTGAGCGCACGATGCGATCGCGCCATCGATCGCGCCATGGTGATTGCCGAGTCGCAGTCGGCGCGATTGCTGATCGTTCATGTAATCGAAAAGGGAGAACTTGGAAAAGATTTGGCCTATGAGCAGGATTTGAAGGCTGAAATCGCCAGGGACTTTCCAAGCGCCACGGTGGCCGTCGAAATCATTGTCGGCCGAGGCTCCGTTCCCAAGGAGATCGCCGAAATCGCTGAACGCGAAAAATGTTCGCTCATCGTCACTGGCGTCGCACGCATGAACAGTCTGCGCGATTTCATATTGGGCACACTCGTTTCGGCACTTGTCCGCCAATCGGCGATCCCGGTACTGATTGTAAAAAAGCGACCGTTGCGTCCATATCAGAAGATGTTGGCCGCCACCGATTTCTCGTCATGTTCGTTGCACGCGTTGCGGGTTGCAGCCGACCAATTTCCCGAACTGCCCATTCAGCTCGAACACGCATTCCAGGTCCCCTACGGCGGGATATTGAAATCGGATCAAGTAGCAAAAGATACGCGCGCCGAGGTCAATCGCGACATGAAATCCTTCCTGAAAGAGATCGGCGACGAAGACGGATTGCTCGATCGGCTGGAAACCCACATCGCCTATGGCCAGATTACCTCTGTGGTCAGCGAGCGGCTGTCCGCCTCGGGAACCGATTTATTCGTCATTGGCACGCATGGGAAAAGCGGGTTCGCCCATGCATCGATCGGAAGCATCGCGGCCGATCTTATGTCATGGGTACCCGTCGATACGCTGGTCGTTCGGGAAACTCGCTAGAAACAGGGTTGGATGAGGTTGGAAGACGGAAAGTTCTCCGATTCCTACCGGTGGGCAAATTTCCGTTCTTGCAATCGTGCTGGCGCAAACCGCTTGCATGACTATGACAATGTCATTGTCGTTTACAAGATCGACCGCGGTTACTGGGGATATGAGATGACGCGACTGATGGGCGTCTACGGCGACCCTATGATTCAGTCCATGGGCCTAGCTGGACGGATTCAAGAGCAAATAGATTTTGCTTGGAATATGCTTATCGGCGGACCAATTTTCGCCACTGCCGCGTATTTTGTTGGTCAGTGGATATATCAAGGGTTCAAAGAGAAATAGGTTTTTGGTTCAATCAAGTACACAATCGCCTAAATTTGGGTGTAGGAAAAATCATCGGTCCGGTGCTCGGATTGTTGATCGGCGGAGTGATCGCTGCGCCGATCGGTGCGCTTTTTGCCAAATGTCTCGATCCGCGCCTGATGTTTACATTTGTCGGTTTAGCGATAACTTTAACAAGCGGACTGGCTATTCTCAAAATCACCTGACTGTATTTTCGTCATTGACCGTGTCGCCAAGATGTTCATCGAAAACCCGGTTTCTATCAATTGCCGGACATCAGGAATTTGCGCCAGTCGATCTGCGTAAAACCAATGAGCAAGGCTATCATCGCCAATTGTATGGCGAGCCCCACCGGGCTCGTAAAATTTTCCCGGAATGCCTGGCCTATGCTGGTCTGTGCAATCCTGATGGCGGTCATCCCGTAGATTGAGTAGGAAACAAGGCGGCCCATGAAGAACGCCAGCGTGAAACGCAGCAAGCGGATCTTGGTGAGGCCCGCAGCCTCGAACAATTGCGCCGAAGGAACGGGTGACAGCGCGAAGAGTCCAAGCGCCAGATAGGTAACTTTCCTTTTCTGTTCGATGAGCTCGCCCGCGGCGGAAACGTTGCGTTTTGTCTTTTCGGGCACATAGCCTGCGAATAATCGGAACGCGTGTGCGAGAAGAAAGCGGCCGAGCGCAGCAGCACTTGCCGACGTTATGACGAGCGCCGGCAAGGGTATCGCGCTGTTCATACCGTAAAGAACGATGACCGACCATGTGGGAGGACCAAATGCCGGCATCATATTTATTCCCAATATGACAGCGAACAGGATCAGATAATCGGTCAGTGTCCGGCCCCATCTTCTACGGCAGAAACAATCAATCCGCCACGCGCGTTAACGTGACAATGCCGAAGTTCTTCACGGAACCGCCCGTGCCGGCTCTGCCGTCGTGGCGAGCTTCTCGGTCGAAACTTCGTTTTGCGGGCGGCCGGCCTCGAATGCGCTCAGATTGGCAATCGTGGTTTCGGCGATATTGGTGAGGGCCTCATGGGTGAAGAATCCCTGATGCCCTGTGATCAGGACGTTGGGAAAGGTCAGCAGACGCGCGAATATATCGTCCTGAATGACGTGAGCGGAAAGATCGCGAAAGAACAGGTCGCCCTCTTCCTCGTAGACATCGAGACCGAGGCTGCCGATGCAGCCCGTCTTGAGCCCGGCTATCACGGCGCGCGTATCGAGCACCGCGCCTCGGCTGGTGTTGATGATCATTACGCCCGGCTGCATCCGCGCGATGCGCTCCCCGTCGATCAGATGGTAGGTGTCGGGGGTCAGCGGACAATGGAGAGTGATGATCTTGGCGGCGGCGGCAAGGTCGTCGAGCGCGACATAATCGACGCTGTTCGCCGCCAACCCGGCATCGGGCGACGGATCGTGCGCGATCACATGGCAGCCGAAGCCTGAAAGGATACGCGCCACAACCGATCCGATATTGCCCGTGCCGACGATACCGACCGTCTTGGAGTGGAGATCGAATCCGAGAAGCCCATCGAGCGCGAAATTGCCCTCGCGTACACGGTTGAAGGCCCGGTGCGTATTGCGCGCCAGCGACAGCATCAGCGCGACGGCATGCTCGGCGACTGCGTAGGGAGAATATTCGGGAACCCGGACGACGGGAATTTCCAGCTGCGCGGCGGCTTCGAGATCGACATTGTTGAAGCCTGCACACCGCATTGCGACGAACCGCACACCGAGATCGGCCAGCTGGGCGAACACATCCGCGTCGAGATCGTCGGACACGAAGGCGCAGACGGCCTCATGACCCTTGGCGAGGGCGGCGGTTTCGCACGACAGCCGGGCTTCGAGAAAGGACAGCGCATGTCTGCCGACCGCATTGGCGGCGGTCAGATAGGCCCGGTCGTAGCTTTTGGTGCTGAAAATCGCGGTCTTGACGGCACTTCTCCCATTTCTCCCGACTGCATCGCGACGGCGGCGGCCCTGCCGACCAGCCTAGCACATGCCGCCGCCACCGCCCGCTGGCCGTTCGATGCTCGGCTCAAGATCGGCGATCACGCGGCGCGCGTCGAAGGCGCGTTCTTCGTCGGCCGGCGCCGGTCCCGTGTGCGTGGTGATTTCGGCATGCGCTTCGAATTCCTCGATCGTGCTGACCCTGACCCGTTCCGTCCAGAAAGGATTACCCCGTTCGGGGTGCCAGGTCCGCCATCCGAGCCCCTCGCGATAATAGCGCCAATGCGGCCGCCAATAGACGTATTCGCTGCCGAACCAAGGCCGATAGAGCGGATCGGGATGGACGTAGGTCCGCGCCTCGCGTTCGGTTAGCCGGTCGAGGATCAGAAACCAGTCATAACCCTGTTCGAGTGTCAGTTCGGCGGCGCGATACATAAGATAGCCTTCAACCCGGTCGCGCGAGGTCAGGCAATTGCCCGAAAAACTGACGCGGAACCGGTTGTCCGCGAGCTGAGTCTCCGAATAGCCGCCCGAGACCCGCTGGCCGGGTATATCGGGCTGATACGGCGTCGCCGACACGCAGCCTGCCAGAGCGAGGGCGAAGGCGGTCAGAATTGCCAGTCCGCCGCCCATTTTTTGTCGGTCGTTCATCGCTACTTCCCCGATTGTGGTGTTCGCGAGCGAGGATAGAGCCGGCCGCCGCCGCCGCCATATCAGTAAGCTTACCTAGAGACCCGCGCGCAGCGCTTTGTTTCAAACTCCAAGGCGGTGGCCCATAGCGGCGGAGAATTTGCGCCACCGATTTGCAACGGGAGAAGACCATGAGTGCGCTCGGCCTGAAAATCATCGACAAGGCGGTCCAGGACACGAATATCTGGCTTGATGAATTGATGGACAAGCTCGACTGGGAAGACAAACAGCGCGCCTATCGCCTGCTGCGTTCGACCCTTCATGTGCTGCGTGACCGGCTACAGATGAACGAGGCGGCCGATCTCGCGGCGCAATTGCCGACGCTGATTCGCGGGATCTATTATGAAGGCTGGCAACCGAACCGCCCGCCGACCCATCACAAGCATGAGTTGAATTTCATCGCGGCGATCGAAGCGGCATTCATCGAGGATCCCAATGCCGATCCCGGGGTGACTGCCAGAGCGGCGCTCGCGGTTATCGCCGACCATGTCTCCGAAGGCGAGATCGACGACGTCAAGAGCGGCCTGCCGCCCGAAATCAAGGCGTTGTGGCCCTGAGAACCGATCGAGGGCCGACCGAAATATCGCGGATGTGACGGGCGAAGGGAGGCATCATGACAATGGCTGCGCAGGCGGCGACAGGCCCGGAAAGCTTCGCCCCCAAAGGCGGCTTCAGGGGCACCGATCTGCACAAGATCTATGAAATGGGCGAGACCCAGGTCCATGCGCTGCGCGGCGCCGCCTCGGCATCGCCGTAGCGGGCGGGAATCGGGAAACAATAGCGCGCATCGGCCAGCGCATGAGTCGCGAAACCGCCATCGCGCGTGAAGCCGGTGAATAACGGGTCGTTGCACAGATTCTCGCGGTCCGACCGGCAATAGGGGCATTTGCCGCAGCTATGGCCGAGCCAAGGGATGCCGACCCGGTCGCCGATCGCGAATCCCTCGGCGCCTTCGCCGACCATACTGACCCGGCCGACGATCTCGTGCCCCGGAACGATCGGCAGCTTGCCCTGGATATCTCCATCGACAATATGCAAATCGGTGCGGCAAACGCCGCAGGCGCCGACCTCGACGAGAATTTCTCGCTTGCCGGGATCGCGTATATCGCGTTCGATCAGGCGCAGCGGCGAGCCCGGCTCGGCAAATTCCATCGCGTGAATGCGCATGGCGTCACCTATGCTTCACGGGTTGCCCCGCACCGGTACGATCATGCCGTTCGATCCTTCGCGATCAACGTTTTTTCAGCGATCATCAGCGTTGAATCGTCGGGATCGTGCCGCAGATCGAAACCCATCTCGCCCTCTAGCTGGAGCGCGGCGCGATCGTCCCAGCTCTCGATCGACCGAATCTTTCGCAATCCCTTGGCCTGGGCATAGCGGATGAGATGGCCGAGCAGCGTCCAGCTGACGCCCTGATGCTTGCGATCCTGGCGCGTGCAGAGCGCAAATTCGCCGATCTCGAAATCCGCGTCGGCGCTCAGCATGGCGGTGGCGATGATATTGCTGTTTTCGTCTAAAGCGAGGAAGTCGATGCTCTGCAGATCATCGTCGCGCGCCATCGCCCTCAGCCGCTCGCGATCGACTTCGATCAAGCCGGTCAGAAAACGGCGATAGATATCCTCCGAACTGACATGCAGGAAAAAGTCGGCGAGCTTTTCCTCGTCGCCGGGTTTGGCCGGACGGACATGGAAAGTGACGCCGCTGCGTGTCGTCAGATCGGCACGCCATTCGGCAGTCGCTTCGTCGTTGGACAGGCCGCGGACCGATCCAGGGGTTGCGGACTGATCAGCTGAAGCGGGTGGCGATTCGGTGTCGGCGGGGCTGGTCATGACGGGTCCTTTCCTTGCTCGGGCGAAGAATAGGAAGGAAGGCGCCGCCAGCGCGATCCGTAATTGCCCCTAGAGGCTATCGTCTCCTTCTCCGCGGAAAAGACATCGGAACTCCGTCTAGGCCGCCTCGCCCAGCGCGCGTACGCGCTTCAGCCAACGGCGGCGATGGCCGGCCCGAGACCCGGGTCGCCGTCGATGATGGCGACGCATGACATGAGGCGATGGATTGCACCGCCGTTTTCTGTTATAAATCCGTACCTTCCTATATCCGTTCGCCGTCCGTTTGCCGGCCTGACGCTGTGAGCGGCGGGTGGAAGGCGTCAACGGATTCGATCAGCTGATCGATGCAGGAGGCCAAGGCGATGGAGCAACGCCATAAGATCTATCTCGTCGACGACGATGAGGCGGTCCGCCGATCGGCCGGCTTCCTGTTGCGCACCACGGGCTATGATGTCGCGACCTACACCTCGGGCGTCGAGATGCTGGAGGAGGCCAGTGCGCTTGAGCCCGGTTGCGTTCTCCTTGATATCCGCATGCCCGAGATGGACGGCCTCGAGGTTCAGGCCGAACTCAAGACGCGCGGCATTCCCCTCCCGGTCGTGGTGATGACCGGCAGTGATGATATCGATATCGCGATACGGGCGATGAAGGCAGGCGCGGTCGATTTCATCGAAAAGCCTTTCGAGAAATCGGTGCTGCTCGACGCGATCGAGGAGAGTTGCGCAAGGCTCGACCGCAACAGCCGCCGATCGGCGCGCGCCGACGAGGCGCGGGTGCGGCTCGACGCGCTGACCCCGCGCGAGCGGGATGTGCTAAGGGGCCTGGTACGTGGCCATCCCACCAAGGCGATCGCCGACGATCTCGGCCTCAGCCCGCGTACCGTCGAGATCCACCGCGCGAACGTGATGCGCAATTTGGACGTGCAAAGCCTGTCCGAAGCGCTGCGCCTCGCCTTCGCCGCGGGATTCGGCGAGGACGCAGGCACCTGATCGGCAGTCTTGGCAGGTCTGCTGACGTAGATCCTCGATCTTCGCGACGCGAAAGGCAACCGAACCAGCTCAGGCCGGATGATCCTCCATCTCAACGTTACACAGCGCGCTTCCCGCGACCTCCCAGTATCCTATCCGATAACCGCGCCTTGGTCGGCCTGCGCAAATACGGGGTGCCATGGCGGCTCCGTAATTCTGCGTACTGACCGGCGCCACCGGCTCGCTAGTCTGACCGGTTCCCGAGGGCATCGCCCGCATCGGCCAGGGGAAGAGCCATGAAGTCCGTTTTGCTCCATATCCACCGCGACCATGGCCAGGAGGCACGGTTGCAAGCGGCGCTCGACATCGTGCGCACGTTCGATGGTCATCTGACCTGCCTGCAGGCGACACCGTTCGAAACCTATATTATCGGCGATCCGTTCGGCGGGGTCTACGCGCTGCCGCAGATGATCGCCGAAATCCGCAAGGGGGAAGAGGCCGAACGTCGGACGATCGAGGACCGGTTGAAGCGCGAGGGAGTGAGCTGGGACTGGCTTTCCTATGACGGTTCGGCCGCCAAGGTGCTCGCCGATAACAGCTGGCTGGCGGACCTCGCAATCGTCAGCGTGCTGACGGACAAATCCGAGTCGGGCCGTACGCCGCCGATCGCCGCCGATGTCGTGCTTCATGCGCGTGCGCCGGTGCTCGTGGTGCCCGACGAAGCCACGGGCTTCGACTGTTCGGCTGGCGCGATGATCGCCTGGAACGGGTCACGCGAATCTTCGCAGGCGCTGCGCGCAGCGCTGCCTTTGCTGCGGATGGCGGACGCGGTCACGGTGATCTGCGTGGCCGAAGAGCAAAGCAAGGGCTTGCCGCCGACCGCCGCCGCCACCTTTCTCTCGCGCCACGGCGTTGCCTGCAATCTCGTCGAACAGCCGCGCGAGCACCGATCGGTCGCCGATACGCTGCGCGCCGCGATCTCGGCCGGCGGGCCGGGCTATCTGGTGATGGGTGCCTTTGGCCATTCGCGGCTGCGCGAGCGCGTGCTCGGCGGCGTGACCCACGATCTTCTGGCGAACCCACCGAAACCGCTGTTGCTCGCCCATTGAAAACGAAGCGTTGTCATGCGTGGATACGGTCATTCTCGACAGCGCGAGTTTATCCTCGGCGGCACAACGCTCGATATGCTCGGCAACAGCCCTGTGCCCCTGCTGCTCGGTCACTGATCGCGGCGAGGCTCCGTAGCATTGCGTATGGAGATGCGGCGGGCCGGGCCATAATTTCCGCGATACCGGGAATGCAGGAATTGCACCCGGCCCGTTTGCAAGGAGGTGAAACATGACAACGAAATCTTCGACCAGCTCCGAACCCATGCTGCCGTCGGCCGATACGGGCGAGGGTCGCGACCGGCCGCTGGGCTGGTTCCGCGACGAATTCGACCGGTTTGTGGGCGAGCTGCGCCAACCGCATTGGTCGCCTTTCAACTGGTCGCCCGGCAATTTTGCATTGCAGGGGCTGATGCCGCTGCCGGCGATTGACATGCGCGAGGATGACAAGACCTATCGGCTGAGCGCTGAGCTGCCGGGGCTCGACGAGGAGGATATCGAGGTCAACGTCGCCGACGGCATGCTCACCTTGTCGGGCGAGAAGCGCGATGAACGCGACGAGAAGGACAAGGGCTTCATGCTGCGCGAACGGCGCTACGGCTCGTTCGAACGGCGCGTTACGCTCCCCTCCGATGCCGATCCAGACAATGTGACAGCGAAATTCGATCACGGCGTTCTGACGATTACCGTGGCCAAGGACGAGAAGGCCGCGGATCGCGTACGTAAGATAGCGATCGAGGCGGGCTGATCGCCGGCACGGCCCCGGCTCCTCGCGACCCAGCCGAGGGCCAGGCCGCGACCATTGCCTTTCTCGAAAGCGGCGATGCGTTCGGGTGTTCGCTCCCACCCGGACGCATCGACACGCATGCAGCGAGCGTGTTTCTCGCCGGCGATACGGCCTGGAAGCTCAAGCGTGCGGTAAATCTGGGATATCTCGATTTTTCGACGCCCGAAAAACGCCGCGCGGCGCTCGAAACCGAGCTGCAGCTGAATCGGCGCACGGCACTCGGCCTCTACCGTGCGGTCCGCCCAATCAATCGTGACACGACCGGCGCTCTCTCGATCGGCGAACCCGGCGAGCCGGTCGACTGGCTGCTCGAAATGGTACGCTTTCCCGATGGAGCGACGCTCGAGGCGGTCGCCGCGGCCGAAGTGTACGACAAAGACTATTTCGCGAGGCTCGTCCGCCTAGGATATCTTGCGCCGGACATCACTACCGCCATATTGGATGGGCGTCAGCCGGCAACGCTGACCCGCATCCGCCTGGCGAGGATGTCGAAATTGCCGCTCGACTGGGCGGAGCAGCGGCGGCTGCTCGGGTTCGAAGCCTCTTAAATCCGCAACCCCTAAACTAGCATCGCAGGACCGGCTGAATGGTCTCTCCAGAGATCCGCGCAAATTTTGCGACAGGCTCCTGACGAACGGTCTCTTGGTCAGGCAGCCGCATTCTCGAGGACCCGTAAGCTACCGACATTGCGCGACTTATTGACGGGTCTGAGACGGAAGCCCAACTCTTTGCGGATTCGGGAAAAGAATGGTGCCCGGGGACAGAATCGAACTGCCGACACCACGATTTTCAGTCGTGTGCTCTACCAACTGAGCTACCCGGGCATGTCTCGCGGAGGGTCGCGGAAGCGGGCGCTATAGGGCGCTTCAGCCGTCGCTGTCCACCCCGTTTTGCGCGGCGATGACGGCTTCGGGATCGGCGGGCGGGCCCGGCACGCGATAGCCGTCGCCAAGCCATTTCAGCAGGTCGCGATCCTTGCAGCCGCGGCTGCAAAAGGGCTGGAAATCCTCAGCGGATGGCTGCTTGCAAATCGGGCATTTGGAGGCGCGTTTGGGCATCACCGCGATATGGCGGCCGCGGCGGCAGGCCGCAAGGTCAGGTCTTGCGGACCCAATATTCGCTCATCCCGCGAAATGCCGGAATCGCGCGATAGACGGGCTCGCGTGCCGAAGGACGGACATCGGGCATTTTTTTGGCGAGCGCGCCGAACAGCTCCTGCGCTTCGAGCCGGGCGAGCGGCGCGCCGAGACAAAAATGCCGTCCGCCGCCAAAGCTGTGATGCTTCTTGTTGGCGCGGAAGATATCGAAAACGCCGGGATCGTCGTGCACCGCAGGGTCGTGATTGGCCGCCGCCAGCGAAGTCGATACGGTCTCGCCGCGCGCGATCGGACAGCCGCCGATCTCGATATCCTCATGTGCGATGCGGCCCGAATTGATGACCGGCGAATCGTAGCGCAGCATCTCCTCGACCGCGTCGGGAAGCAGCGCCGGATCGGCTTTCAGCGCCTCCCATTGATCGCGATGATCCATCAGCGCTTTCAGGCCGTTGCCGATGAGATCGGTCGTCGTGACGTTGCCGGCGATCAGCAGCAACTGGCATTGCTGGACGATCTCGTCTTCGGTCATCCGGTCGCCGTCTTCCTCCGCCGCGACCATCGCACCGATCAGATCGCCCGCTGGTGTCTCGCGCCGTTTGGCAATTTCGCTGCGGAACAACTGCTGCAGATTCTCGTCGCCTTCCAAGCCCTTTTCGACGATGTCCGCCGGGCGCATGATGTTGAAAAAAGCTTCGGACGAGGCCGCCGACCAGGCCTTGAAATCGTCGCGCTGATCGGAATCGATACCGAGCATCTCGGCAATGACCGTCGTCGGCAGCGGATCGGCGACGCGCGCCATGAAATCGAACTCGTCGTCTTCGATCGCATCGAGCAGTTCTTCGGCAATGGCGCGTGTGCGGCTGCGCTGCGCTTCGACGGCGCGCGGCGTAAACGCCTTGTTGATCAGGCCGCGCAGCCTTTTGTGATCGGGATCGTCGGCCAGCAGCATCGACGGTTCATCGGTATCCTCGCCGTTTCGTGCGACGAGCAGCAAGCGCGAGAAAGTGCCTTCATTGGCCTTGCGCGGATCGGACCACATATGTTTGTCGCGCAGCACGCGGGCGACATCGGCCTCGCGCGCAAGGTGGAAGCGGCCAAAGGCGGCGTCGTGCATGACGGGCGCTATTTCGCGGAGCTGCGCAAGAACCGGATAGGGATCGTCGCGAAAAATGGGGTCGAGCGCGGTCAGCGCCGGGCCTTGGGGGATATCTTCATCTGCCATGGCGATCCTTTCGCAACAGGAGCGAAAACTTACACCAATGTCAGCAGCAACGCAGCCCCAAAATTTGAGGTTCGATCGGTTTCCCGTTCAAATCAATGACAGGCTGTCGAGATCGAGCGCCATTTGGGCGGGCCTTTCGGCCATCGCCGCGAACATCGCATCGCCGCGTTCGGTCTGTTCGACATGGAGCGCGGCGTTGATCGCCATGACGAAACCGGCAAAGGCGGCGCGGCGGTATTCCTGCCAGAATGAATCGAATTCCGCCGGTGCGCCAAGCGTTTCGCGCCGTGCGAGATAGGCGCGGATCAGTCCGCGTTCTTCGCGCGCGCGTTCGTCGGCATCGGCAAAACTGGTACCGATCATATAGGCGATATCGCTCGCCGCATGACCGATCGAGACGGTCTGCCAGTCGACAAGGATCGCCGTCTCGCCGCCATCGTCGAACAGGATATTGTCGAGCCGCATATCGTTATGCGTGATGCAGGGATTCTCGGGATCGCGATCGACATAGTTGTCGATCCTGTCGATCAGCGCCTGGCCGAGATCGAGCACATCTTCGCTGAGCAGATCGGCGAAACGTTTGCGGAAGGCGGGGTAGCTCGCCGGAAGCGATTGGCGCAGATAGCCGCCATTCGTCGTGCTGTGGAGCAGCCAGCTATATTGTTCGAGATCACCGCTTTCGGGCCGCCAGCTGTGCAGCATGGCCGCCTCATCGAGCGTCGAGCGGACCTGGGCGAGGCTGGCGCCGGCGAGCTGATCGCCCTGCTTCGCCGGCGCCATGTCGCGGAGCAAAAGCGCGAATTGCTGTTCATCCTCGCCGATCGCGGCGTAATAGGGCTCGGGACAGCTGACGCCGCTTTGCGCCGCGACATCGCGATACCAGCCGACTTCCATGTCGTAGAGATGGAAGATCGCCGCCGCGCCTCGGCTTGTCGGATCGGCGCTCGGGCATTTAGCGACGAAGGTGGTGGGCAGGCCGTTTTCGGCCCAGTCGCAGTGGAAGCGATAGCTGTCGCAGACTTGTCCTGTGCCGACGGGCTTATGAGTAAGCGAACGGAGCGACCCGGCAGGCGCATCGAACACGGTCTCGACCCAGTCGCGTTCGAATTCTTCGGGCCGTGTCGGGAAGTCGCGGCTCATCCGGCAGGGTCCATCATACCGGAAAGGCCGCTGCTGGCATGCGGCCCGATAAACAGCTGCTCGACGACGCCGGTGCCGCGATGCTCTTCTCCGCCGAGCGTCAATGCCGCCTCGGCGAGCGCCTGGATGTGGATATAGAGCTGCTCCATGCCGTTGACGCTCGCGGTGTCGATCGCATCATAGGCCGTCTTGAACGCGCCATGGTCGCGGCCATGGCCCCAATCGGGATGCATATAGCCGAGCCCCGACATATAGAAGTTGAGATCGCCGGGCTTCAGGACGAGCTTCGCGTCTTCGGCAAGATCGACAGCCAGGCGCTCGACGCGGCGCGTGCCGCTGGCATAGCTTACATCATAACCGATCCCGTCGAATTCGCGCTCCTCGCCGCCGACAGGACAGACAACCGCGCGGCGGTTCCACCCTTCGCCCTCGCCATCGTCGTTCGAATGGAAGAAGACGGTGTGATCATCGAAGTTGAGCGGTGTCCAGAGCCAGTAGAATTGCGGCATCGCGCCCAGCGGCGGCGGCTGGCTGTCGCCCGCGCCGACCGGGCGAATGCCCCAGCTCCGGTCGCGCGTACCACGATGCGTTGCGGGATCGAGCGCATAGTCGGTGCCATCGAGCGAGATCGTGCCGGACCAGCCGCCATTTTGCGTCAACCTCGTATAATCCATGAAGATGCGCGGCCCGTTACGCCGGATGAAGCGCGGCTCCTCGATCGGTGCATGGCGCGCGTCGAAAACGATATCGGCGGTGATCGGACTGTCGTTGCCGCTAACCACGATACGCAGCTTCTCGAGCGGTTCGACGATCTTCACCCGGACCGGGCCTACGCTCAGATCGAGCCGTTCGAAACCCATCCGCCGCGAGGCGCGGACATTGTGCTGGACGCCGTCGACGAGCAGGCAGAAGCTCGCGTCGATGATATCGAGCGCCGGGTATATCCCCATCGCGGCGGCGAAGAAGACGCTGCCATCGGCGCTATAGCCGTTGAAGAAATAGCGATCGTAAAAATTGCGCTCGGCGTCCGCATAGGCGATCGGCTCGGGCGTCTGGTGCAGCGGGTAATCGTCGCCCTTGGTCAGCATCGAAGGCTCCTCTCGCGGGCGACGATGGCACAAAGCGAAGGATGCGCAAAGTCAGGGATGAGTAGCGCTGATCTCACCTGAATGAAGCGCGATGGCGGGATGACTCTGCAATTTGACGCCGGCGCCAAGCCGCCGTTCGAGCGCGGCGAGCCATTCGGGCTTGTTTTCGAGATAGCCGATGATCGCCGGGTGCGCAGATATCGTGCGGTCGCCCTTGCCTTTCGAACGCTCGGCGCGGCGCAGGAGCGCGCACGTTGCAAAGCCGGCATCGCCGGACTGAGCAAGCTCCAGCAGCGAAGGCCGGGCATGGCGGCGGACTATCTGCAGGAAACCGAAGCCGTTGACGGCCGTGCGTTCGAAGGGCCGGGGAAGGGTTTCATCGAGCGCGGCGGCGGCAGCCTGTCGATCGCCCTTCGCTTCGAGCGTCGGCAGGTCGATGCCGATCGAACCGGCAATGCCGAAGCGGCGAATGGCTCCGCCGCCGGCCCGCGCTCCCGCGACCGCGAGTTCGGCGGGCGGCAGCGCGCCATCGACATCGATCACCGTCATCGCGGGAGTCAGCGATATGCGCAGCGCTCCGCCGGAAAAACGGACAACGCCGCTGCGCGCCTGTTCGAGCAGTTCATACCAACCAGCTTCCTCGAGCGTATCGGGGTGGTGCGAGGCGAGATCGCGTACCGAGTGGCCGGTTGCGCTGAGCTGTTGGCGTAGCGATAGCGCCGCACGCGCTTCGTCGGCTTCGGGCCGGTGCTTCGCCTTGGCGAGCTTTACGCCCCAGTTTTCGACGATCCGTTCGCGAGCGATCTTGACAAAAAGCGAAGCGCCTTCAGTCACGCCCGTCGGCGCGGGCTCGATAAGCGCCTCTTCGCCATTATCGATCGTCAGTTTGCCGCATCGCCCGCCTGCCGTAATTTCGGAGAGTTTCGCGCCAATGATCGCTCCTGCGCGCGCCGTTTCGCGTTCGGGCTCGATCCGCGCTTCGACGATCGCGCCGTCCTCGACCAGCGCCGCGCGCTCCTCGCCGATCCCGGCTTCGTAGAGCCATTCAGCCAAGATCATATCCCGCGCTCGTCAGCAGCGCGCGCGTTTCGAAAAGCGGCAGGCCGACCACGCCCGAATGGCTGCCAGAGAGGAAACGCACCCAGGCTTCGGCGCGGCCCTGGATCGCATAGCCACCGGCCTTGCCCTGCCATTCGCCGGTGACGAGATAGGCGGCGATATCGGCCTCGGTCAGCCGCTTGAAGATGACGATCGTCTCCGAGAGCCGATGCCGCGCCGTGCCTCCGCCATCGACCAATACGACCGCGGAAAACACCCGGTGACGGCGGCCCGAGAGCAAGGCCAGGCATCGCCGCGCTTCGGCTTCGCTTTCCGCCTTCGGCAAAATCCGGCGGCCCGCGGCGACGACCGTATCGGCCGCGAGCACCAGATCGCCTTTGTGATCGGGCGCCACCGCCGCCGCTTTTTCCGCTGACATACGCTTGGCGTATTCGCGGGGAAGCTCGCCGCGCCCCGGCGTCTCGTCGATGTCGGCAGGGACGACCGCAGCGGGCGTCACGCCGATCCGCGCGAGCAAATCGCGGCGGCGCGGGCTGGCGGAGGCGAGGATAAGGCGCATTGCCATGCGCGGCGCGGTTTACTTGAACCGGTAGGTGATACGGCCCTTGGTCAGGTCGTAAGGGGTCATCTCGACGAGCACTTCGTCGCCGACAAGGACGCGGATGCGGTTCTTGCGCATCTTGCCGGCCGTGTGGCCGAGGATCTCGTGATCATTTTCGAGCTTCACACGGAACATCGCATTGGGGAGCAGCTCCACCACATGCCCGCGCATCTCAAGCAGTTCTTCTTTCGCCATAAAATCTCATATAGTGCCGTAAATCCGCCGCGCCATAGCGGGCGAAGCCGCGAAAGGGAAGCGAAAGCCTTAGTTTCGGCCCGCCATGCGCCGCGCCTTGTCGATCGCGCGCCAGGCAAACGATTTTGCGCGGTTCGGATGCGGAAAGCGCTTGGGAGCAGCAGGATTAAGCCCGCACCGGCGAAGCAGCGCGTTCATTTCGCGCGCATACATTTCGTGATAGGCCCATTCGCTCTGCCAGGTGATCGACAGCGAAACCGAGGTTCCGGGCCCGTTCTGCACCCAATGCGGCGCCTTGACGGGGACATAGATCGCCTGGCCGGGCGCCAGTTCGAATGGCTCGCCCCTGGCCGCGAACTCATCGCGCCAGTCGAGATTGCGGTGGCCGCCGGCATGGAAGGCCTCATGCGCCGTGCCGGGCGTCAGGTCGTCGTCACCGACGGGGAAAACGGTCATCACTTTCGATCCGCGCAACTGGAGCAGGATGTTATGTTCCGGATCCATATGGAAGGGCGTCACGGCGCCCGGCGATGAGACGAAGATAAAGCCTTCGAGCTTCATCATCTCGCCGGTAACGGCGCGTACGGCCGGTTCGATCTCGGCGAGCGTTTCGTGGAGCAAAGCCTTATAGGTTGCGTTCTGCTCGATGAATTTGAGCACCATCCAGCTGTCATTGCTCTCGATATTTTCAAGCGTTTCGGCAATGCCGAGGCCGTTATCGGGTATATCGACAGGATCGATTCCGACCGGCAGGTCGGCGCGGTTATATTCGACATCCACTTCGCGCATCGACAACGCCAGCTTGCCCAGCGCCTCGAAACTCAACAGCGGATGATCGCGCATCTCGTGATCGAGCCGGCAGGGCGTTTCAGGATAGGCGGCGCGTAAACTGGTTAGCGCGCCCTCGCCAAATACCGGCGTTTGCGCCGCGACCCGCGTTTCCATGTTCATGAGGAACGCTTCCGTAACTTGCCGAGCATTGTCTTCGCCCGGCCAAAGCCGTTTTCGACGGCACGGCAGGCGTGAAAGATCGCGCGGTTGCGCCGGCCCTGCAGCGGCAGCGTGACACGCACGATGCGGCGGCGTGCTTGCCACAGGCTGTCGATCATCGGATGGTCCTGCGAAGCGCAGCTATCGATCCACTCGATATCGCGGCGTTCGAGAATTCTGAGATTATAGCGTTCGATCAGGACGCCGGGCGAATAATGCGCATAGTCCTCGTCAAAGGCGATCTTGAACGAATATCCGCCGGGCGCGGCGAGAAAGTTGATCAGCATCGCGATCGGCCGGCCATCGAGATCGAGCCGATGGAAATCGAGCTTTCGGGCGCGATGGCCACCGAGACAGGCGTCGCGGAAAAAGGCGGCGACATTCGCGTTGCACGCCAGCGCCGAACCGGCCGCGCCCTTCCAGCCTTTGCGTTCGAGCGCAAGAAAGGCATCGATCCATGGTGCCGCCTCCTCAGTGGCCCCAAGCGTCGCAAAGGCCAGATCGCCCTGTTCGGCGAGGCGATTGGATAGCCGGTTGATCTCCTTGCGCTTTTTCTTGCGAACGGCCCCGGCCCAATAAACTTCCGGCGCAAGGTCCGATCGCAGCAGCGCGCGCTCGACGCGGTGAACGGTATCGCAGCGTTTCGCTGCCGATTTCAGGCCGCGGTGCAGCGGACCATTTTCGACCAGACCGTCGATATGGAGCAATCCCGTCGCCCAATCGCGATCGTCGAGCGCGGAGAGCAATGTCGACCAGAAGCCGGTCTCGATCCCGCGGCGAACCATCGGCGTTCCGAGAAAGGCATTGTCATGCCGCCAATTCTGGACATTGCGAACCGGGATGCGGCCGTAATGCGATTTGACCGTCAGCGGCAGCAATCCGGCCAGCAGACCATCGGACGAGGTTACGACCGCAATCCGGACGTTGGCCGTATCGGCGAGATGGTGCAGCGACGGCCCGAGAAACCAGCGTTCGGCAAAAACATTGGGTTGGGCGGCCTCGTCGGCGAGCACGTCCCATTGCGAAACGATCTCGGCGGGCAGCGCGTCCGGCGGGTAGAAATGGCAGCTGAGGCAGGCCGGGGCGCCGGCAGTCACGGGAAAAGCCGCGGGCGCAGCGAACCGTTTCGGCTCCGCCACCCCGCGCCTGTCCCATGATCCTGCAATTGCCGTTTCGGCGTTCATCGGCGCGTTCTCCCAGCCTGCTTAACAAAGGCTTTAGCGCGATGCGGTTAAATAAAATTTGAAAGGCGAGGTTAGCGGAAAGGGTTAATTCTGCCGGGGATTCTGTTTGTCAGGCTCGAGCTGGCGGTCGAGCCGGCCGGGGCCGCGTCGAGCCGGAAGCGAGGGCCGGCAACCAGCCTGACAAAGAAAAAGCCCCGCCAGACGAATCCAGCAGGGCCAAGGTTCAGGAACCGGATAGTTGCAACATTTTTGCCTTAATTGCAAGCTTTGCAATTGCGCTGGCGGGACGCCGCGAAGCTGATATGCTGGGTCGATGGACACCGATCCGATCACCATCATCCAGACGATTATCGACGGCACTGTCGAGGGCGGCGGGCCGCCTCCCTATATCGAAGGCATGCGGCTCGACGGGATGGTTTTCACGGCGGTCGAAAAGGGCAAATTTACCCTCGAATGGACGCCCGCAATGCACCATTGCCACTATGACGGGATCGTCCAGGGCGGCGTGATCAATGTCATTGCCGATAGCGGCCAGGCGTTTGCTTTCTGGTCGAGCGCAAATTCCGAAAGCAATGAAAATTATTCGACGGCCGAGTTCTCGACGCGCTTCTTCCGGCCGATCAAGGCAGACGAGACGATGATCGTCGAAAGCACCGTGCTCAACCGCTCGCGGCGGCTCGGCGTAATCGAATCGAACTTCACCCACGCCGAAACCGGCAAGCTCCACGCCAAGGTCACGGGCAGCTGGATGCTCGTCAATCGCGATTTCGGCGAGGGATAAGCTTTTTCTTCGTGGGAGAAGCGCATCGAGCGCTCTCGATACGGCCACAAGAAAAAGCCCGCCCGGATCGCTCCGGACGGGCATTTCTTGGTCGGTAACTGAGCCGGTTAGGCTGCGCCGGCGGCCAGTGCAGCCAGCAACAGCAGAGCCACGATGTTGGTGATCTTGATCATCGGGTTCACGGCCGGGCCGGCGGTGTCCTTATAGGGATCGCCGACCGTATCGCCGGTCACCGCGGCATGGTGGGCATCAGAACCCTTGCCGCCATGATTGCCGTCTTCGATGTACTTTTTCGCATTGTCCCATGCGCCGCCACCGGCGGTCATGGAAATCGCAACGAAGAGACCCGAAACGATCACGCCGAGGAGCAATGCGCCGAGCGCGGCAAAGCCGTTCGCCGGACCGGCAACGCCGCTGACCACGAAATAGACGACGATCGGCGCGAGCACCGGCAGCAGCGACGGAATGATCATTTCCTTGATCGCCGCCTTGGTTACGAGATCGACCGTGCGGGCATAGTTCGGACGGCTCGTGCCATCCATGATCCCCTTGTCGGCGGCGAACTGCGCGCGAACATCTTTGACAACGTCACCGGCAGCGCGGCCAACCGCGGTCATGCCCATGGCTCCGAAGAGGTAGGGCAGGAGCGCGCCGAGCAGAAGGCCGACAATCACATAGGGATTTTCAAGGCTAAAGCTGGTCTCGCCATTGGCCAGATTGCCGTCGAGATATTCAGGGAAGAATGTACGAATATCGGCCGTGTACGCAGAGAACAGCACCAGTGCGGCAAGACCGGCGGAACCAATGGCATAGCCTTTGGTGACAGCCTTGGTCGTGTTGCCGACAGCGTCGAGCGCATCGGTCTTTTCGCGGACGCTTTCGTCGAGGCCGGACATTTCGGCGATACCGCCGGCATTGTCCGTAACCGGGCCATAAGCGTCGAGCGCGACGACCATGCCGGCAAGCGCCAGCATTGCGGTGGCCGCGAAGGCAATGCCGATAAGGCCGGCAAGCTGATACGCGACAACAATGCCGATCACGATTACCAGCGTCGGCAGCGCCGTCGCTTCGAGGCTGACGGCGAGGCCCTGGATGACATTGGTGCCGTGGCCGGTTTCGGACGCCTTGGCGATCGATTTGACCGGGCGATAGTTGGTGCCGGTGTAATATTCGGTGATCCAGATGATCAGGCCGGTTACGCCGAGGCCGACCATCATCGACCAGAACAGGTCCATGCCGGTAATGCCGGCAGTGCCGTCTGTTCCGGGAACGACCTCGGTGCTCATGCCGCCAAGCGTATATTGAGTGGCGAAATAGATGGCCGGGATCGAAAGCACCGCAGTGGTCAAAAAGCCCTTGTAGAGCGCGCCCATGATCGAATTGCCCGATCCGAGACGGACCATATAGGTGCCGATGATCGAGGTGACGATGCATACGCCGCCGATGAGCAGCGGAAGAACCATCAGGCTGGTAAGGACACCCGCAGTCACCACGTCGCTCAGCAGGAGCGCGAGGAGCACCATGGTTGCGCCGACCGTCACCACATAGGTTTCGAAAAGATCGGCAGCCATGCCCGCGCAATCGCCGACATTGTCGCCGACGTTGTCGGCGATGGTGGCCGGGTTGCGGGGATCGTCCTCGGGGATACCGGCTTCGACCTTGCCGACGAGATCGGCGCCGACGTCTGCGGCCTTGGTAAAGATACCGCCGCCGAGACGCGCAAAGATCGAGATCAGCGACGCGCCGAAAGCGAGCGCAACCAGCGCATCGATGACTTCGCGGCTATTGGCCTCGATGCCCATCGAGAAGACGAGCACGTAAAAGAAGACCGAGATGGCGAGCAGCGCGAGACCGGCGACGAGCATGCCGGTAACGGCGCCTGCCCGGAAGGCTACGGTCAGACCGCTCTGGAGGCTGTCACTGGCGGCCTGAGCCGTGCGGACATTGGCGCGAACCGAGATGTTCATGCCGATATAACCCGCAACGCCCGAAAGGATCGCGCCGATCAGGAAGCCGATCGCGGAAAGATTGCCGAGGAAAAACCAGACAAGCGCCGCGACAACGACGCCGACCATGGCGATGGTGCGATATTGGCGGCCCAGATAGGCTTGCGCGCCTTCCTGGATGGCGCCTGCAATGCTCTGCATTTTTTCGTTGCCGGCGCTTGCGGCAAGCACCTGGCGGCTGGTCACGATACCATAGAGAACGGCCAGAAAACCGCACACAATGGCCGCGACAACAATGGTCATCGGTTCTAGAATCATTTTGGCTCAAAGCCCCCTGTAAACTGGTTGCCCGCATAGAAAGAAACGCCCGGAATCGGGCGCAACGCGGAGTTGGGGGCGCTATAAAGGCCGAATCGCAGATTATGCAAGCCGGGAAAACGCTATTGGCGGTCAAAATCGCGCTTATGGTGGCGACGGTTATTGTTGAGGCTGGCAGCAGGTCTGCGATTGCGGGCGAGCGCCGCGGTTTCCCGCGCTAATGTTCCCAACCGAGCGTTTCGGGCAAGTCGAGCGGACGTCCGCCCTCTTCGATCGCGATGCCCTCTCCCGCGACAACCAGACCGATGCAATGGATCGGCACACCGACATCCTCCGCCGCCGTCTCGACCTGCCTGCGCGCGCGTTTCGGCGCAGCGAAGAGCAACTCATAATCATCGCCCGCGGTCGCGGCGAACAGTGCCGATTGGCGATTGTCACCCTTTGCTTCGACGAAGGCAGGCGATAGCGGAACGTCGATCGTTTCGATGACAATCCGCACTCCGCTCGCCTCGGCCATGCGGCGCGCATCGATCAGCAGCCCATCCGAAATATCCATCATCGCGCTGACCAGCTGGGCGAGTTGCTGTCCGAGCGCGAGCTGCGGCGTCGGGCGGCGATAGGCGGCAAGCAGCGCGTCGGGTCCTTCGGCATCGCCGCGCGCGATTTCGAGTCCCGCGCCGGCATCGCCGAGCGTCCCGCTGACCCAAAGCTCGTGACCATCGGCCGCGCCGTCGCGTGCAGGAGAATTGTCGGCCTCGCCTATCGCCGTCAGCCCGAATTGTCGCGCGCTGCCTTCGGGCGCGCGCACGGTATCGCCGCCGAGCAGCGGGCACCCAAATTCCGCAAGCGCCGCGCCCAGGCCTTCGGCAAACTGGTTATCCCAGCCATCGTCGCCCGAAAGATTATAGGATGTCAGCGCGCCGAGCGGCCGCGCGCCCTTGGCGGCGAGATCGGAAAGATTGGCGACGACGAGCTTCCAGCCGATATCGGCGGGCGGATCGTCGCTCAGGAAATGGACGTTTTCGACGAGCGCGTCATGGGTAAGAACAAGATTCTTGCCGCCATGCGCGAAGACGGCCGCGTCGTCGTTGAGCCCCCGTGCGCCGGGATGCGAGGCAAAGCCGCGAAGCTTGTCGATGAAGGTTGTTTCGGCGGACATCGGCCTGATCCTAGCAGCAAAAGGCCGCGAAGTTCTCAACAATTCGTTTACGGGCGGCACCGATTCAAGCTGTCATTGCGAGCGCAGCGAAGCAATCCAGAGCCGCAAGCGTTGTCACCAGCCGCTCTGGATTGCGTCGTCGCTTTGCTCCTCGCAATGACGAATCGAAGTTAAGAGCGCACATCCTTGGCGATCGCGTCGAGCAGACCGTTGACGAAGTTCTTCTCGCGCTTGTCGTAGAATGCATCCGCGACGTCGAGATACTCGCCGATCACCGTCGCGACGGGAATATCGGCGCGTGCGAGCAGCTCATAGGTGCCGGCGCGCAAAATCTGTTTTTGCGGTTTGTCGAGCCGGTCGAGGCTCCATCCCGCAGCGAGCTTGCCGGCAATCAGCGCGTCGATCTCCTCGCGCCGCGCATCGACGCCGGTGACGATATCGTCGAAGAAATCGGCTTCGGCCTCGGCGAATTCGGTCTCCTCGATCACCGCACCGAGCCGGTGCGCATGAAATTCGCGCAGCAGCGGGCCGAGCTTCATGCCCTCCATATCCTGCTGATAGAGCGCCTGCACCGCGCCGAGCCGCGCAGCGGACCGGGATTGCGAGCGCCGGGTCATCCGCCGGTTTTCATCCTCAGACGTCCGAGAAAGTCACCCTTGCCGATCGCCAAGCCCGCGGCGCGCAAAATGTCATAGGCGGTCGTCGCGTGGAAATAGAAATTGGGCTGGGCGAAGGAGAGCAGGAAATTTTCCGCCGTGAACGGTATTTTCATGTCGCCGAAACTGAACTCCATATCCTGTCCGATAAAGCCTTCGACCTCCGACTGATCGATCGCCTCGATCGCCTCGCGCGCCGAGTTTAGCACGTCGCGCAGCGCGTCGAAACTTTCGGGCGGAGCGGCGAGGCTGGGCGAATAAAGGCCGGCGCGGACGCCTTCGATGGCGCCGATCGAATGTTCGCCGACCGATTTCACCTGATAGGCGAACGGCAACATGTCTTCGATCAATCGTGCTTGTACTATCTCTTCTTCGGACGTGCCGGTTTCCTGACAAAAGGCTTCGGCCTTGTCGACGAGCGCCGATACCGAGCCGATGATCTGGATATTGCCGGGAATGATCGCATCATAGAGCGAAAGGGGCATGGTCGTCTCCTATTGGGTGTCTATCGCCGAGATAGCCGCATGGCGACCGATTTGGCGTGGGCGGGCAGGCCTTCGGCTTCGGCGAGCGCGACAGCCGCCGGGCCGATAGCGGCGAGTGCATCGTCATCGCAACCCAGAAAGCTCGTCCGCTTCATGAAATCGAGCACCGAAAGCCCCGAAGAAAAGCGCGCGCGACGGCCCGTCGGCAGCACATGGTTGGGCCCGCCGACATAGTCTCCGACAGCTTCGGGCGTGGTACGGCCGAGGAAAACCGATCCGGCATGGCGGACGTTCTCGAAGAGCATATCGGGATCGCGGACGGCGAGTTCGAGATGTTCGGGTGCGAGGCGGTTTGAGAGTTCGACCGCCTGATCGAGCGTTCTAACGAGAATGATCGCGCCATTGTCCTCCCAGCTTTTCCCCGCGGTTTTCGCGGTCGGAAGGTTGCGAAGTTGCCGCGCAACGCCAGTTGCAACCGCTTCCGCGAGCGATTCGTCGTCGGTGAACAGGATCGACTGGCTCGTCGGATCATGTTCGGCCTGGCTCAGCAAATCGGCGGAAATCCAGTGCGGATCGGCCTCGCCGTCGGCGATCACGACGATCTCGGACGGCCCCGCGACCATGTCGATACCGACTGTCCCATATAATTGCCTTTTCGCTTCGGCGACCCACGCATTGCCAGGGCCGGTAATCACATCGGCGCGGGGTATCGTATCGGTCCCGAAGGCGAGCGCCGCGACGGCTTGCGCGCCGCCGATGCGGTAAATTTCCTGCACGCCGGCGATTTCGGCGGCCGCCAGCACCAGCGGGTTGATCTCGCCGTCCGGCGTCGGCGTGACCATGGCGATCCGCTCGACGCCCGCGACCATGGCGGGAATCGCGTTCATCAGCACCGAGGACGGATAAGCCGCGCGGCCGCCCGGGACGTAAAGCCCTGCGGTCTCAACGGCAGACCAGCGCGATCCCATGCGGACACCGGCCTCGTCGGTCGTTTCGCTGTCTTCAGGGCGCTGCTTCTCGTGAAAGGCACGAATTCGCGCCGCCGCCAACTCCAGCGCCTCGCGCAGTTCGGCGTCGAGACCGTCGAGCGCCATACAGCAGTGTTCCTTGGCGATCCGCACATCCATCGCCGCCGGATCGAAACCGTCGAACCGCGCGGTGTATTGAGCAACTGCGACGTCACCGCGTGCCTTCACATCTGCGATGATCGCGGCGACATCGCGCGACACATCCTCATCCGATCCGCGCCGCGCTTCGACGAGATCGGTGAAGCGGGCTTCGAAATCGGCGTCGGTGCTGTCGAGTCTAAGCGGCATCGCGTGCGCTCACTATCTCGCGGAATTCATCGACGAGCGGCACTATCTCCGGCTTGGTCTTGAACGCCGCGCGGTTGACGATCAGCCGCGACGTCACCTCGCACAGCATCTCGACCTCGACGAGATTATTGGCCTTCAACGTCCCGCCGGTCGACACGAGATCGACGATCCGCTTGGCGAGCCCCAGTTTCGGCGCAATCTCCATCGCGCCGTTGAGTTTGACGCATTCGGCCTGCACGCCCTTTGCCTCGAAATGCCGCCGCGTGAAATTGGGATATTTGGTCGCGATGCGGACATGGCTCCATTCGCGCGGATCGTCATCGGCGGCCAGATCAGCTGGTTCGGCAACCGACAGCCGGCAATGGCCGATGCCGAGATCGACCGGCGCGTAGATTTCCGAATAGCGATATTCCTCGAGCACATCCGAGCCGACGATGCCGATCTGCGCCGCGCCATGGGCGACGAAGGTCGCGACATCGAAGGCGCGGACGCGGATGATATCGATATCGGGATTGCTCGTGCCGAAGCGCAGCGCCCGCGATCTCTCATTATGGAAATCGTCATCGGGCACAATTCCGGCTTCGGCGAGGATCGGTAGCGCCTCGTCGAGTATCCGCCCTTTCGGGATTGCAAAGATTACAGGCACGCTCATGGGATTGCGCGCTTTACTTGGGGGCAGTGGCGCGGGCAAGCTAGGGGCATGAACGAGAAAGAGGCGGAAGTCAGGAAAGCGTTCCGGCAGCAGGCCGAATTTTGTCGCGGCCTCGGCTCGCCGATCACTGCCGAGGTGCTCAATACGGCGGCGGATAAGCTGAGCGGCGACACCGAAACGGGCAAGCGCATCCTTTTCTGGGACGGCGATCCGACGGCGGGCGGCGACAATGTCACGCTGCGGCTTGCGGGTGGGCTCCATGCGGTTGCGCGATCAGGCGACGATGAGCGGCTCGCGGCGGCCTATCGCGGCGAAGGCGACGTTTCGGCGGCAGTCGAGGCGGCGCTGGTCGAGCATGACGCAGCGCTGCTTCCCTGGCTCGACACCGCACCGCAGACCAACGAGGCTGGCCGCGCAGCGGTGGTCATGGCCGGGTTGCTGGTCGCGGCGGACCGCTTTCCGCTGCCGATCGACCTGCTCGAACTCGGATCGAGTGCCGGGCTGGTGCTCAATCTTGCCCGTTATCGCTATGATCTCGGCGGGCGCGAAGCGGGCGAACCGACCTCACCATTGCTGCTCAAGCCCTCATGGACCGGCGCGCCGCCGCCCGACGCGCCGGTCGATATCATTACCCAGCACGGCGTCGATCGCAGCCCAGTCTATCTTTCGACGCCCGCGGCCGAGGAGCGGCTGACCGCCTATATCTGGCCCGATCAGCGCCAGCGGCTCGAAACCGTCGAAGCCGCGATCCGCCTCGCCCGCGCCTTCACGCCGCCAGTAATCCAGGGCGAAGCGGCCGACTGGACCGAGAAGCGGTTGGCGCAGCCGCAGGCCGATGGCGTGATGCGCATCCTGTTCCACACGATCGCCTTCCAATATTTTCCCGACGACCAGAAAGATCGTGTGCGCGTCGCGATCGAGGCCGCGGGCGCGGCGGCCACCGAAGACCGGCCCTTTGGCTGGCTGTCCTTCGAGTTCGACGAAGCGAAAAACGCCTGCGAGCTCCACCTGACACTCTGGCCGACCGGCGAGAAATACCATCTCGCCAACGCCCATCCGCATGCGACGAGCGTAAGCTGGAAGGGGTAAGGGCAGTCCAGATCGGCTGGCGGGGGCTCGTTTTGCCTCTGGACTATTTCGCCCGCGGTTATGTTCGGCCCGCCACGCTACACCGATTATCCCGAGCGCAGTCGAGGGATCTGCTCGAGCCCTTCGACTGCCTGCAAGGCAGGCGCTCAGGATAGACTTCGGCCTCCGGCCGTAGCCGAGAACATGTGCGGTCTCGGCTACGCTCGACCGGCCCTTCGACCTCGCTCAAGACGAACGGATTCAGGTGAGTTGATCGCTTGCCGATCAAGGGTAACTCACCGTCTTCGGCTCGTCGGGAAAGGGGATGCGTTCATCGGGGTCGTCGGGGACGATCGGGAAGCGCCGCGCCTTCCAGTCGTCGATCCCCTGCTGGATGCGGTCTTTTCGCGACGAGACGAAATTCCAGTAGACATGGCGCGGGCTGGCAAAGGCTTCGCCGCCGCACAGCATGATCTGCGCTCCGTTCTCGGATTTCAGCGTCGCCGCTACGCCAGGCTGCAATACGTAAAGCGTTTGCGGCTCCAGGGCCTCACCATCGAGCGTGGCATCGCCATGCGTCATATAGAGCGCGCGTTCCTCAGCCTCCGCGTCGATTGGTATGCCGCCGCCTGCTTCGAGCCGGATGTGCGCGTTGATCGTCTCGGCATAGGTCGTCACCGGCGCGGCCTCGCCCCAAAGATTTCCCATGATGACACGCGCTTCGGCACGATCGCCCGAAATGAGCGGCAAGTCTTGCTTGGCAACATGTTCGAACGCCGGATCGATCTCTTCGCGCCCGTCGGGCAGTGCAAGCCAGGTCTGGATCAGTTGCAACCGTTGCTCGGCGCCGCGATCTTCATCGGCGCTGCGCTCCGAATGGACGATGCCTCTGCCTGCGGTCATCAGATTCACCGCACCAGGCTCGATAAGCTGCTCGGTGCCGAGCGAATCGCGGTGCATGATCCGCCCTTCGAGCAGATAGGAGACGGTCGCCAGCCCGATATGCGGATGCGGGCGGATATCGATCGCGTCGTCGGGGCCGAGTGTCGCCGGACCGGCATCGTCAAAAAAGACGAACGGGCCGACCATGGTGCGCGATTTGGCGGGGAGCGCGCGGCGCACCGTGAACCCGCCGAGATCGTGCGAGGCCGGGGTTATCGTTTGGGCGATGGGGGTATTCATTCGCAGTCTTTCCAGTTCCGATTACCCTGAGCCTGTCGAAGGGTTGTCCTTACCTTCCGGCGGAACAGAAGAAAGTACAGGGGTTGGGCTACGCCTGCCTTCGGCCCGACAAGCTCAGCCCAAACGGTTTTCCTTCTTTGTTACTCCGCCAGTTCGCTCGGCGCCTTGGCCTTGATCGCGAGCGCGTGCACCCGCTCCTCCATCAGATCGCCGAGCGCCTTGTTGACCGCACGTTGCCGCTCGACGCGGGTCATATCGTCGAATTGCAGCGCGACGATCTCGACCGTGAAATGCGATTCGCCGCTGCCGTCGTCGCCGGCATGGCCGCGATGCGCCGCGCTGTCGTTGATCACGCGCAAATGCGTCGGGCCGAGCGCCTCGGTCAGCCGCTTTTCGATTTCGGCCGCTACGGGCCCTTTCGATTCTTCTGTCATGCGCCCTATATAGACGGTCGAAAGCAAAGGAGCACCCTTGGCCTCATCCGCCCGCCATAGCCGCTTCCACGGCCGCATCGACGATAGCGACCATCTCTGCGATCATCCCGATTGCATTGAGACGGGCGAATTTCGCGCGCCCAAGACCGGGCACAGGCGCGGCGGTTTCGACGGGCCGGGCGATTATCATTATCTCTGTCTCGATCATGTCCGCGCGTTCAACGCCGGTTATAATTATTTCGAGGGCATGGACGATGACGCGATCTGGGCGGCGCAGCGGCCCTGGTCGGGCTGGGAACGCGAGATCAAGGCGTTCGCGACGGCGGGCGGCGGCGCAACGCCGCGCTGGCAGGACTTCACCGACCCGCTCGACGCGATCGGCGCAAAATTCCGCACCGGCGTCCGCGCCCCGCGCAAGGACGGCAAGCCGCTAAGCGACCGCGACCGCGAGAATCTGCAGATACTTGGGTTAGACAAGGACGCCGACCGCAAGGCGCTGCGCCGCCGCTACGCCGAACTGCTCCGCCAATACCACCCCGACCGCAATGGCGGCGACCGCAGCCGGGAGAAGATGCTGCAACGCGTGATCGAGGCCTATCAGGAGTTGAAGCTGGCGACGGCTTTTTCTTAGCCGCAATCCAATTTGCTGCGTACCAGCGACGGTTTCCAGCGTTTTTCGTAATAGCCGGTAGCGAGAGGCAAATAGTCTTTTACTCGCGCGGAGGCGTCGATGGCTAATGCGCGTTGTATGAGATCTTCAATATCGGCCTCTGGGGCACCGTGGATGACAGCAATCCATTTTTTGCAGTACGCTAGAATGTACTTTGCATCCTTCGTCAGCTTCGCAGAAGGATCTAATTGCCGGACCACTTGTTCAAAATCACGTAGCGCATCTCGATTGCGTTCGAGGCTGACGGAGCACCTTCCCCTCAGCGCCAATGCTTTCGCTTTTCCCCCGCGCAAATCGATGTAGCGATTTATGTGCTCGAGACAGGCCTTTGAGTCATTAAAGTCTGCCGCTCTCAAAGCCCTAACCCAGTGATTGGCGGCAGCGAAACGATTGATCATGATAGCACCCGCTAAACCTCCGCCAACGCCTGCTCGAAGTCGGCGATCAGATCGTCGGGATCCTCGACGCCGATCGACACCCGCACAAGATTGTCGGTAATCCCCAGCGCCGCTTTGCGTTCGTCGGGCACCGAGAGATGCGTCATCGCGGCCGGGTGGCTGGCCAGCGATTCGGTGCCGCCGAGGCTGACGGCGAGCTTGGTAATGCGCAGCGCGTCGAGGAAGCGGAAGCTTTCTTCCTCGCCGCCCGCGATAAACAGTGAGAAGGTCGATCCGGCGCCGGTGCAATGGCGGTCGTAGATATCCTTCTGGCTCGAGCCGTCCTCGAGATGCCCGAGATAGCCGAGCCCTTCGACCTTGGGATGATCGCGCAGGAACGCGCAGACCTTTTCGGCGTTTTCGCCCGCGCGCGTCATGCGGAGTTCGACGGTTTCGAGGCTGCGTAGCAGCATCCAGGCGGTGTTGGGGTCGGTGATCGTGCCGATCGTGTTGCGCATCGCGCGGATCGGATCGAGCCATTTCTTCAGCCCAAGCGCGCCGCCCGCGACGAGATCGCTATGCCCGCCGACATATTTGGTCAGGCTGTAGATCGAGATATCGGCGCCATGGTTGAGCGGCTGGCTCCAGAGCGGGCCGAGAAAGGTATTGTCGATCGCGACCGGCGGCGGATCGTCGGGGAAGGCGGCATCGACGGCGTCGCGCACCATCTCGACATCGACGAGCGCGTTGGTCGGGTTGGCGGGGCTTTCGAGATAGACGATCGCGACGCGGCCCGATCCTGTGCACTGGTTTTTGGCCTGTTCGAGCAGCGTGTCCATGTCCTCGCGGCTCGCACCTGCCGGAAAGTCGATAAACGTTACGCCGAAACGGCCGAGCACGCGGTTGATCAGCGTCTCGGTCGCCGCATAGAGCGGGCCCGAATGGACGACGACGTCGCCCTGATTGACGTTCGCGAGCAGCACCGTGGCGATCGCCGACATGCCGCTCGAGAAGACCAATCCCTCTTCGGCATCTTCCCAGACGCTGAGCCTGTCCTCGCAGATTTCCTGATTCGGGCCGTTGAAACGCGAATAGACCAGCCCATCGGCGCCGCCGGGACGCTTGCCGGTGATCCCTTCGAAATGGCGCTTGCCGGCCGCGGCGCTTTCGAACGCGAAGGTCGAGGTAAGGAAAATCGGTGGTTTGAGCGAGCCTTCGGAGAGTTTCGGATCGAAGCCATGGCCCATCATCAGCGTCGAGGGTTTGAGCTTGCGGTCGCCGATCTTCTCGACCTCGGGCTTCGGATTGCGGCGCGGCGTCGTGCCGGTGAGATCGGATTCGTTCGGGGTCGCGGGTGTCTTGGCCATTTTTGGCGGTCCTTCCTTGTTCCACGCTCCCAGGAAGGCGGGAGCTGACAAAGGCGGGAAGGGCTCAGAACGAACTGCGCATTCCTAACCTCCGCAGGAACGCATCACCCTCATCCGCCGATCGTCGCCACCATCCAGGTGATCGCTACGATCATCGGTATGCCGCAAATATCGAGCAGGAAGCCGGACTTCAACATCCTTGGCAGCGCAATATGGTGCGTCGACCAGGCGATCGCGTTGGGACCGGTGCCCGAAGGCAGCATAAAGCCCCAGCTTGCCGCTAGCGCGGCGGGCATGGCGAGGTACATCGGATCGGCCCCGGTCGCGACGATCAACGCCGCGATAACCGGCATGATGCCGCTCGCGGTAGCAACGTTCGAGGCGAATTCGGTGACGAGCACGACGAGCGCGGTGACGGCGAGCGCGATGATGACGAGGTTGACCGTCTGCAGCGGCTGAAGCGCTTCGCCTAGCCAGGCCGCAAGCCCCGATGCGATGATTCCCGAGGCGAGCGCCAGTCCGCCGCCGAACAGCATGATGACGTCCCAGGGCGCGCGATTCGCTTCGCGCCAGTTAAGCAACGGCCGTCCCGATCCATCGGGCAGCACGAAGAGCAGCAGACCGCCGATAATCGCCACCGTTCCGTCATGGATCGCGCCTTCGGGCAGCAAGCCTTTGACGAAGGGCAGCATTATCCAGGCTGCGACGACAAGCGCAATCACCGGCACCAGCCGCTTTTCCGCCCCGCTCCATGTCCCCGGATCGCCAATCGCCGCCTGCGCGCCATCGACGTCGAACGCGTGGCGCGCGACTTTCTGGACGCGGATCAGGATGAACAGGCACAGCGGAATGCCGGCAAGGACGACCGGCAGGCCGAAGCTCGCCCAGAGCAGGAAGCTGACCGGGATATCGAGCGTCCGCTCCATCAATCCCGCGGCAATCGCATTGGTCGGCGAACCGACGAGCGTGCCGAGTCCGCCGATCGACGCGGCAAAGGCAATGCCCATGACGAGCGCGCCGGCAAAACCCCCGGTCTCCCCCTCGGCGACATTGGCGGCCGCGAGCACGGCGACGGCGATCGGGATCATGATCAGCGTCGTCGAGGTGTTCGAGACGATCATCGAAAGGATCGCGGTTGCGGTCATAAACGCCAGCAGCAGCCCCCAGGCCGTCTTCCCGGCGCGCGCTATGATCGCCAGCGCCAGCCGTTTGTGGAGCCCGGTGCGCTCGATGGCGAGCGCTATAAAGGCGCCGCCGAGAATCAGGAACAATATCGGCGAATAATAGGCGCCGGCGACCTCGTTGGTCGTCATCACGCCCATGAAGGGCAACAGGATGAAAGGCAGCAGCGCCGTCGCGGTCAGCGGCAGCGCCTCGGTCATCCACCAGCTCGCCATCAGCGCGACCAGTGCCGCGGTGCGCCAGGCTTCGACCGGCATGCCTTCGGGTGCGGGCAGAACGAGGAGCAGCGCGAACAGCCCGAGCCCGCCCCAAAAGCCATAGGTTTTTGCCGACATCGCCCCTCCTAAACCCCGCCTAACACCAATCGTCATTCCCGCGAAGGCGGGAATCCAGAGCAGCTAGCGAAACCGCCTGTGGCTCTGGATTCCCGCCTTCGCGGGAATGACAAAGTTGGTTAGTCAGCGCGCAGAGAAATCACCGACAGCTGCCGGCCGTAATCGGGTTCTTCGCGATGCGTCGCGCGGCGATAGCTGAAGAAGCGATCTTCATTGGCATAGGTGTCGAGCCCGATCAGTTCGACGGTCGGCACGCCGATGAAATCGAGCCAGGCCGCGACATAGGCTTCGAGATCGAAATAATGATGGCCGGGCGCTCCCGCGCGGAAGAAGCGTTCATTTTCGGGCTCGATATCTTCGAAGCGCTTGCGAAACCCGTCATCTACCTCATAGGAGCCGCGACCGATGCACGGGCCGATCGCGGCGGCGATGCGCTCGCGCTGCGCGCCCAGTCCTTCCATCTGCTCGACGACCGAGCGCGCGACGCCGGTCATCGCGCCCTTCCATCCGGCATGCGCGGCGCCGATCACGCCGGCTTCGGTGTCGGCGAGCAGGATCGGCGCGCAATCTGCGGTGAGGATGCCGAGCGCAAGGCCGGGCTTGTCGGTAACCATTGCATCGGCCTTGGGCCGTTCGTCATCGGCAAAGCGCCGCGTCACGACCACCGCATCGGGCGAATGGACCTGATAAAGCGTTACAAGCTGCGCCTCGCCTGCCACGGCTTCGGTGGCGCGGCGGCGATTGGTGTCGACGTCCGAGCGGACATCGTCGGTGCCGATGCCGACATTGAGACTTTCATAGAGACCGCTCGATGCGCCGCCTTTGCGCCCGAGAAATCCGTGGGGCACGGGATCGAGCGCCTTGGCGCGAATAATATCGATTTTTGCTGGCATGGAGTTCCTGAACCATTTGGGCGGCCCGCCGCTTTAGCGGGCCGGGCGCAGGTTGCAACGCGCCGTGGTCAAAATGCGGCAGGATCGGGCCAATCGGTGGAAACCAGCGCCATAACCTTGAAAATAGAACCCATTTCGGACCGATCGGTCAGCCGTTTGCGCGCGGCGACTAGCTCGTCGCGCCGTTCGGGCGCGGCCTTGGTCAGTGCCATGGTGCGTGCGCCGATGCCGAGCGCTTCGAGCCATTCGCCTTGGGCGACCGGGCGATAGACGCGCAGGCCCGCCGCGCGCCCGATCCGCGCCAGCACCGAGAAATCGACATGGGCGGTAAGGTCGCATTCGCCGGGATCGGCGAAGACATCGGCGAAACCATGATCAGCGATCGCCTGAAGCGTGTCGCCGACCGCCGGACCTTGATAGCCATAGTCGATGACCAGCGCCGCGCCGCCCTGGGCTGAGATACGCCCGGCCAGGGCGAGCGCCGCGCTTTCGACCGCCGGCGAGGTTTCGACAATGCTGCCGATCGGCGCATCGGCGAGCGGTTCGGGGATGAGTTCGTCGAACGGCCCACCCGATACCAGCGGCACGAAGCTACCCTCCTTGCGTCCGATCATCAGCTCGAACCAGCCCTTTTCAGTGCGCTGGATCTGGCGGATAGGCAGCGCATCGAAAAATTCATTGGCGACGACAAGGAGCGGCCCGGTCTCGGGCAGGCTGTCGATATCGTCATGCCAGCGCGCCGTCGGCAACCTGCCCGCCTGGCTCTTGCGCAAAGTGCCACTCGTTTCGACAAGGTGGATCGGCGGTTCGAACCGCGCCGCGCGCATTGCCCGTAGCGCGTCTTCGGCCAGCGTCCCGCGCCCCGGTCCAAGCTCGACATAATGAGCGGTCGAAGGCTTGCCGGCGCGCGACCAGAGATCGGCGAGCCACAGCCCGACCAGTTCGCCGAACATTTGGCTGATTTCGGGCGCGGTAATGAAATCGCCCTCGGCGCCGAGCGGATCGCGCGTTGCATAGTAATGCGCATTGGCCTCGGCCATGAATTGCGCAAGCGGGATCGGTCCGGCGGTTTCGATCAGGCGGGTCAGGCGATCGGCAAGCGCGTTGGGCTCAGGCGGCGGCATCTGTCGTTTTATCGCTCGAACCGCCTCGCACATCGCGACCTTTCGAGGTTGCGATCAGATAAATCCCGCCGAGCAGCATCGGCACGGTAAGTAACTGCCCCATCGACATATCGAACCAGAGCAAGCCGAGATGATCGTCGGGCTGGCGGAAGAATTCGACGATGAAGCGCGATGCGCCATAGCCGGCGAGGAAGAATCCGACGAGCTTGCCCGGATAATAGCGCGCACCGGTTTTCCAGAACAGGAACCAGAGCAGCAGGAACAGCGCGATCCCCTCAAGCCCGGCCTCGTAAAGCTGGCTCGGATGGCGCGGCTGGCCATCGGCGAGCGGGAAAGTCATCGCCCAGGGCACTTCGCCGGGCCGCCCCCAAAGCTCGCCGTTCACGAAATTGGCGATCCGCCCGAAAAACAGGCCAAAGGGTATCGTGCAGGCGACATAGTCATGAATGCGCAGCCAGCTCAGCTTATGCCGCCAGGCCATGAAGAAAATCGCGAGGCTGACGCCGATCACGCCGCCGTGGAACGACATGCCGCCATCCCAGACGCGGATGATATCGCCCGGACTGGCGAAATATTCGGCCGGTTTGTAGAACAGCACATAACCCAGCCGCCCGCCGAGCAGTATGCCGAGCGTCGCGTAAAACACCAGATCGTCGGCATGGCGCCGCGCCATCGGTGAGCCGGGCTGGGCGATCAGCTTGAGCAGATACCACCAGCCGAGGATGATCCCGGCGATATAGGCGAGGCTGTACCAGCGCAGCTGGAAGAAGCCGAGATCGAGGGCGATCGGCGAAAGGCCGAACTGCTCCCAACGCAGATAGTCGCCCGTTGCGGCAACCGATGCAATAAGAAAATCCAACACTTCCCCCATGGGCTTTTGGCCTCCATAATGGCGGGGAGCCGAAACGGAAAGCCGCGCTTTATGCGCGCAGAGGAGAGTGACGATGGCGACGCAAGCAGCCGAAGCCCCGGCAAAGTCTTTTACGCGGATGCAGGACGGCCAGCCCGAGCATTGGGCGGTGATCGGCGCCGAGCATCAGGCGCATTACAAAACCGATGCGCCGAAACGCATTATTCAGCATCTCCGGGATCTCGACGAGCTGACGCTGGGCTTTGGCTGTTCGCAGCTTCAGCACAGCCTGATGACCGCCACGCTCGCACGCCGCGACGGCGCCAGCGACGAGGAAGTCGTTGCCGCCTTGTGCCACGATATCGGCAAGACGATGTCGGTGCCCAATCACGGGGCGATCGCGGCTGAAATCCTCAAACCCTATGTTTCCGACGATCTCTACCACGTGATCAAATATCATCAGGATTTCCAGGGCGCCTATTATTACAATTATATGGGCCGCTCGACGACGATGCGCGAAGATCACAAAGACGAAAGCTGGTACGGCCTAGCTTGCAAGCTCGTCGACGAATGGGACGCGCCGGCCTTCGATCCTGACTTTGAAGTGGACAGCCTCGAAAGCTTCGAACCCGAAATCATGAGCGTCTTTTCGCAACCGAAAATGATGTGACGCAAATTTATTTGCGTCATCCCGGACTTGATCCGGGATCTCGTGCAGTCGGGCAGAACCGTCCGAACAAGCTGCGGGAGATTCCGGCTTCCGCCGGAATGACGGCCCAAGGGATGCAATCTAGGCAATAGAAGCGATGAAACAGGCTCGATTCTTCCCCGCAATAGTCTCCTCGTCGCTGATGCTGGTCGCCGCCTGCGCGACCACCGAGGAGCAGCTCAACACCGGTTATGTGACCAATTTCGCCGAATGCGCCGCGGATGGCGGCAACCCGATCCTCGAGGGCAATCCGCGCCGCTGCCTTCATAACAACCAATATTTCGTCGACGGGCGCTGATATAGCCAGCGAAGCACCATTAGGCGCGGAGATCGACCCGCCGATCGCCGCCGCGCCGATGGCGCATCATGGCGAGGGCGGGGCATTGGGCAAAACGGGCTTCGCCTGGGCGATCTTCGAATGGGCGCGCAACCCCTATTATATCCTCATCGTCATCTACATCTTCGCGCCCTATTTCGCGCGCGATATCGTCGGCGCCGATGTGCTGGCGAGCGGCGAATTGGCCGGGATGGATACGGCGACGGCGACGCAGACCGCCAATGCGCGCGGTCAGGCGGCGATCGCCTCTGTCACCAAATGGGCGGGTCTCGTTGCCGCGCTGACCGCTCCCTTTCTCGGCGCGGCGCTCGATCGCGGTGGGCGGCGCAAACCGCTGCTCGCTGTCATGCTCGGTACTATTGCGCTCGCTTCGTGGATGCTCTGGTATGCGATCCCCGGCGAAGAGGGTCTGCCGACAAGCGTCGTGATGATCATCCTGATTATCGCCTATGTAAATTACACCTATTCGGAAGTGACGCATAATTCGATGCTGCCCGCCGCCGGGCGGCCCGGCGCGCTGTCGATGATCTCGGGGCTTGGCCTCGGGCTCGGCAATCTTGCCGCGACGATCATGTTTGTCGCGCTGGTCGGGCTGTTCGCGCTGCCCGCGTCGATCGGCTGGCCGTTCGCCGAACCGCAATTCGGCTTCGATCTCACCCGCTATGAGCATATGCGGATCGCCGGGCCGCTTTGCGCGATCTGGCTCTTACTCTTCTCTATCCCCTTCTTTCTTTATGCGAAGGACCCCGGCGTTCGCGGCGCGAGCTGGGCGGCGGCGGCAAAGTCAGGCGCGGCCAGCGTCATCCGCACGGTGCGCGAGGCGGCGCATTATGTCGAGCTGCTCAAATTCCTCATCGCGCGGATGTTTTACGCCGATGCGATGGCGGCTCTGCTCGCGCTCGGCGCGGTTTACGTTTCGCTGTTCCTCGAATGGGGTTTTCTCGAAATGACCGGCTATGCGATTTTCGCTTCGGCCTGGGCGTTCTTCGGCGGGCTGGTCGGCGGCTGGCTCGACAATAAGGTCGGCGTGAAACCGGCGCTGATCCTCGAAATTATCGGCATGGTCGCTGTCCTCGCGGCGCAGCTTTCGATCACCAACGAAACGCTCTTCTACGGCCTGATCGACAATTACCAGGTCTGGGAAGGCATCGTCTTCCAGGACCTTGCCGACCTCGTCTATCTCGCTCTGGCTGCGGTATTGGCAGTCACTGCGACCGCCAGCATATCGTCGAGCCGCACGATGCTCGTGACGCTAGCGCCGCCGGGACGCGCCGGCGAGTTTTTCGGGCTCTACGCAATCGCCGGCACCGTCACTGTCTGGCTCGGCCCGCTGCTCGTCGAGACCTTCACCAACGCCTTTAACGACCAGCGCATCGGCATGGCGTCGATCGCGATCCTCTTTGCGATCGGGCTGGCGGTGCTGGCGTTTGTGCGGGTTGAGAGCGATCCGGGCCGCTAATCTCGTTCGTCATTGCGAGCGCAGCGAAGCAATCCAGAGCCGCAAGCGCTTTCCCTGCGGCTCTGGATTGCTTCGTCGCTGCGCTCCTCGCAATGACGGTCTGTCTCCGACACAAGATCGGATATCACTGCATCGTGATCGCCGTCTGGAAGGCCGGACGGGCTTCGATGCGACCGATATAGGCTTTGAGGTTCGCCATCTCGTCGGGCACGCAACCGAGGCGGTTGCTCATGAACGCGGCGTGGCCGAGCATGATATCGGCGGCGGAGAAATCGCCGATCAGATAATCCTTGTCCGCGAGATCCTCGTCGACCGGTGCCCAGGCGCGGGTCAGCAATTTCTTCGCCTGCGCCAGCACCGTTTCGTCGCGGCGTTCGGGCGGCAGCAGCATTGTATGGACGACGATCGTATTGACCGGCGGCATCACCATGCCCTCGCAATAGTGGAACCATTGAAGATATTTGGGGAAGGTATCGGCATCGGCCGCGGGTTTGAGACCGCCCTTCTTGTGTCGCTCAAGCACATATTCGACGATCGCGCCCGATTCCCAGATCGTCACGTCGCCATCTTCGAGCACCGGGATCCGCCCGAGCGGATGACGCGCGCGATGCTCGTCGGATTTCAGGTCCTTGGGATGGAAGGCCATCTTGTTGATCTCATAGGGCAGCTCCAGTTCCTCGAGCAGCCAGACGATCCGGCCGGCGCGCGAATTGGGCGCGAAATGGAGTTTGAGCATGGCGATATCCTCTGTTGCCGTCTCTCCATGTTGGCGTCTCGCCCCGCTGTGCACAACCTCCACCGGCCATATGGCTAGCCCTGCAACTCCCTCCCGACTAAATAGCCGAACATGGTCCGATCGTCCCGCTCCGGCATTACGCGCCGACGCCTGCTGATCGCGGGCGGCGCGGGCGCTGGCCTCGCGCTGGCCTGGGGGCTCTGGCCGCGCAACTATTCGCACAACCTCGCCGCCGCCGAGGGCGAAAGCATCTTCAACGCTTTCCTCAAGATCGGCGAAGACGGCCATGTCGCCGTTGTCGTGCCGCAATGCGAGATGGGACAGGGCGTGTGGACCAGCCTGCCGCAGGCGCTTGCCGACGAACTCGGAGCGGACTGGCGGCAGGTCGGCGTCGAGCCGTCGCCGATCAACCCGCTTTACGCCAATGATTTCCTAGTTGCCGAAGGCGCCGGCGTCACGCTCCCAACCGGAATGACGAGTTTCGGCAATTGGGCGTCGCATGAATATGCCGTGCGTAACGCGCTGATGATGACCGCGGGATCGACCTCGATCCGCGGCTTCGAACAGCGGTTCCGCGAAGCCGGTGCGGCGGCGCGAACCTTGCTGTGCATGGCGGCGGCCGATCGCTGGACCGTCGGCTGGGAGGATTGCGAAACCGCCGAAGGCTTCGTGATCCATGGCGACAAGCGGCTGCGCTTCGGCGAGATTGCTTCGGAAGCCGCGACCTATACTCTGCCCGGTGAAGTCGCGCTGCTCGATCCCGCCAACCGACCGATTACCGGGCAACCGATGCCGCGACTCGACCTTCCGTCGAAGGTCGATGGTTCGGCGCGCTATGCCGGCGATGTGCGGCTGCCCGATATGATGTTCGCATCGGCGCGCCAGGCGCCGTCGGCAAGGCACCGCCTCAAAGCGGTCAATCGCGAGGCGGCCGATAATGTTTTCGGTGTCGTCGCGGTGTTCGAAAACCCGCGTTTCGTCGCCTGTGTCGCGACCAATTGGTGGGCGGCCAACCGCGCGGTCAACGCGCTCGCGCCCGAATGGGAGAGCGATGAAACGCCCGCCAGCGATGCCGGCATCGGCGAAGCCCTGGCGGCAGCGCTCGATGGCGAGGGTGAGCGTTTCGTCAATGAGGGCGATCTCGCTGCGGCCTTTGCGTCGGGCGGGGCGTTGCGTTCGACCTACAGCGTCGCCGCCGCACCGCATGCCGCACTCGAACCGCTGACCGCGACCGCGCGGGCGCAGGGCGACCGGATCGAAGTCTGGGCGCCAAGCCAGGCACCGGGCCTTATGCGCGCCGCAATTGCCAAGGCGATCGGCCATAATGAGGGGCAGGTGACGCTCTATCCGATGCTGGCGGGCGGCAGCTTCGGCCGCAAGCTCGAACATGACGCCGCCGTGCAGACGGCGATCATCGCGCGGCGGATGAACCGGCCGATCCAGCTGACCTGGTCACGCGAGGAAGATATTCGCAGCGATTATCCGCGTCCCGCCGTTCGTGCGCGAATGACGGGCAAGGCGGACGGACGGGGCCGCATCAACGTGCTCCATAGCCGGATCGCCGCGCCCTCGGCGACCAATCAGATGACGCGGCGGATCATGCCCGAAAGTTGGTCGGGCGATGGCGGCGACGCGTCGGAAGCCGCCGTCGCCGGTGCGCGGCCTGCCTATGCCATTCCCAATCTCGCCGTCGAACATATGCCCGCCGATATCGGCGTCGACTGCGGCAATTGGCGCTCGGTCGCGCATAGTTACACTGCCTTTTTCACCGAATGTTTTGCCGACGAGCTTGCAAGCCGCGCGAACATCGAACCGCTCTCCTTCCGCATCGGCATGCTCGGCCATCAACCCCGGCTCGCGCGGTGCCTGACCAATGCCGCGATGCTCGGCGGCTGGGATGGCGGCGAACAGGGCGGCGGCATGGGGCTGGCCGTGCACAGCGCCTTCGGCAGCCATATCGCATTGCTAGTGCGACTCCACATTGGCGACGATCAGCGCCCGGTAATCGATGCCGTCTCCGCAGCGGTCGATTGCGGCCGGATCGTCAATCCCGAAATCGTCCGCCAGCAGATCGAGGGCGGCATCGTGTTTGGAATGGCGGCGGCGCTTGGCGCGGCGATAACCTACGAAGCCGGCGTGCCGGTCGAGACCAATTTTGACGGCTTGGCTTTGCCCCGCCTCGCCGATGTACCCGAAATGGAGATCGAACTTATCGAAAGCAGCGAGGAACCGGGCGGCGTTAGCGAGCTCGCGGTTCCCGTTGCTGCACCGGCTATCGGCAACGCAATCTTCGCGGCGACCGGGCAGCGGCTGCGCAAGCTTCCTTTCATTGTCGGCGGAGTCGCCTGATGGACAAGCCCGATTTCCACCCCGATATGGCGCCGCCCAAGATCGGCATATTGCTGGTCAATCTCGGGACACCAGATGCGCCGACGCCGCGAGCCGTGCGGCGCTATCTCGCCGAATTTCTGTCCGATCGCCGCGTCGTCGAGCTGCCCCGGGTGGCCTGGAAGCCGCTGCTCTATGGTGTCATCCTCAACACCCGGCCGCGAAGATCGGCAAAGGCCTATGCCAAAGTCTGGACCGATCGTGGCTCGCCGCTCGCCGTCATCACCGAGGACCAGGCAACCGGATTGCAGGATCGGATCGGCGATGCGGCTCAGGTCAGCCACGCGATGCGCTATGGCCGACCAGGCATCGGCTATCGGCTCGATCGGATGAAGGAAGCGGGGTGCGAGCGAATTCTCGTTGCACCGCTCTATCCGCAATATTCCGGCGCGACGACGGCGAGCGTGATCGACGATGTGGCAGCGGCGCTCGCCAAGATGCGCTGGCAGCCGGCGATCCGGACGCTGCCGCCCTATTATGACGACCCGCTCTATATCGACACGGTTGCCGCTTCGGTGCGCAGCGGCATCGAGCAGCTCGATTTCGAACCGCAGGCGTTGGTCGCGAGCTTCCACGGCATGCCGCGCCGCACGCTCGAGCTCGGCGATCCCTATCATTGTCAATGCCAGAAAACCGCACGGCTGATCGGCGAAGCGCTCGGCAAGCCGGTTTTCATAGCGTTCCAGTCGCGCTTCGGCCGCGCCAAATGGTTCGAACCGGCGACGAGCGATTTGCTCGCCGCGCTGCCCCAAAAGGAGCTGAAGAGCGTTGCGGTGTTCGCCCCGGGTTTCGCCGCCGATTGCCTTGAAACGCTCGAAGAACTGGCGATGGAGGGACGCGACATCTTCCTCGAAGCGGGCGGCGCCGATTTTGCCTATTTGTCGTGTCTCAACGATTCAGAAGCCGCGATGGCGATGCTCGAAACGCTTGTTCGCCGCGAAATCGCCGGCTGGGTCGATTAGGTTCTGTGCTCACAATTAGCGCCGTCTCTGCGCGAGTGAATTTGGCTGTTGGTTAGGAAGAAAGGCGCAGGCCATGTGGTTCATGGTCGAGCCTTTCTGACGCTGCCAGCGGCCAAATTCACTCGCCCCGTTATTTATGAGTACAGAATCTAGGCGGCCGATTGCTTGCGAAGGGGTTTGCGCTCTTCCTCCTGGGGTCTTTCCGCCAGCCGTTCAAGATCGAATCCCCGTGCAAACTCGATGCCGGCGCGATCCGCATCGGTCCAGCGCACCCGCGCCGGGAACAGCTCGTTCTCGAGGACTTCGATCAGCACTTCGCTATCGGGCTCAAGCGTGTCGAGCCCTTCGAGCATCGCGCCGGTCGCGGAAATATCGCGGATCCTGACCTTCTGCATCTCACCGCCGGAATCGACCGTCGCGCTGCGCAACATCTTGGTCCGCGGCGAACGGCTGGCCTTGAAGCCATGGGCTGTTGCCTTGCCGCCGTTCGTTGCCAGCATCTTGCTCGCCTCTTCGGCTGCCATCGGCTTGCCGTAGATATATCCCTGAATATGAGAACAGCCGAGTTCGCGAACCAGATCGACCTCGTCCTCGATTTCGACGCCTTCGGCGGTGGTTTCCATGTAGAGCGTTTCGGCGAGCGAGACGATCGCTTTCACGAGAGCGGCGTTGCGGTTGCCCGGCACCGCTGCGCCGCGGATGAAGCTCTGGTCGATCTTGATCTTGTCGAACGGCGCGGTCTTCAGATAGCCGAGCGACGAATAGCCCGTGCCGAAATCGTCGAGCGCCAGCCGGACGCCAAGCCCCTTTAGCGACTTGAACATTTTGTCGCTGTCCGCGCTTTCATCGAGGAACACGCCTTCGGTGATTTCGAGCTCGAGCCGGTTGGGATCAAGTCCCGAATTGGAAAGCGCGCTGGTTACGACCGACGGCAGTCCCGGATTGGCAAACTGTATCGGCGAAACATTTACAGCAACGCGGGCTGCTCGCGGCCATTTCACCGCATCGTGGCACGCCTTGCGCAACACCCATTCGCCGATCTGCTCGATCAACCGGATATCTTCGGCGACCGGTATGAAGTCGGCCGGCGAAATGGCGCCGTGAGTGGGATGTTCCCAGCGAATAAGCGCCTCGAAGCCGACGATGTTCGCATCCTTGGTGCTGACAACCGGCTGATAGGTCAGATACAGCTCGTCATTGTTGAGCGCCTGGCGCAGATCGTCTTCGAGGCGTTTGCGCTTCTTCGCGCCGCTGTGCATTTCGGCGCGATAGAAACGATGAACGCCGCGCCCGTCGCCCTTGGCGGCATAGAGCGCAAGATCGGCATTGCGGACGACAGTTTCCACATCCTCGCCGTGGTCGGGCGCGACGGCGATGCCGATCGAGCAACCGATGGTCAGCGTCACGCCGTCGACCATATAGGGTTGCGACAGCGCGGCAATGATCGAACGGGCGAGCTCGGCCAAAGCCGTGTGGTCGCCCATATCGGGAAGCACGATCTCGAACTCGTCGCCGCCGAGCCGGCCGACCATGCCGCGATCGCCAACTGTCGCGAACAGCCGTTGGCCGACTTGTTTGAGCAGCGCGTCACCGACCGGATGGCCCATAGTATCGTTGATCGTCTTGAATCGGTCGAGGTCAAGCAGCAGCAGCGCTACCGGTTTCAATTCGTTGCGCTGGCCGGCCGAAAGCGCGTTAGCGAGGGCGAGCCGCATTTCCTGCCGGTTGGCAAGACCGGTCAACTCGTCATAGCGCGCCATGCGTTGTACTTCGTCCTGCGACCGGCGCTTTTCGGTCAGATCGGCACCCGTTCCCGCATAGCCGCGAAACCGGCCGAGCGAATCGATGATCGGCCGCCCGGTGACCGACCACCAGCGTTCTTCCTCGTCGACCGCCGCGCGAACCGAAACATCGCTGAAGGCGCTTCGCGTCGACAGATGAAAGCCGAGCGCCCGTTCGCCATCCTGTGCATCGCCGCCGCTCATCATCAGCTCGGAAAAAGGACAGCCGATCAGATCGCCGACATCGCGGCCAAGCGTCTGCGACAGGTTTGCGCTTAGATAAACGAGATTGCCCGAACGATCGGTTTCCCAGAACCAGCCATGGCCGTTGGCCTCGAACTCGGCGATCAGGCGATTGGCCCGCCGGCTCTTGTTGACCTCGATCTGATGCCGCCGGTTGAGATAATGGTCGAAATGCGCCTGGGTCAGGCTCATTGCCCAAAGGCAGGCGAGGAGAGCGACCCCGACGATTGCCACCACCGAACTGCCAGACAGCGAGATCGCCGTGACGATCGACGCGGCGGCAAAGACTAACATTGCGGCATGGGTCGACAACAAGGCGACCAGAATGACGATCGCCGCGGCAAATATGGCGACGAGGCCGATCATCGCCAGATTGCCATCGGGCAATTTGCCGACCTGCCAGCCCAATACCGCAAGGCATATGCCGAGGGCGCCCGCGATCGGCATGATGAGTTTGACCTGCTGATCCGGCCGGCGCTTCCAAAAGGCGCGCGCGCGAAACAGCAAAAATCCGAATATCGACAGCGCGACCATCGGCGCCGCGGAAAGACTGGCAAAGGCGAGCAGGTCATAGTCACCGATGATGATCATCGCGGTAAAAACAAGCGCAACCGCGATGAGCTGCGCATAGACAACGGCCGGCCAGAGCGCGGCGGTGCGTCTTACCTTGGCAGTCTGCGCTTCGATCGCGAACGGATTGTCCGACGACGCCAGTCCAAGGCTCGCGAGCCAGCCGTCATTTGCAGTGTCGTCGGCCGCGTCCGGATGGGGTTTTCGGATATTCATCATTGCCGCTTAGCTGAATTCGGTAATCGCCAGCCTGACCGACGTGGTTAACGACCGCTTTACGAATGCGCCGATCGACACCCGTTCATCCGGCCAGCGCGGTTAACGTTTCGCCAAACGCTACCTTCCGTTCGCGGAACTTGCGCGGCTCCCGCGCGCTTCCTAGAAAATGACCAAAGACAGGAAGAGGACACGCACATGGCGAAAACGGCAATTGTAACGGGCGGAACGCGCGGCATCGGCGAAGCGATATCGGTGATGCTCAAAGATCAGGGAATGACGGTCGCCGCGAATTTCGGCGGCAACGAAGAAAGGGCCAAGGCGTTTACCGACAGGACCGGCATTGCCGCCTATAAATGGGATGTTGGCGATCATGAAGCGTGTCAGGAAGGCTGCGCGCGGGTTGCCGAGGAAATCGGCCCGATAGACGTTCTCGTCAACAATGCCGGGATCACGCGCGACGGCACGCTCGCCAAGATGAGTTATGAGGATTGGCACGAGGTGATGCGCGTCAATCTTGGCGGCTGTTTCAATATGGCCAAGGCCTGCTTTCCCGGGATGAAGGAACGCGGCTGGGGCCGGATCGTCAATATCGGCTCGATTAACGGCCAGGGAGGGCAATATGGTCAGGTCAACTATGCTGCGGCCAAATCGGGCATCCACGGCTTCACCAAAGCGCTGGCGCAGGAAGGCGCAAGGGCGGGCATAACCGTCAACGCGCTGGCGCCGGGCTATATCGACACCGATATGGTCGCGGCGGTGCCCGAACCTGTGCTCGAAAAGATCGTCGCCAAGATACCGGTGGGCCGTTTGGGCCAGGCCGAAGAAATCGCGCGCGGTGTGGCTTTCCTCTGTTCCGATGAAGCTGGATTCGTCACCGGATCGACGATGTCGATCAATGGCGGGCAGCATATGTATTGATCGCGGCGGTGCCGGGTGATGTCACGACACTATCACCCGCCCGTCAAACGCAGCGTGACGATTGCAGGACATCCAACCTCGATCACGCTCGAACCGCTCTTCTGGCGCGGGCTGGAGCTTGCTGCGGAGAAACGCGAACTGCCGCTCAGCGCGATCATTGCGGATATCGACGCCGAGCGGCTCGAAGCCAGCGATCCGCCCAATCTCGCAAGCGCAATCCGCGCCTGGCTGTACCGCGAGGCACTTGAGAGAGACTAGCTGTCGCGGCCGAGCAGAATTCGAGCCTGAGCGCCGATTTGCGCGAGCATGGCTGCGCTTGGGGCAGCAGCGCGCTTCGCGCGGGCTACGAGATCGGTGAACTGCTTCACGCGGTCGGCATGGAGCCGTAGCCAGTTTTCGACATCCTTGATCGGGTCGCGCGTATTGGTACGGCCGAGAAAATCGAGCCGCAGCTGTTCGAAATCGCGGCTGAGATTGGCGGCAAGCAATTTTTCCCACGGATCGCTCGAGCCGAAGCGCAAGGCGGTCGCGTTTGCCCAATCGAGTCCGAGCGCTTCACCGAGCCTCGTATAGGCGCGCGCAATATCGAGTTCGCTAACATCCAACCGCGCGCCGAGATCGGCCATCGGAACCGCGCCCTTCAGGTCCATCACCCGCACGATCCGGTCCACGAGTGCGCTATCGACGTCGATATCGGCGACTTGCTCGTGCATCGATGCGGCCATTGAGCGCGACTCGTCCTTGAGCAATTCGTCGAGCGCGATGTTTATGCGTTCGACGCCCGGGCCGAGCCTTTCGGCCAGCTCGCTTGGCATGGTTGTGGCGTCGCTGACGCGGATAAGATCGGCAAGCGGCATCCGCAGATTGGTTTGCGCCATGTTGAACAGGCGGAGCCGTTCCTGCTCCGATATATCGGCGCGCTCTATATCCGTCCAAAGCGTCTCGAGATCGAAAAGCTGGTCGGCAGCGAAATAGGCGACGGCGATGCGCGAGAGTTCGACGCCCTCTTCTTCCGCGAGCTCGAGCGGCATGATGAAACCGATGCGATTGACGACACGGTTGGCGATCTTCGTCGCGATAATTTCCGCGCGCAGCCGATGGCTGCCGATCGCTTCGGGAAAGCGTTCGCGAATTGCGGCGGGGAAGGAGCCGCGCAACAGCGGATCGAACATCGGATCGCTGGTCAGGTCGGTGTTTTCGACGGCATCCTGGAGGACCAGTTTGGTATGCGCGAGCAGGACCGAAAGTTCGGGTCGGGTCAGGCCGCGATCGTCCTGTTTGCGGCGCAGCAAATCTTCGCTCGTATCGAGGCCTTCGACCGCCCGGTCGAGCCGGTCGGCGTTTTCCAGGATCTCGATGATGCGAACCTGGCTCGGCAGGCCTTCGCCGCCATCCTGTTCGGCCAGCGACAGGGCAAGCGTTTGCAGTCGATTGTCTTCGAGAACGAGCGCGGCGACCTCGTCGGTCATCGACACAAGCAGTTCGTTGCGATCTTCGAAGCTCAGATTTCCTTCGGCCATCTGCCGATTGAGCGGAATCTTGATGTTGACCTCGTTATCCGAGCAATCGACGCCGGCGCTGTTGTCGATAAAGTCGGTATTGAGCCGTCCGCCATGCGAAGCGAATTCTATTCGCCCCGCCTGGGTCAGGCCGAGATTGGCGCCCTCGCCGATCGCCTTGGCCAGGACGTCCTTGCCGTTGACGCGGACCTTGTCATTGGCCGGGTCGCCGACCTCTATATGCGCCTCGTTCGCCGCCTTGATATAGGTGCCGATACCGCCGAACCAGAGCAGATCGACCTCGGCCTTCAATATCGCGCCGATCAGCTGCGACGGCCGCATTGATTCATCCTCGATATTCAAAAGCTCACGGATTTCGTCGGTTAGAGGTATCTCCTTCAAACTGCGTGAGAAAATGCCGCCGCCCTTGGAGATCAGCTTTTCGTCATAATCCTCCCATGACGAGCGCGGCAGATCGAACAATCGCTTGCGCTCGTCCCAGCTTTTCTCCGGATCGGGATTGGGATCGATGAAGATATCGCGATGATCGAAGGCCGCGACGAGTTGGAGCGCCCTGGAAAGCAGCATCCCGTTGCCGAACACATCGCCCGACATATCGCCGCAACCGGCGACACGGATCGTGTCGGTCTGCACATCGACGCCCATTTCGAGGAAATGCCGCTGGACCGAGACCCAGGCGCCCTTGGCGGTAATCCCCATCGCCTTGTGATCATAACCATGGCCACCGCCGCTCGCAAAGGCATCGCCGAGCCAGAAGCCGCGTTCGGTGGCAATCGCATTGGCGACGTCGGAGAAGGAGGCGGTGCCCTTGTCGGCGGCGACAACGAAATAGGGATCGTCATCGTCGCGGATCACAACATCGCCGGGGTGGACGACTGCATCGTCGACCAGATTGTCGGTCACCGACAGCAACGTCCGGATAAACATCCGATAGCATTCGGTGCCTTCGGCAATCCATGCATCGCGATTTTCGGCAGGATTGGGGAGGTTTTTCGGATAAAAGCCGCCCTTGGCACCGGTCGGTACGATGACGGCGTTCTTGACGAGTTGCGCCTTCATCAGGCCGAGAATCTCGGTGCGGAAATCATCGCGCCGGTCGGACCAGCGCAAGCCGCCCCGGGCAACTTTTCCAAACCGCAAATGAATGCCCTCGATTTTCGGGCTGTAGACAAAAATTTCCCGCCATGGGTTCGGCAGCGGTAACTCGACAATATTC